>CAXTWG010000027.1:0-33085 GCA_964247895.1 uncultured Acidobacteriaceae bacterium
CCCCACCAGTGGTCCGTCTTGCCGAACGAGATCTCATGGTTCAGCAGGTGGTAGGAAAGGTTCGCCTCGAGCAGGCGGAAATGGTTCTGCGACCCGATCGGCCCTACGGGCAGCGTGTCCTGGCGCGGAACAGAGTTGTACGGAATAAAGTCGACCTGCTCGGACAAAAACGTGCCCAGCACCGTCGAGTACCCGAGTGCAGAAGGGGCGTGTTGGTATTCCCCTCGCACCTGGAGTGTGAACCGCCCCGCTTCGACGCGGCCGCTCGCCCCGGTGTAGTTATTGATTCCGGCCTGGAAAGGCCGGCCGTAGTTGTTGTAAATCGTCTGTCCGAGGTGAAAGCTGTCGTTCAGCGGCGTGTCCGTAATTCCCAGAAAATCCGTATAGACGGTATCGAGCTCGGCATGCTCCCCCGTGAACTGGAGGTCCGGCGATAACTCCTTCAACACGGAAAGATAGATCCCTTGTGCTTCCTCCGCCCCCGCCCCGCGCGCCTCTTCCACTCGATTGGCGGTCTGCTCGAGCATATGAAGGATGCTTAAGCGCGTCCACGGCCGCAGTCCAAGGAAAGCCGTATCGAGATACCCGAGCCCTTCCAGCCTGTCCAGCGCCGGGTATACCCAGCTGTCGTAAGGAATATAAGCCGAGCCCTGCCCTTCCAACTGGTGCACCGGCAGCTCTACCCGGTAATCCTTGGGCTGCGCCACCTCTCCGGGAGGCGCTTGGTAGGGAGCATTCCGGGTTTCCGGCGCGTAGGGCTGCGGGGACGAGGGCGCTGGATTCTGCTGCGGCGGCGGGGGCTCCGATTGCGCGTAACTCAAGACGGGAAAGCCCCAAGCGGCCAGCAAACACGTAGCTACGGCAAATCTCACTCTCACCTCGGACGCTCGGGGCGGTTCGCCCCCTGGTTCTGCGGCCCGATCGAGTGGGCGCGGCTCATGGGTGAGGGTAGATGAACCCTTGTGGGAACACAAGACCGGCCCATTACCTTTGGGCAGGTGTGCCGCAAAAACACACACACGCCCCTTTTCCATTCGCGTAAGCGTCTTTCCAGAAAGCCGCCTATTCCATACGACTTCGATTCGTTTCAAGTCGTATCGAAAACAGCACGATTTGAGCCGAGAAAGCCCCCAAAATCCCCGTTAAAACACTCCCAAACCACGTTGAAAGTGTCGAAAAAAGGGTGTGTGCCACGCGTGGAACAATGCAAAGGTTTCCCTTACGGAAGTCACTTTCGTGGGAAAACGGGTGTTTTGCCATGGCGAGAGGGTCCATGAGCAGGAAGTTTGTCAAGAGCGCGAAGGCAAGAAGCAGGGGACTGAGGGCTTCCGATGTCTTTCCAGCATGTCCGTCGCTCCTCCAAGAGGACGAGGGGAACGAGCAAAGTTCACCGAAGGGATGCCGGGACTGCGATCCACCCCAGAATTGTCCTTGCGAAAGTCATGGAGTGGGAATGGGTGCAGCAACTCGGGTGTAAACGGGCGGAAGGAGCTCGATGGATGTATGAGGGCAGCAGATCATTCGCTTTGTTGGCATGAGCTTTCCATTGCGGCAATGGCAGGAACTTGGAGGTGCGCCCTTGCCTGGCGTGCTCAGGCGGAAAGTTCTGCGACCAGAGTTCGTTCCAGCTGCTGTCGCCACGCTTTGGAAAAGGCGCCGCGTTTGCGCAGGGCTTCCTCAAGGCGCGCGCGCGCGTCCGGACTTGCATCCGGGCTCGCATTCGGGTTTTCGGTTTGCCTGCGCAGACGAAAGGGAACAGCAGCTATATGGCTAGGGCCGCCTCCAGGCAGGCGTACGCGCGCGGCGCACTCAAAGGCTACCCGGTAGGCGGCAAGCGGATCTTCCCCGTCGACCGGAATGGACGGATACAGCGGGGCGGGTCCCGGACCTCCTTCGGTTGCCGGCTCGGAAAAGCGGCGAGGCCAAGCCCCATGCGCCGACAAGAACAAGATGGGCAGCCGGCATTCCGCCGCGTAGGGCAGTGCCGCGTTCCAGTCCGCGGGCAACTTGTCCACAGGCCACTTTTTCTGTTTTTCGTTCGCGCGGGTGTGCTTTCCATGTGCCGGGGCTGTGGATTGTTTCAAGGCCTGAGACGGAAGCAGAACTGCGACCAGCGACCGGGGGCAGTTTTTCTCGAGCGCGGCGGCGAGCCCGAGGGTAAAGCCGATGGCAGAAGCTCCATCGCGCGGGCAGGTGAAGACACCCGCTTCGCGCTCGCGCGGACTCCCGGGCGCGGCGGTGGCGATGCCGCGCCCGACGCGGAAGCTTTCAGCCCCGCGCGCGGGGAGGAGCAGGAGGTCGCCGGGTTTGAGATTCGCGCACACGCCCGCGGCAAGGGCGTCCAAGGCCGAGCCGCTGCCCGAGCTGTCGCCGGCCCGCGCGCGCGCGAGCTCGCAGCGCAACACGCTCCGGTACAGCCCTTGCAGCAGTTCGTCGCGAACGCGCGCCTGTTCTTCCTTGCTCACGGATACCTATCTCGTCTTTCCGCCCAAAGGCAAGCGCCGGTTTTCAACATAAATGTGAATAAGCCTGTGTATGCGGCTTCCGAGGCTCAGGTGGAGGCCCGATTCACGCGGCTTTCACCATTCTGCACAGAGAACGCGGCATCGGAAGAAAAATAGCCGAGCCCGGTTTTCGCTTGACTCAGGAGGAGTAGTCGGCATTGATGTGGACGTACTCGGCTGTGAGATCGGTTGTCCAAAAGCGGCAGCAGCCTTCACCCTGCCCGAGGTCGACGGCGACCGTGAAGCGGCGCTCGCTCATGGCGGCGTGTACGGCGCCCTCGTCAAAGGCCGCAGCGCGCCCGCCTGCTTCGCACACAGGCAGCGCATTCAGGGCAATGGCGATCCGGTCGGGCTCGACCGGGACACCGCTTGCCCCGATGGAGGAGAGCAGACGCCCCCAGTTCGGGTCGCTGCCGGCCCAGGCGGTTTTCACGAGGGGCGAGTGGGCAATGGCCTTTGCGACCGTGAGCGCCTCAGCGTCGGAGCGGGCGCCCGCGATCTCAAGCGTGACGACGTGCGTGACGCCCTCGCCGTCCTCGACGATGGCCAGGGCGAGTTCCTCGCAGACCGCACCGAGCGCCTGCTCGAAAGCTTCGAGGTCCGGCGTCAGGCCGCTTGCGCCGGAAGCAAGGAGGAGCACGGTGTCGTTGGTGGAGGTGTCGCCGTCGATGGAAATGCGGTTGAAGGAGCGATCCGCGCTCTTCTGTAACGCGGTTTGCAGGGTGCCGGCAGGCAGCGTCGCATCGGTGAACAGGTACACGAGCATGGTGGCGTGCGCTGCTGCGGTGAGCCGGGGGTGGACCATGCCCGCCCCCTTGCAGACCCCGGCAAGTCGCACGGGTTGATCCTTTTGGTTTTGGGTGCGGACGAGCAAGGTACGGTGCGCGACCTTGGGCCGAGTATCGGTAGTGAGGATGGCGCGGGCGAAGGCGGAAAAGCCCTCGGGTGTGAGCGCGGCCATGGCTTCGGGAAGACCCGAGGTGAGCTTATCGACCGGTAAAGGAACGCCGATGATCCCGGTTGAGCTCGGCAGGATCTCTCGGGTATCGCAGCCGAGCAGCCCGGCTATGCGGGCGCAGGTTTCGCGCGCAGCCTCCAAGCCTGCAGGGCCGGTGGCGCAGTTGGCGTTGCCGCTATTGACCACAACCGCGCGGAGGCTCCCGCCAGTGGCGGCGAGGTGCGCGCGGCCGAGCAGCACGGGCGCGGCAGCGACGCGGTTGCTCGTGAACAGGGCGGCAGCAGGGCAGGGCCCGTCGGCGACGGCGCAGGCCAGGTCGGGCTTGCCGCTCAGCTTGATGCCGGCGCGCACGGCGGCGAAGCGAAAGCCGCGGGGAATGGCATCCGGGGGCAAAAGGGGGAGCGCGGTATCTTCCATAGACGGTTCTACTGTAACGAAATGAGGTGAGGGCAGCTTGAAGGAAGAAGACAAGTTTTTGTCGATGCAGGGAGTGACCGTTGTACGAGGCGAGACGGAAGTGCTGCATGCGATCTCGCTTGAGATCGCCGTGGGCGAGCACCTGGCTATTTTGGGACCGAACGGGTGCGGTAAATCGACGCTGATCAAGACGCTTACGCGGGAGCTGTACCCGGTGATTCCGCCCGCGGGGGAACCGCCGATGCGTTGCATGCTGCTGGGCCGCGAACGATGGGAGCTGTCCCAGTTGCGGACGCAATTCGGCGTGGTCGGCGCGGAGTTGCCGGGAGAGCGCACCGCCGGCGTGAGCGGATTGGAAGCGGTGCTGGCCGGGTTTTTCGGTGCTTCGGCGTTGTGGCCCAACCTTGTAGTGGCGCAGGGGATGGAAGAAGTGGCCCGGGAAGCGCTGGAGCGGATGCGGGCGGGCCATCTCGCGGGGCGGCAGGTGGGCACCCTGTCGGCGGGAGAGCAGCGCCGGGTGATGATCGCGCGGGCACTGGCGCACCGGCCGCGGATGCTGCTGCTCGATGAGCCTTCAAACGCGCTCGACCTGCAGGCGCAAAGGGAGCTGCGCCTGGCCTTGCAGGAGGTGGCGCGCGGAGGGACGGGGCTGATTCTGGTGACGCACCACCTGGGCGATATCCTGCCGGAGATCGAGCGTGTGGTGCTGATGCGGGCAGGGCGGGTCGCGGCGGATGGGCCGAAGCGGGAGCTGCTGACCGAGGCTCGGCTGAGCGGGCTTTTCGGTGTGCCGGTGACGCTGGCTGGGCGCGACGGATGGGTCCACGCATGGTGAGCGTGCTTCGTACGTTACCGAGGTGATCCCGGTTTCGATACGATTGAAAGCGGCGGGTTGACCTCCGCCGGGCCGGACGCTAATCTTTTCTTACACAAGAAAGGAGGGCGATCCTATTCATGACAAGTTCCGACTGTAGTTTATGCATCATCGCAGTACGTGAGGTGACTGAGGCTTAAGGCTCCTTTCGAGCTTTAGACCTGGCGGTACCACGAAGTTATACGCCGAGGCCCAAAGAACTGTCAGCACAGGATTGGGTATGTGCTGAGGAGTTTGGTTCCGAAGGATGCCTCAGGTCAATCTCAACAGTGCACCGGCGATAGGGCCCACTCTTTGGAGTGGGCCTTGTGCTTTTCCGAGGCTGCTTTCCGGGGCTTTAGAATGATGCGTATGGAACCGCTGGTTATCGCAGGAAAGGCTTTTCAGTCGCGGCTGATCGTCGGGACGGGCAAGTACAAGGACGGCGCAGAAACGCGGGCGGCTATCGAGGCTTCGGGCGCGGAGATCGTGACGGTCGCGGTGCGGCGGGTGAACCTGGACCGCTCGCGCGAGTCGTTGCTGGACTTTATCGACCCGCAGAGGTACTTTCTGCTGCCCAATACAGCCGGTTGCTACACGGCGGAGGAGGCGATCCGCGCGGCGCGGCTGGGGCGTGAGGTGGGGTTGTCGGACTGGGTCAAGATCGAGGTGATCGGCGACCAGGCGACGCTTTACCCGGATGTACAGGCGACGCTGGAAGCGACGCGGGTGCTGGTAAAGGAAGGTTTCACGGTGCTGCCGTACACGACCGACGACATTGTCTTTGCGAAGCGGCTGGTGGACGTGGGCGCGGCGGCGGTGATGCCGCTGGGTGCGCCGATCGGGTCGGGGCTGGGTATTTCCAATCGGGACAATTTCATGATTCTGCGTGAGTTGATCCATGAGGTGCCGCTGATCATCGACGCGGGGCTTGGGACGGCTTCGGACGCGGCGCTCGCGATGGAACTGGGGGCCGATGCGGTGCTGTTGAACTCGCCGATCGCGGCAGCGCGGGAGCCTGTGCTGATGGCCGAGGCGATGGGGCACGCGGTGCTCGCGGGGCGGCAGGCGTTTTTGGCCGGGCGGATGCCGCGCAAGCTGTATGCCACGGCTTCCTCGCCGATGGAAGGCATTTCGCGGTAGGGTATCGCGCGCTTGGCTGACCGCGTCCCGGTCAGCCAAGCTACACTCTAGCCACATGCGCGTTTTCGGGATCGACTGTGGGACGGAGTGGACGGGGTACGGCGTGGTCACGGTGGAGGAAACCGTACGCGCCCGGGGCTTGAAACCGGTGTGCGCGGGGGCGATTCGTCTTTCAAAGAAGACCACGCTGGCGGAGCGGCTTTACCAGGTACACCGTGAGCTCCAAGCGTTGATCGAGACGCACCGGCCCGATGCGATCGCGATCGAGGAAGTGTTCCATTCAGTGAACGCGCAAACGGCGCTCAAGCTAGGGCATGTGCGCGGCGTGGCGTTGCTGGCGGCGGCAGGGCATGGGTTGCCGGTTTACGAATATGCGCCCTTGAAGATCAAGTCGACCGTGGTGGGCTACGGACTGGCCAAAAAAGAGCAGGTGCAGTTCATGGTGGCGCGGCTACTGGAGCTGGAGCGGCCGCCCGAGCCGGCGGATGCCGCGGATGCGCTGGCGATCGCCATCTGCCATATCCATCACGCGCAAACGTTGGAAGCGCAGGGTATGCCGGCCCAGAACGGCGTTTCGAGGCAAGGGGCGGCGGCCCGGTGAAGCCGTTGCTGTTGGGCGTGCTGTTGTGGCCTTCCCTCGCGCTCGCGCAAAACGCGGCGATCACCTTTACCTTCGACAACCCGGCCCTGCAGCCGGCGCACTACGTCATGACGATTCCGGAAAAAGGGGCTGGGCACTTTACCTCCGAGCCCGGCAGCGCGCCGGTGCAGGGCGGAGCCCAGCCCGAACCGCAGGACCGGGAGATCACTTTTCCAGAGGAGCAGCGGGTGAAATTATTCACGTTGGCTCGCAAAAACAAGCTGTTCGCAGTGGAGTGCGGAAACCAGCACGGCAATCTCGCGTTCACAGGAAACAAGACGCTTGCCTACAAGGGGCCGGAGGGGACCGGAGCCTGCACCTTCAACTACGCCCGCGATCAAAAAATCGGGCAGGCGGCGGACGCACTGATCGCGGTTGCCTCGACTTTGGAAGAAGGCCGGAAGCTCGAAGTCCTGCTCGCGCATGACAAGCTGGGTTTGAATGATGAGGTGGACATCCTGGCCGGGGAGCAGGCGAGTGGGCGGGCGCTGGCGCTCGGCAATATCGCGCCGGTGCTGCGGGCCATTGTTGCCGACCCCGACGTGCTGAACCATACGCGTACGCGCGTCGAGGCGTTGTTGAAGCCGTAGGGGGCGTTGGCGAGAGGACGGTGGAGCGGTTCTCGTGAAGAACAAGGGCGGAAGCGTAAAAAGCAGATCCTTCGCTACGCTCAGGATGACCCCTTCTTCGCTTGCACCCCAGCGAGCAAGCTCGCCGGGGATCCTGCCTACGCTCAGGAGGATCCTGCTCTCTCAGGATGAGCCTGAACCGGATTCGAGCTTTTATGTGTTTTTCGCGGTATCAAGAACGCATTGAAGGGGCGCAACTTGCGTTAGCATGCCAGTGTTCGTCTTAAGAAGGGAAGAGCCTGGGGGAGGCACTCATGACGCTGTTTTCTTCGCGGATTTTTGTTCTTGGCTTGTTGGGGTGTGGCGTGCTGCCCGCTTTTGCGCAGGACAGCATTCAGAGTGGCGCCCGGAATGTCGCCCAGAACAGTACGCATGGCGGATTGGGGTCGCCGGCTGCCGTGAGCTCGTCCTTTCCGGCGCGGCTCAGCGATGTGGAAGGCTCGGTGCGCATTGCGCAACCCAGGCATGGGGACGCGGCATTGCCAAGGCAGGGAAGCGTGCCTCCTCCGCCGCCTGCCGACCAGGAGGGTCAGACGATCCATGCGGGGAGCGTGAATACGCCGGTGCTCGCGGGAACGCAGATCAGCACCGGAGGCGACGGGCGCGCGGAGATCGAGTTCAACGACGGCAACATCGCGCGCATTGCGCCGAACTCATCTGTGGAAGTGGTGGCGTTGCCTACAGGAGGCGAGGAGGTGCGTGCCTTGCGCGGGCTGAGCTATTTCGAGACAGTCGATACGGGCGTGGGTGCGATGACTGTGCAGGTTGGCCCGGACAGTTTGCGCCCGGACAGCGGCACGCTTCTGCGGGTGGACCTGGACAATGCCCCATTCCAGGTTGCGATGTTGCGCGGCACGGCGCATTTCTTGAGCACGCGCTCGGATGTGGAGTTCAGCGCGAGCCAGGGGCAGACGGCGGCGATCGACCCGGTCGCCGCGGACTCCTATGACGTCCACGATGAGCTGGCGGACACCTCCTGGGACACCTGGAACACAGACCGGGACCAGACCCTGGCCGAGCTGGCGCAAAGCCAGACCAACGCGCGCATCGGGAATGGCGACGTGGACTCACCCGGCTGGAATGATCTGGACTATTACGGAACCTGGTACAACGTGCCCGGCGCGGGTATGGCCTGGGCGCCGGATGGCGTGGACCAAAACTTCGACCCTTATGGATCGGGCTCGTGGGGCTACTACTCGGGCGTGGGCTACACCTGGGTTTCAGCGTATCCATGGGGTTGGTTGCCGTACCACTCAGGCGCCTGGAACTACTTTCCGGGCTTTGGGTGGGGCTGGCAGCCGGGCGGCGGCGTGTATGGCGGCGCAGGTTGGTACCCCTACACGGGCGTCCACCAGGGGCCGCCCAATTACCGGCTGCCCTTGCCCTTCGACGGGCGGCTGCGGACACGGCTGACCGGCGCGCCCCTGCCTCCGCCGACGGCGTTGCGGGTCAACCGCGCTCCGGCGTACGGCTTCCGAGGAATCGGCGGCGCACGGCCTGAGCCGCGCCCCTTCCCGCTCGGCAATGCAGCCTCGACCGGCAGCGCACCGGCGTTCGCGCCTACGGTGCCGGTGATCCAGCCGGGCCGGGTACAGTACCAGCCCGGCGGCGCAGGCTTCGCGGGGCGTACCGGATACGGAGCTGGGGTAGGCCCCGGATACAACGGCGGTGCGCAGGGCCAGCGTATTTATCAGGGTCAGCTGGGGCAGCCAGGGCCGCGCATTGCTACGCCGGGGCCTAGTACGATCACGCCGACGCCCCGGGTCCTGCCCGCGCCTCGTGTGGCGATCACGCCGCCCCCGCACGTCGTTGTGCCTTCCCCGGCGCGCATCGCGCCGCCGCCGGTCGTCGCCGTTCCAGGGGCTGCGCGCCCGCACTAAAGCATTTTCCCTGATGCTGTGTAGCGCGGAGAGTAGCTCCGGGTGGCTTTACGGAAAAGCCACCCGCACAATTGCTAGACCCTGGATACCTTTCAGGGAAAGATGCACTCGCTCTTCGGGAGGGGTGCGTTTTCCTAGATGAGAGCCGCTGAGCGAGGCGGCGCCAACGAACGATACACCGCTGCGAGCTCTTCCGGGGTAAGCTCTTCCGCGCGCGCCATTGCCGCCGTCGGCGAGGGAAGCGCTGCGCTGATCGCATCTGTTGTGTATCCGGGCGCGTACCCGGCCGCGCGCAGGTTGTTCCCGAGCGTTTTTCGCTTTTGCGCGAACGCGCAGGACAGAAACCACCGAAAAGCCGCGGGCTCCACCGCGAGCTCCGCCCAGCGTGGGGCAAACTCCATCCGGACCACGGCTGAGTCCACTGCCGGCGGCGGGGAAAACGCTTCGGGCGGAAGCGTGAACAGGAGCTCCACGCGTGCGTGGACCTGGCACAAAACCGAGAGCAGCCCGTAGTCGCGTGTGCCCGGAAAGGCGGCCATGCGTTCGGCGACCTCGCGCTGCACCATCACGACGGCCCGGCTGAGCCGCGCTTCATGCGCGAACAGGTGCCCGAGGATGGGCGAGGTGATGTAGTACGGCAGATTGCCGAGTACGGCGAGCGAGCGCCCGGGCTCATGGGCCAAGCCGGTGAAGTCCACCTGTAGCACGTCCGCCTCGACAATCTCGACCGAAGGCCGCCTTGCGAACCGGGCCCGCAGCGCCGAGGCGAGCGCCGGGTCGACCTCGACCGCGAGGAGGCGGCGTGCGCGCTCCGCGAGCAGGTCGGTAAGGGCCGCCTTGCCCGGCCCGATCTCGACTATGTCCCCGAGCGGGCCCGGTCCAAGCGCCTCGACGATGCGCCGCCGGGCCGCTGTGTCGGCAAGGAAGTTCTGGCCCAGTACGGACCTTTGCTTGCGTCCCATTGCGCTCCTGTCCTGCCGGTGAAAGGACGACTCGCGTCCACGGCATCCATTAGACTAAGCCTTCGCTTCCGCGAAGCAGCGAGGGAGGGCTCCAGGACCATGCACATCGTTTTTGCCGCGTCTGAGTGTGTGCCGTTCGTCAAGACCGGCGGCCTTGCCGATGTGATCGGGGCACTCCCGCCCGAACTGGTTCGGCAAGGGCACAAGGTCACCGTTTACCTGCCGCTGTTCCGGCCGGTGGCCGCGAAGCTGGAAAAGCGGACGGCGGTTATCCCGAGCCTGACCGTCCCGTTTCTCGGCTACAACCGGTTTGCTTCGGTGGTTGAGGGCGGCACCCGCGAGGGGGTGCGCTTCTTGTTCGTCGATTGCCCGGCAATGTTCGACCGGGAAGGGCTGTACGGGACAGGGACGGGCGATTACGAGGACAACTGGGAGCGGTTCGCGCTGTTTAGCCGGGCGGTGCTGGAGGCGAGCAAGCAGCTGGGCGCGCCGGACGTTTTCCATGCCCACGACTGGCAGGCGGCGTTGTTGCCGGTATACCTGCGTACGCTCTACGCGGGCGATCCCGCGCTTGAAGGCGCCGGAACGGTCTTCACCATTCACAACGCGGGCTACCAGGGCTGGTTTTCGCCGCAAACCACCGAGCAGCTGCTGCTGCCCTGGGATGTGTACCGGATGGACCGCCTGGAGCATTACGACACTTTCAACTTCCTCAAGGGGGGCATCGTCTACGCCGATGCGTTGACGACGGTGAGCCGCAAGTACGCCGAGGAGATTCAGACGCCGGAGTTCGGAGCCTCGCTCGAAGGCGCATTGCAAAAACGCGCCGCGGATCTCCACGGCATCCTGAACGGGGTCGACTATGCGCAGTGGGATCCGGCGCGCGACCGCTTTATCGCCGCGCACTACAAGCCTGACGACCTTTCCGGGAAAGTTGAGTGCCGCCGGGACCTGTTGCACGCCTTTGGCGCGCCGGACCTGCCCGCGACCCTACCCATCCTCGGCGTCGTTTCACGCTTTGCGACCCAAAAAGGTTTCGACCTGCTGGCGGAGATCGCCGAGCAGCTCGCGGAGCGCGAGCTGTTGCTGGTCGCGCTCGGCACGGGCGAGCCGTACTATGAAAACCTGCTGCGCGGGCTGGCGGAGCGCTACCCGCAACGGTTCGCGGTGCGGGTGCAATATGACGACACGCTGGCGCACAAGATTGAGGCGGGCGCGGATATGTTCCTGATGCCTTCGCGCTACGAGCCGTGCGGGCTGAACCAGATTTACAGCCTCCGCTACGGTACCGTGCCCGTGGTGCGCGCGACCGGCGGGCTCGACGACACGGTCGAGGAAGCGGCGGACCCAGCCGAGGGCACGGGCTTTAAGTTCCACGGGTACGATGCCGGGGAGTTTCTCGGCGCGATCGATCGTGCGCTTGCCTGCTTCGCGGATGAGGCGCAATGGCGCAGGTTGATGGTGAACGGTATGCGTAAGAACTATAGCTGGGTGCGCCCGACGGCTGAGTACGCGGCCTTGTACGAGGCGGTTGCGAGGCGGCGCTCGTGAGGACTTGCCGGCAGAGCTTCCGGAGAACTTACCAGTAGAGCTTGAGGGCGGGCCAGCCCTGTTTGTAGGGCTTGTAACGGTCCCGGCACACATAGATGCCGCGCTGTTCCCACGGCATCTGGTAGGGGCTGGTCTGGGCTTCCTTGAGCGTGCAGCTGCGATACGTGTGTAGAAGCGTGCCGATCGGCTGGTCGGTGACCACGATCATCTCCACGCCGGTGTACGCGCGGGGTCCCCAAAGCCAGTAGTTCTGGTGGCCGCTGATGGGCGAAGGGAGGCCGAGCGGACCGCCCAGCACGTCGATCGCACTGGCCTGCCCGTAGTTGCTCGCGAAGATGCCGGTTTGCCGCTGCTCCGCGGGCGGCAAGGCGTGGTACACGCGGCTCACGCTGTCGGCAAGCGACTGCCAGCCGAGGTGGTCGGCGAAAAACTCAGGAAAGGGTGTGCCGCGGTGCTGTTCGCTGTCCACCAGCTGGAAGTGCAGCGCGCTGCTGTAGCGCAAGAACGCGGCCGGGGACAGGACCGGAACCGCGAAGGGAGCGGCCGCGCCCAGGAAAACGACCATGGCGACCGCGTAGCCCACGAGCAGCTTATGGCGAGCAGGGGAGCGCCCGGCCCACTGCGTCCAGAAGGTAGCGCCTGCCGCGAACAGAACCGGGTACACCGGCGCAAGATAGTAATCCTTCGCATGGAGCGCGAGCATGATCCCGAGAAATGCCAGGTAAAGTACGCCGACAGCTCTCCAAGGACGGCTTTCACGCGCTTGAAGCAGCCACACCAGCCCGGAAAGCCAGAGGAGCAGGTGCAAGGGAGAAAGCATAAAGGCCTGCTCCACCAGGAACTGCGGCGGGGTCAGCACGACGTCCTTGGTGCTGTGTTCTACAGCGTGGAGCCACTCCCAGGTGGGGAAATCGTGCGCGGCCTGCCAGGCAAGGTTGGGCGCGGCCAGCAGTGCGCACACAGCCGCGGCAAGGAGCAGCCCGCGTTGGCAGAACAGGGCCCGTGCGGGCGTGAGAAGCAGGGCCAGGAGCAGCGCCGCGATGAGGAAAACGGCGGAAGCCTTGTTTTCCGTGGCCAGGCCCGCGCTCGCGCCCAACAGGAGCCACCAGCGCGTGACCCGCGGCGTGGTGAGGAGGCGGATCAAGGCGAAGACGGCGATCATCCAGAACACCGGGTCCCACGCGTTCATGGAGACGAAGCTTTGCGTGGCCAGAAACACCGGCACGGTCAGAACGGAAAGCATGGCCAGCGCCGCGGCCCGACGGCTGCCGCCCAGGGCATCGGTGAGCAGGCCGGTAAGCATGATCGTGAGCGCGCCTGCCAGATAGGGAAGGAGCCGGAACAGGACCAGGTGGCGGTACCCGAACAGGAGCTCCGCCGTGCGCGCCTGCAGGGCGACCAGGGGTGGTTGGTCCACATAGCCCAAGGCGAGCCGGTGGCCGCAGACCAGGTAGTAAAGTTCGTCGCGAAACAGACCGTAGCCCGCGTGCACAGACAGAAGGGTGATGCCGATTTGGATCGCGATCTTGAGCCCGCCGAACAGAAGCAGCAGCGGCAACAGAGAGCGTTGCAGGGAGCGCACCGGGCTCAGCCGCAAAGGTGCCGAAAACTGTAGGGTCGCGCTCATGCCTGCCTTGAGAGTACCGGTGCGTGAAGGTTTCCGGCCCGGGTTCAAGGAGAAAGGATGGGTAAAATCGCGTTTCCGGCTGTTTTGCCTGTCTCGTCCGGGTGGAAATGCGTGTGGATCGCCTCCGCGGTCTTGCGCGGCACAACAGAGCTGAGCGCTTGGACGCCCGCCATGGAAACCGCGCGCACGCTGCCGAAGTGCTCGACCAGCCGCAGACGGGTACGCGCGCCGACGCCGGGGATTTCTCCCAACTCCGAGGTCCGGTCTGTTCTATCTCTGATTTCGCGCCGCTTGCGGTGGTAGGAGATGGCAAACCGGTGACTCTCGTCGCGAATGCGCTGCACTAGATGCAGCACAGGCGATCGGCGATCCAGCACCACCGGCTCGTCTTCCGCGCCGTGGACGTAGATGATCTCCTCTCGCTTGGCAATGGAGGCGAGCGGCTGCGTGGTGAGCCCCAGCTCCTCAAGCGCGCCGGCTGCGGCGTGGAGCTGCCCGAGGCCGCCGTCCACCAGCACCAGGCTGGGCAGCGGCTTGTTCTCGTCCTGAAGGCGCTTGTAGCGGCGACCGATGACCTCGCGCATGGAGGCGAAATCGTCCACGCCTTCGACTGTCTTGATCTGGAACTTGCGGTAGTCGCTTTTCTTCATGCCGCCGGGCTCCCACACCACCATGCTCGCGACGGTTTCGGCACCCTGGATGTGGGAGATGTCGAAGCACTCGATGCGGGTAGGCGTTTCGGGGAGCATGAGCGCGTCCTCGAGCGCTTCGGCGATGGCTTTTTCGCTCGGCTTCATCACGCGGAAGCGCTGGTCGTAGCTTTGCTTGGCGTTGGTGCCGGCCAGGTCGAGCATGGAGCGTTTTTCCCCGCGCTGGGGGACCTCGATGCAGACCTTGCGGCCGCGTTTGGTGAGCGCCGCGGCGAGGGTGTCGCGATCGGCGAAGTCGACCGGGACGTAAATGGAACTGGGGACGTAAGGCTGGTCGAGGTAGAGCTGCTTGAGCAGGGAAGCGAAGAACCCGCCGGGCTCGAACTCTCGTTTTTCGCCTTCCTTTTCGGATGGAACGGATGCTTCGTCGCCGAGCGCGATCTCCAGGTCCGGGATGTCCTCCCAGAAGAACTCCCGGCGGTCGACGATTTTGCCGGCGCGGACGTGGAACAGGTTCACCGCGAGCATCCCGTTCTCGTAGTGGTAGCCGAACAGGTCGGCGTCGTCCTCGTCGGCGGAGGCGATGCGCTGTTTTTCGCGGAGCTGGTCGACGGTGGAGACCATGTCGCGGTACTTGGCGGCGAGCTCGTAGAGCTCTTTTTCCGCGGCCTCGACCATGCGAGCCTCCAGCTGCTTGCCGAGCTCTGCGCCGCGTCCGTCGAGCATGAGCTGCGCGTCGCGGATGCTTTCGCTGTAGAGCTCGGGCGTGGTCAGGCCTTCCACACAGGGGCCGGAGCAACGCTTGATGTAGTACTGGAGGCACGCGCGGGGGTGGTAGCGGCTCAGGTCCACCTTGCAGGAGGGAAGGAGGAAGGACCGGCGCAGCAGCTCGGCGATGCGGTAGGCCAGGTTGCCGGGGAAGTACGGCCCGTAGTAGGCGCCGCCGTCCTTGCGCAGGCGGCGGGTGACGAACACCTTGGGGTAGCGGTCGCGCAGGGTCAGCTTGACGTAGGGGTAGGTTTTGTCGTCGCGCAGGAGGATGTTGAACCGCGGCTTTTTCTGCTTGATGAGATTGTTTTCAAGCGCGAGGGCTTCGTGCTCGTTATCGAGGAGGATGTAATCGATGTCGACCGCTTCGCGCATGAGCGAGCCGGTTTTGGCGTGCGCTTGCGAGGCCGCGAGCAGGTAGGACCGGGTGCGCGCGCGCAGGTTCTTGGCCTTGCCGACGTAGATCACCGTGCCTTCGGCGTCCTTGTACAGGTACACACCGGGGCCGGTGGGCAGTGTCCTGATTTTCTCCTCTAAATCCATGGGTTCTTTTTAGATGTTACGCCCGTTACCACGGGCTGCGGGGCAGCCCGGCGGGCTCTCCCATAACGTGTACAACCCGGTAAAAACTACCTTTCCTCCTGTTCTGGACACCTGACAAGCTATGTCCATCCAGTGCAAACATTGCTCTTATTTGCGACAGTGCTGTTTGGCTATCCCCGTGCATCTGAAAAAGGGACGGCACAGTTGTGCCCCACTGACACTTATGAGGGAACGCCCAATGTCGAACTTTTCTTTTCGGACTGTCCGCTCTGCCTCGTCGCCGGCGATTGTGACGGCTTCCGCGTTGCTCGCGCTCACGCTCGTCACCGGCTGCACCACGAAAAAGTCCGTGCGCAACCAGACCACGCCGGTGATCAACGGAACCAATGAGCTCGAGGACAAGACCTCGGCCAACAACCGCGCGCTCAGGGATCTGGATAAGCGCACGGGCGCGGGCATCAACGGCGCGCAAAGCTCCGCCGCGAACGCGCAGCAGGCGGCCGGGCAGGCCAACAGCTCGGCCGGGGAGGCGCAGACCACGGCCCAGGATGCGGTGCATCGCGCGGACACGCTCGGCAGCGTGGTGGAAAACCTGGACACCTACAAGCAGGTCAGCGATGTTTCGGTCAATTTCGGCTTCAACAAGGCGGACCTGACGAAAGATGCGAAGGCCGAGCTCGACGGGCTGGGCGCGCAGCTCGGTGCGCAACGGTCGTACATCCTGTCGCTGACCGGCGGTACGGACTCGGTCGGCGGCGCGGCGTACAACTACCAGTTGAGCGACCAGCGGGCGGAAGCCGTGGTGCAGTACCTGGCCTCGAAGTACGGCATCCCCGCGCACCGCTTTTACCTGATCGGCCTGGGCAAGGACAAGGCTGTGGCGGACAATGCAACCGCAGGCGGACGGGCGAAGAATCGCCGGGTGGAAGTGCAGTTGTTGACCAACCAGCCGGGCAGCGGCACGACGGCCAGCCAGCAGTAAAGGGTTGGGCGGCGCGCTTACAAGGGCATTTGCGCGATATGCGCGGCGCGCACGTCGTCTGCGGTAAACAGCGTGAGGAACGGCGCGCCGCCGAGCGCCGCTTCCACGGCAGCGCGCCCGGTCTGCTCACGGACGACCAGGCAGGCTGCGCCGAGGATGCGCATGCCGGCTTCGCGGGCGGCATGGATGGCTTCCCTGGTAGAGCCGCCGGTGGTGCACACGTCATCGACGATGACCACGGAGGCGTCAGACGCGTAGAAACCTTCGAGGCGGCGGCGCGTTCCGTGCGCTTTCTCCCCTTTGCGGACCAGAAAGCCGTGAATGAGGGGGTGCGCGGTTCTCTCTCGCGCGCGCATGGCGCTGGTGAGCGAAATGGCGCTTACGACCGGATCCGCGCCCATGGTTAGGCCGCCGACCGCGGAAGGATGCAGCCCGTGGGAGTCGAAAAGCTCGAGCAGCGCAAGGCCCGTGAGGCGTGCGCCTTCCGCATGGAGCGTGGTGACCCGGCAGTCAATGTAGTAGTCGCTCTTCGCGCCGGAAGACAGCGTGAAGTCGCCCAGCTTGAACGAGATACGGGCAAGCAGGTGGAGCAGGGAAGCGCGTGCGTCATGGTGGGTGGTCAAGGGAGCTCCAAGAAAATTTCAGAGGGGAGGCTACTGGCCCAGCCGGTCGAGATGGCGGAAGCCGCCGGTTTGGATCAGAATTCCGGCGAACAGGGTAAAGTTGTAGGCCGCGTGCACCACGGTGGAGCAGGCAAGCGAGTTCAAGCGCAGCCGGACGACGCAGAGCACGAGCGAGACGATGCCGATCAAGAGCACAGGCGCCCAGGCGTGCGAAACCTGCTGCGCGTGCAGCAACGCGAAGGGCAGGCTGGTGAGCAGGGCCGAAAGGGGGACGCCCACCCAGGCTACCGCGCCCGGGGGAAAGCCGCCGCGCACCGACCACCAGCGAAACACATTGACAAATGCCGGCAGGAGAAAGCCGCGGAAGCACATTTCCTCGAATAGCGGCGCGCCCGTGACGCCGAAGATCAGCATGGTCCAGGCGCCGGCGGTGGAGCCCATCATGTCGGCCATGATCGGCGGGTCCTTGGGCATGGGCAGCTGCGAGCCAAGCGCGCCGATGCCGAAGCCGCACGCAAGCCCGAGCAGGGCGAGCCGTCCGAGGTAGCGCGCGGCGGTTTGGCCGTTCCAGTGCAGGCCCGTGGCGAAGGGTAAACGCCACCAAGCGCGGAAAAGTGGGGCGGCGGCCAGAACGACCAGAGCATACCCAACCGCCTCGGAAGGCACAAGCCAGCGGGGGTCGCTCTTGAACAGATTGGCGTACTCGGTGATGGTGTGGTGGCCGTGGACGTGGAGAATCTGCGCCAGGAGCAGGGTCGCGAACTGGCCGCCTGTCACCAGCAGGCCGGCGAGCAGGAAAAGCACAAGCATGTGGCCCATGTTGGGACCGACGGCGAGGATGGCCGGCTCGCCGGCGGGAGCCTCCGGAGCGGCGGTGGAGAGCGGGGGCAGGGCGGGCTCCAGCGCGCTCAATGGACGGTCTCCTTTGCCTTGCTCTTGCGTTTCTTCGCTGGAGACGGGGGTGCTTCCGCAACCGCCACATGACGTTTGAGGAAGGCGCCCGTGTGCGACTCGGCGACTGCCGCGACCTGCGCGGGCGTCCCTTCCGCAACGATACGCCCCCCGCCCTCGCCGCCTTCGGGGCCCATGTCGAGGATCCAGTCGGCGTTGCGGATCACATCGAGGTTGTGCTCGATGATCAGGACGGTGTTGCCGAGGTCGGTGAGCTTGTGGAGGACTTCAAGGAGTTTGCGGACGTCGTCGAAGTGGAGGCCGGTGGTGGGCTCGTCGAGCAGGTAAAGGGTGCGGCCGGTTTGGCGCTTCGACAGCTCGCGGGCGAGCTTCATACGCTGGGCTTCGCCGCCGGAAAGGGTGGTCGCGGCCTGGCCGAGGTGGATGTAGCCGAGGCCGACGTCGACCAGGGTTTGCAGCTTTTGCCGAACCTGCGGGATGTCGGCCAGGACGGGGAGAGCGTCGGCGATCGAAAGCTCCAGGAGGTCGGCAATGGAGTAGCCGTTGAATTTGACCCCCAGCGTTTCCTGGTTGTAGCGCCGGCCATTGCAGATGTCGCAAAGGACGTAGACGTCGGGGAGGAAGTTCATCTCGACGCGCTTTTGCCCGTCGCCCTGGCAGGCCTCGCAGCGGCCGCCGGCCACGTTGAAGGAGAAGCGTCCGGGCTTGTAGCCGCGCTCGCGGGACTCGGGGAGCATGGCGAAAAGGTCGCGGATGGCGGCGAAGACGCCGGTGTAGGTGGCGGGGTTGGAGCGCGGGGTGCGGCCGATGGGGGACTGGTCGATGCGGACGGCTTTGTCGATCTGGTCAAAGCCCTTGATGCGCGCGTGCTTGCCCGGCTCCTCGCGCGAGCCGTACAGCTCTTTCGCGAGCGCGCGGTAGAGCGTGTCGTTGACCAGCGTGCTTTTACCCGAACCGGACACGCCGGTGATGACGGACATGACGCCGAGCGGGATGCGGGCGGTCACGTTCTGGAGGTTGTGCTCGCGGGCGCCATCGACCGTGATCCAGGCGCCGGTGAGCGGGCGCGGGGCTTCGCGGTGCATGATGTCGGACTCGCCGGCCAGGTAACGGCCCGTGAGCGAGGCAGGATTCGCCATCACCTCGGCGGGCGTGCCCTCGGCGATGACGTAGCCGCCCAGCTTGCCGGCGCCGGGGCCGAGGTCGAGGACATAGTCGGCGTGGCGGATGGTGTCCTCGTCATGCTCGACGACCAGGACGGTATTGCCCAGGTCGCGCAGGGCTTCAAGCGCGGCGATCAGGCGCATGTTGTCGCGCTGGTGGAGTCCGATCGAAGGCTCATCGAGGACGTACAAGACACCGCGCAGGCGCGAGCCGATCTGCGTCGCCAAACGGATGCGCTGGCCCTCGCCGCCTGAAAGTGTGGCGGCGCTGCGGTCGAGCGATAGGTACGAAAGCCCGACGGCGTTCAGGAATTCCAGCCGCTCCACGACCTCGCGGCGCAGGCGCTCAGCGATCATCGCGTCGCGCGCGCCGAAGGCGAGGGAGCGGGCGGCGTCGAGCGCCCGATGCAGCGGCATTTCGGTGTACTCGGCGATCGACAGATCCCCGACTTTGACGGCGAGCGACTCCGGCCGCAAGCGCCGGCCTTTGCACTTGGGGCAGGGTGAGGCGGACATGTAGCCGAGCATCCACTCGCGGTAGCTTTCCGAGCGCGATTCGTTGAGCGACTCGCGCAGCCAGGGGAGGATGCCGTGGAAGCCGGTGCGCGGGCCTTCGCCCTTTTCCGGGCCGTACAGCAGAAGATCTTGCTGTTTGGTGCCGAGCTGCTCGAAGGGCAGCTTGAGATCGATTTTGTAGCGTGTCGCGGCGAGCGCGATGAGCTTTTGCAGGTACTGCGAGCCCGCGCCGGGGCCGAGCGCCCCGTCCAGCAGAGGCTTGGTCCAGTCCCCGATCACTTTGGCCGGGTCGAAGTCATAGATCGACCCCAGCCCGTGGCACGAGGGGCAGGCGCCGTAGGTGCTGTTGAAGGAGAAGGAGCGCGGCTCGAGCTTGGGCACGTCGAGGCCGCAGTTGGGGCAGGACATGGAGGAGGAGTAGAGCTGCTCCTGTGGGGTCTCACCCGTGCCGTGCAGCCCGATCAGCACCAGCCCGTTCGCCATGCCGAGCGCCTTGGCGATCGAGCCCTCAAGCCGCTTGCGGTCCATGTCGGGCTTGAGCACGAGCCGGTCCACCACTGCCTCGATGGTGTGGTTTTTGCGCCGTTCCAGCACCACCGGCTCGAGGAGGTCGCGCATTTGCCCATCGATGCGGGCGCGGAAGCCCTGGGCGTCGAGCCCGTCGAGCAGCTCCTTGAACTCGCCCTTGCGCCCGCGTACCACCGGCGCCATCACGATGACCCGCTCGCCCGGCGCGAGCGCGAGCACCCGCTCGGTGATCTGCTCGAGCGACTGCCGGGAGATGGGCAGCCCGCAGTTGGGGCAGTGCGGGACGCCGACCGAGGCATACAGGAGCCGCAGGTAATCGTAGATTTCGGTGATCGTCCCGACGGTGGAGCGCGGGCTGCGGTTGGTGGTTTTTTGCTCGATGGAGATGGCCGGGCTCAGGCCTTCAATCGAGTCCACGTCCGGCCGCTCCAGCTGGTCGAGGAACTGCCGCGCATAGGGCGACAAGGTTTCAACATACCGGCGTTGTCCCTCGGCGTAGATCGTGTCGAACGCGAGCGAACTTTTGCCCGACCCGGACAAACCCGTGACGACCGTCAACGTATTGCGCGGAATCCGGACATGAACATTACGAAGGTTATGTTGCCGCGCGCCGCGGACAGAGATATGAGTTATAGGCATGGGTAACGGGTCAGGAAGCCTCCGGAAGGAAAACGTATCTTTCGGGGTACCCTTCCAGAGTATTTCCCGGTCGCGCGCGGGTCAACGCGGTCCGGGTCTGCGACAATTCATCCAAACAAAGCGTTTGTAAGGCGCCGGACCAAGCATCCTAACCCTTCAGGAGATTGAACTGCAATGCAGGACTTGACCAACATCACCATGCTCGTATGCGCCACGGCCGCTTCGCTCGCTTTCGGAGTGCTTGCCGCGCACGCTCTGTGCCGGGGCGCATTCGCCTTGCTACGTGTTCATGCCGCGACAGTCGCGGAGGGCAAACTGCAGAAGGTTTCAGCAACCTCCTAGAAGCGGTCTCATCGTTAGTTTTGTGATTTTGGCGAACTGCTTGAAACCCGCTTGGGCGGCGGGTCTCATCCGAGGTCAGCCGAGCTTGATGATCCTAGTCTCCCTTCAAGGATTTGGGAAACTCCTCTTCAAAGATCATCCGCGCCCTGCTGAAGCGGCCACCGTTGTACTTAGCCTGACCTCGGGCGCGTCCAATCGCGAGCAAGGTCACGGGCAGGTAACTGAGCGGCAGCTTAAGTATACTGCGCACCTTTTCCGTATCGAACCCCTCCATCGGTGCTGTGTCATAGCCGAGCGACTCGGCGGCCCACATCATGGTCACAAATGCGATCGTCACTTGCCGGTTGAGCCAGGCGGCCATGTTCGGGTGCTCACGGAGATAGGCAGGCACGCTGCCCCGGATCTGTTCCAGGAAGCTTTCCGGCATGCCGCCTTCCCGGCCCAGGCGCAGCATCTCGTCCAGGTCGCCATTGCGCCAGCCATCCGCGTCGCCGCAGGCAACCACCACCACCGGCGCTTCTTCTACCTTGGTTTGGTTGAAGCAAGCCGCGCGCAGTTTGCGTTTGCCCTCCGGGCTGCGCACCACCACAAACCGCCACGGCTGCAGGTTGTAGCTGCTGGGTGCATGCAGGGCAGCGTTCAGGATCGCCTGGAGGTCTTCTTCGGGAACCGGCTCGGGATCGAACGCAGGCGTGGAGCGGCGCTCGGCCACGATCTGCAAAAACGGTCTGTCTACGTGTCCACGCGGGGTCATGGCAGGGCACTCATGGGCTGCTCCACGGCGAAGGTCTGCCCTGCCGGGGTGGTTTCATACACCCAGAAGCCGTGGAAGTTGGCGCGCAGCTCCGAATGCTCCTTAAGCAGCGCCGCCATCAGGGTCAGGGCATCCTTACGGGCCGCGACCGGGTCCGCGACGCTTTGCACCTTTGTATCCACGCGCAACTCGAGCGTGCCCAGTGTGCCGTCTGCCCGCAGGCCGGTCACGGCGAAGGTTTGCTCACCCACGGGCAGCTCCATGGGCTTTTGGCCGGGCAGGCCCTGCGGCTCGACGGAGGCAGTCTCGCGGCTCAACTTTTGCAGGTTGTTGCTGGTGTACAGGTCGGCGGGCCGGGCGAGGAAGTCGGCCGCTCCCTCGTAGAAGAATGCGCTCCAGGGCTGGTTCTTCGTTTTCAGCTCGCGCCCTTGCTGCCAGTACCAGGCGCTCGGGTGGCCGGCCATGGTGAGCGGCCGCGCGAAAAAGCCCGCCAGCTGCCAGTGCGGCGCGCCTGTGGGGGCCGCGTTCTCAAGCACCATCGCGAACTGCTGCGGCTCCTTGACGCCGGTCGCGTGGAGGATTGCCAGCGCGAACTGCCCTTTCGGGATTTGGCCGAGCGTGACTGTCACGAGCAGCGGCGCGCCCGGCACGCTACAGAAGAACTGCACGTCATCCTGCGTGCTCGCGAGGTCGGCCGCGTCGAGCGCATACAGGTTAACGACCGTGAGTGTCGCTCCGGCCAGCGAAGGCGCAAGCGAGGCTACAGTGCCCGCAATGCCGTCGAAGCTGCCGGCGACCGAAGGGATGGTCGCGGATTTAAGGGCCGGCTCGTCCCCGCGCAGCACATCGCCGCCAAGCTGGTGCGCGGCGTCGAACAGGGCGGCTCGCTGCTCGCCCCCAAGCGCCGCGCCCGTTGTGCAGCTTACGGCGTGCGCGCAGGCGGCGCTTCCCAGCAAACATACGAAGGTACCGGCAAACCGGCGGAAAAGTTTCATGCTCACACGTGTGCCCACCGGCGGCCTGCTATCCTCGGGCCGCCACTGCTAGTCTAGACGAGGGACGGCTGTCCGTCAGGAGAGGAGCATCGCCATGCGATCCAAGTTGCTTTTCGTGGGTGCGGGCGCCCTTGCAATGCTGGCCCCTTCGCTGCCGGCGCAAACCGCCGCGCCTTCGCTGCTGGACCAGCCACCGGCGGCCCCAGTCATCCGTTATGCGGCGGGCAAGCTCACCATCCAGGCCGCCAACAGCAGCCTTCGCGCCATCCTGGACGACCTCCGGGCCCGGACCGGTGCAAAGGTCGAGGGTCTGGCCGGAGACGAGCGCATCTTCGGCGTGTATGGCCCCGGGAACCCGCAGGAAGTGCTTTCGGCGCTGCTTGACGACTCCGGCTACAATGTGGTGATCGCAGGCCGGAATGCCGACGGAGCGCCGCGGGAGATCGTTTTGAGCGCACGGAACAGCGCCGCCGTCGGGGCTGCCCCGCAAGCCCAGGCCCGCCCCGCGGATGGGGATGAGGACGACGGGACAGACCAGCAGGCACCCATCCCGCAGCCGGCGCTTTTCGGACCTTCTTCGCCCGGCAGTCCCGGCTCTGGGCCGCCTCTGGGCCAGCCCGCAAACGGCCAACAGGTCAAATCGCCGCAACAGATCCTTGAAGAGCTCCAGCGTTTGCGCGGCAGCCAGCCCCCGCCGCAGTAGCTTTTAAAGCGACCCGAGCACAGGCCAGTCATCCTTCCAGGCCACCTTCTCGATCCAAAGATAGAGCGCGCCGTTTTGTGCCCGGCGCAGGGCATGGAAGGCGAGGAGTGTTTGCGACTGGTCCACGCTTTGCCAAAGGCTGCCCCCGCCCGGCGCAAGCCAGTTCGCGTCACCGGTCAGCAGCACAGTGCCGCCGCCGTCAAGCATCCGGCCGCCGTCCTCGGCGACAAAAGGCCCGTGGATGCTTCGCGACCGACCGACGATCTGCTGGTAGTTGTCCCCTTCAATCGGGATGGTGCAGCAGATACCCACCGAAGAAAACAGGTAAAACCACCCGTTGTGCGCCGCCATCGCCGCGCCCTCAATGGCGCCGTTCAAAGAGGCGGGCTGCTGCGCCAGGTGATAGCGCGTGCCGCCCGCAAGCAGTTTGCCGGTGCCCGGGTCGAGCTCCTGCTGATAAAGGCCGCCCCAGAACGAGCCGTAGTTGAGCCACACGTGCGGTGGGCCGCCGCCGGACGCGGGCTCGAGCATGATATTCGGGTCGATGGCGTTGAAGTCGTTGCCCGGCTCGGAGGCGAGAACCGGACCTTGATCCTGCCAGCCATAGCGCGGGTCGCTCGGGTCGAGCGTGGCATTGGTGGCCATGCCGATCGCCGAGTGCTGCGAGCCGAGCGACGAAACCGCATAGTACATGCGGTAAAGCCCGCCGAAGAAGGAGATATCGGGTGCCCATAGCCCCACCGCCGCCGGGTACTGTGCAGCTATCCATCCGGGGAGAGTCGGGAAAACCGCCCCGCAGTCGTGCCAGTCGGTGAGGTTGGGCGAGCACCGCTGAAGCAGCGAGGGGATACTGTGCAGGAAAGGCAGGTCGGTGGTGTAAGCGATCCAGCTCCCGTCCGAGATCCGCGAAAGGCTCGGGTCATGGACCGGGAGTGTATCGCCGCGCAGCGGGTCGTCCGCGGCAAGGGGGGTAAACGAGGAGGAAAGGTGCATGGAAGCGGGAACGGAAAGTGAAGTGGCCGGAAGAACGTTGAGGCGGGTCGGCTGGGTGCAGCTGTCCAGCATCGCCAAAAGCAAAGCCCCGAGCACGATGTGCGCGCCCCGCATGCTGGAGCGGTTTCCCTGGGGGTATGGAGTTGCTCGGGGTTTTTCGTGACGGAAAAGCTTTCTCGCCAGCATCAGGGAAACCGCTTCAATCCGCTTTCCAGCGGTACATACCCTGTTGCGGAAGACCGAAATGGGTGAGAACGCGGTAGGCGAACTGCCGCGCCATTTCCGTCGAGTCGATCGGCTCATTGTAGAAGGCGGGGATCACAGGAAAGATCACCGCACCAGCATCCGCCGCTAGAACCATGTTGCGCAAGTGAATTCGGTTGAAGGGTGTTTCGCGAATAGACAGGATGAGCGGTCTTTGTTCCTTGAGACAAACATCGGCGGCGCGCGTGATCAGGTTTTGCGCCAGGCCGTGGGCAATGCCGGCGAGCGTGCCCATGCTGCACGGGAGCACAATCATGCCAGAGGAGGGATAGCTGCCGCTGGCGATATTCGCGCCGATGTCGGATTCAGCAAGCTGTTCGATCTTTTTCGGAGGCACGCCCAGGAGCTTTTCGAGGAAAAGATTGCGCCCGCTCAGGTGCAGCTCTTCGGCCATCACGCGCAAGGCACTTTCGCTCGCGACGCAGTGAACCTTTTCGACGCGGTCGTCGTTTTCCAGGGCAATCAAGAGCTGCTGGGCGAGCACGACCCCGCTCGCGCCCGTGATCCCTACGGTGATCCTCATGCCGGGCTCAACACGCGCATGAAGATCGCGTCTACATTGCCGAGCTGGCGCTCGAGGTCGAAGGTTTGGGCCAGTTTTTCGGCGTTCAGGCGCGAGGTGACGGCCGGGTCGGCAGCCACCAGATCGTGGAAGACCAGTTCTTCCTTCCATGCCCGCATGGCGTGGGTTTGCACCAGCCGGTAGGCGTCCTCGCGGGCCATGCCGGACTCGGCGAGGTCGAGCAGGAGCTGGCCTGAAAAAATCAGCCCACCCGTGCTTTGGAGGTTGCGCAGCATGCGCTGGGGGTAGACGAGAAGGTTCTCGAGCAGCGCGGCCGTTTTGGCGAGCAGGTAGTCGGTCAGGATGGTCGAGTCGGGCAGGATGACGCGCTCGACGGAGGAATGCGAAATATCCCGCTCATGCCAGAGCGCGACGTTTTCAAACGCTGCCTGAGCATTGGCTCGCACCACCCGGGCGAGGCCGGAGATTTGCTCGGAGGCGATTGGGTTGCGCTTGTGCGGCATCGCGGAGGAGCCCTTCTGCTTTTCCGAGAAAAACTCCTCAGCTTCCCGGACCTCCGTCCGCTGGAGATGGCGGACCTCGGTGGCGATCTTGTCAAGCGTGCTGCACACGATGGCGAGCGTTGCGATGTAGTGCGCGTGCCGGTCCCGCTGAATCACCTGCGTGGCGACCGGGGCGGGCGCAAGGCCGAGCTTGGCGCAGATTGCTTCCTCGTGTTCCGGTTTCAGGTGGCCGAAGGTCCCGACCGCGCCTGACAGTTTGCCGACCCGCATGCCTTCCGCCGCCGCGTCGAACCGCGTGAGATTGCGCTCGGTTTCCGCGTACCAGTTCAGCAGCTTGAGCCCAAAGGTGGTGGGCTCGGCATGGACCCCATGGGTGCGGCCGATGACCGGGGTGTGCTTGAACTCAAGCGCGCGCTTGCGCAGAACCGCTTTGAGGGCGAGCAGGTCCTCGCGAAGGAGCGTGGAGGCTTCCTTGATCTGCAGGCTTTGCGCTGTGTCGACTACGTCGTTCGAGGTGAGCCCGTAGTGAAGCCACCGCGACTCCGGCCCGATCTTCTCGGCGACCGCTGTGGTGAAGGCGATCACGTCGTGCTTGACCTCGGCTTCAATTTCCTCGATGCGCGCCAAATCGAACCCGCCGCGCTCCCGGATCGCTTTTGCCGCCTCAGCCGGAACCACGCCGGCTTCAGCCAACGTTTCGCTCGCCGCTGTTTCCACTTGAAGCCAGCAGCGGTATTTGTGCTCGTCCGTCCAGATTTTGCCCATTGCCGGGCGGGTGTAACGTCGAATCACCTGTGCCTGTCCCTCATGACCTGGTCATGTACATAGTCGCGTACTTGGTCGCGTTCACGCGTCCAATCCATTATTGTATGGGACGGACTGCAGCAGACGCCTGCATCCAATCGGCAGCGCACACCATAAAGGAGAACCGAGCGATGGAAGAGGTCGTCACAGTAGCGGATTTCAGCGAGCCCTTGGAGGCGGAGATGGCCCGCGGCCGGCTCGAGTCGGCAGGCATTCAGGTGTTCCTGGCGGGTGAGAACGCACGTATCCTGGAGCCCGGCCTCGCCCCCCTGCGCTTGCAGGTCGCCGCCGAGGACGCGGAAGACGCGCGGGCTATCCTGAACGATGCCGGGGAGGAGCTAGCCGAAGCCGGGCAGGGGGTCGTGATCAAGCCGAATGAACTGCCTTAAGGCAGGCGGGCCTACTCAGGCACTCCGAAACGCACGCTCATCTCTTCGTGCAGGAAGCCCTCACCGAGGCGATACGGCTGCACCCACTCGCCATCGATGACGAACTGCGGGATAGCCCGCTTGCCGACATGCCGCAGCACCTCATCGGCGGCGCCGGGCGTGCGCTCGATATCGATCTCGCGGTAGGAAAGCTTGTGTTTGTCGAGAAAACGCTTGGCCTCGCGGCAGTCGCGGCACCAGGAAGCTGTGTAAACGAGCAGATCCATACCGGTCCATCATAACGCGCCGGGTCCGGCGCCCCGCCGTTCGAGAAAAAACGTCCGTAACATGGCTCCGCAAGGCTCGGCCAGCACTCCCGGCACGACTGTCAGCCGGTGGTTCAGTTGGGGATAGTTCAGCACCGGGAGCACCGAGCCGGCAGCCCCTGCTTTGGGGTCGAGCGCGCCGAAGACGAGCCCGGCGAGCCTGGCATGGATCATGGCGCCCGCGCACATCGCGCAAGGCTCGAGCGTGCAGTAAAGCGTGCAGCCGAGCAAGCGATAGTTGCCCAGTGCTGCCCCGGCTGCCCGCATCGCGACCACCTCGGCATGCGCGGTGGGGTCGTTGTCACGCAGCACACGGTTTTGCCCGGTCGCGAGCAGCCGGTCGCCGTGGAACAGCACGGCCCCGACCGGGACCTCGCCGGCCTCAGCAGCCTCACGGGCCTCGGCGAGCGCCATGCCCATCCGCGCTTCGTCCCCCGCGACCCAACCTTCAGCCTGCAGATACAGCCTCAAGCGCCGGTGGACGTACATCGACCCAGCGGCGAAACACGCCGATCAGCTCTTCTACCTCGGCGCCTTCGCCCTCAAACCGCTGGGCATTGAGCGTGCACCGGAGCCAGCCGCCATCGATCGCGCACACGGCCAGGCTGCGCGGCGCGCAGCCGGCGGCGGAGGTTCCGCGCAGGTCGATGCGCAGGGTCCAGCCGGGTCTCGGGCGATCGGCAAGCGCTTCAAGCAACATGCCCTTCTCCTGCTCCCACCGCCCATTGCACTGTTGCGTATACCACGTCCCTAGCCATTCCAAATCGTCTGCTGCCACGGCCTCTATGAGCCTTTTTTGCCGGCGGGCTGCCCTTGTGTCATGCAGTGGAGCGCGCCGAGACCCCAGATAAAGTCGCCGCAGTGGATGCCCTGCACCCGGTGCGCGGGAAAAAGCTCGGCGATCGTTTGGAGGGCAATGCGGTCGCTGGGGTCGTTGAATGTTGGCACGAGGACGAGCCCGTTCGCAATGTAAAAGTTCGCGTAGGAGGCCGGAAGCCGCTGCCCCTCGAACACGACCGGGTCGGGGCAGGGAAGCGTGACCACACGGAACGGCTCGCCGTGGAGATTGCGCGCTGCCCGCAGCCGGTCGAGATTTTCGTCCAAAGGCTGGTGATTTTCATCGGCCCGGTTCGGCTCGACGACAGTCACGATCGTGTTTTCGTTCACGAATCGCGAGATATCGTCCACATGCCCGTGGGTGTCATCGCCGGCGATGCCTCGGTTGAGCCAGATCACCCGTTCCATCCCCAGGTAGTCACGGAAAACCTGCTCCAGCTCCGCCCGCCCAAGCCCTGGGTTGCGCGCTTGCACATCGCTCAGGAGGCACTCCTCGGTCGTGAGCAGCACCCCGGCGCCGTTTGTGTCGATGGACCCGCCTTCCAGCACCACCCTGTGCTCGCCTATGGAGGGCTGCCATTGCGGCAGTCCGAGCAGCTCGGCCGCCCGCCCCGGCAGAGCATCGTCCAGCTGCGAGTCCGGGTACTTGGCCCATGCATTGAAGCGCCAGTCGGTGATCCCGAGGGCGCCCTCTTCGTTTTGCACGAAAATCGGCCCGGAGTCGCGGGTCCATACCCGGTTCGTCGGCCATTGGTGAAACCGTACCTGCCCGAGGCCGGCTCCCGCGCGGCGCAGCATCGACCGCGCCCGCTTCTCAGCCGGCGCATCGTTGACCAGGATCTCGACCCTTTCCACGCGGGCGAGCGCCCGCACGATCTCGCAGTAGACCCAGGGGATCGGCTGGAAGCGCCCCGGCCAGTCCTCCGGGTTGTGCGGCCACGCAATCCAGGTCGCCTCGTGCCGCGCCCACTCTGCCGGCATACGGAAACCCTGTTCCCGCGGCGTCACCGGCCATCTCCGGGATCGAACCCCGGCGTGGTCGCGTCCAGAAACCGGTGCACGATCGGCCCGTACGAATCGATCCGCCGGTCGCGCAGGAACGGCCAGTTGCGCCGCTGCTCTTCCAGGTGCGCGAGGTCGACCTCGGCTACCAGCACCTCCTCGCGATCGTGCGAGGCCTTGGCGATCACGCGCCCAAACGGGTCGGCGATAAAGGAGCCGCCCCAAAACTCGAGCCCCGGTCCTTCCGCCCGGTTGCCCCGGATATCGCCGTGCTCCATCCCGACGCGGTTCGGTGCGGCCACGTAGACGCCGTTCGCGATCGCATGCCCGCGCTGCACGGTCTGCCAGGCGTCGTACTGCGTGGCCCCGTGCTCTGCTTTCTCGTACGGGTGCCAGCCGATGGCGGTGGGGTAGAACAGGACATTCGCCCCTTGCAGCGCTGTGATCCTGGCCCCCTCGGGGTACCACTGGTCCCAGCAAACGAGAGCGCCGACACGACCGACCGCAGTGTCGAAAGCTCGGTAGCCCAGGTCCCCCGGCGTGAAGTAAAACTTCTCGTAGTAAAGCGGGTCGTCCGGGATGTGCATTTTCCGGTAAAGGCTCAGGACCGCTCCATCCGGCCCAAGCGTTGCCGCCGTGTTGTGGTAAAGTCCCGCTGCCCGTCGCTCAAACAGCGACGCGATCACCGTCACTTTTTCCTCGCGCGCCACCGCGCCCAGTCGCTCGGTACTAGGCCCGGGGATCGGCTCGGCCAGGTCGAACAGTGCGATGTCCTCCCGCTGGCAAAAGTATTGCGTCCGGAACAGCTCCGGCAGGCACACGATCTGCGCGCCTTCGCGCGCCGCGCGGCGGACCCAGTCGGCGGCACGGTCAAGATTTTCGTCCGGGTCGGGGGTGCAGTGCATCTGCACCAGCCCTATCCTGAAATTTAAATTCCTCGGCATGGAAGTTCCCTCAAAACAAACGGCGCGAGCTTCAAAGCTCGCGCCGTTCCGGTAGATGACGATTGAGGCTTACTCAAAGATTAAAATCGCGGCGGCGATGGTCGTCGTCCACAGCCCGCGTTTGTCTCCCACGGCCGACTGCGTGACATTCGCCGTGCGGACGATTTTGTTGGAAATCTTGTAGATTTCCTTTTTCTCGTCCCAACTCTTGTCCGGGTCGAACTCCACGTCGAGCGTGGTGGCGAGCATCTCGGCCGCGAGCTCTTCGGCGTATTCGCCTGCTTGTTCCTCGGTTTCGCCGAAGGAGTGGTGCTCGCTCAGGTAGCCGTAGGTGTTTCGGTCGGTCGGGATCGCCACGCCGATCGAGGAGGTCACCAAGCGGTGCGGCTCCCTTGTCGAGTTTTCCGCGATGACGGCAAACACCACCTCGCCATGCGACAGGTACGTCAACCCTTCCTTGCGGCTGATCAGCTTGGCCTGTGGCGGAAAGATAGAGGAAACCCGCACCAGGTTTTGCGAGGCCACGCCCGCGTCGCGCAGTGCCATTTCAAACGATGTCAGCCGTTCCTTGTGCCGCCCTACGCCTTTGGTGAAGAACAAGCGCTTGGGAACCATGCTTTTGCCCAATGTCAAACCCTCCCAGGGACGAACGCATATCGCGTTCCGATGCAACGTAACACAACGGGCCGCCCCCGCACCGCAAGCGCCCGTGAATATCGCGTCCCCTTTGGCCGTAAGCAATGCGGCCCGGACACAAGTTCTTACTGTACTGCTTTTCGCGCTCTCCCGCGCGCATCCCAGCATGGGAAGGAGATACACGCATATGGCACAGGAAACATCCGGGGGGCTCACGCTGGCGCAGGCGCGGCAGGTCATCGACGCAGCGGAAAAGAAAGCGGGCGAGATTGGGCAGCCCATGAACATCGCGGTGGTCGACGAGGGCGGCAACCTCCTCGCGTTTGCCCGCATGGCCGGCGCCTGGCTCGGCTCGATCGATATCTCGATGAACAAAGCTTTCACCTCGCGCGCTTTTGACATCGCGACCAAGGACCTCGGGGATAACTCCCAGCCGGGGCAGCAGTTCTTCGGCATCCACGCCTCGAACGGCGGCCGCGTGATGATTTTCGCCGGCGGCCTTCCGCTCAAGCAGGGCGGCAAGGTGGTCGGGGCCGTCGGGGTGAGCGGCGGCTCGGGCGCGCAGGACCAGGAGGTCGCCGAGGCCGGCGCGGCGGCGTTGAGCAACTGAACTGCTTTACAGTCCATGCGCGCCAAGCGTGGTGACGGGGCAAAGGAGAAAGATGGACTTGCAAGAATCAGCGGGGAACGTGGCGCCCGGCCCAGGCCTTCAACGGGTTTCAGTCCTCGCGGGCGTCGCCCTGCTTGCCATTGGGGCAGGCGGGGTCCTCTTTCCCGAGCCCTCCTCGAGGGGGTATGGCGTGCCCTTTTCCGTCCCCTCGCCCGGGGGCGCGGGGCCTGCCTACCTCCACGCGACCGCAGTGCGCGATATGTCTCTCGGGGGCTTGCTCCTGCTGCTTGCGCGCGTGGGGGACCGCCGGGTACTCGGTGCGGGTTTTCTGCTCATTTCAGCGGTCGCCGTGGGCGACGGCGCGATCGCTTTGCGGCATAGCCCGGCTCCACGCCGGGTGCTTCCCGTGCACTGGGGCAGCGCGGCGATTCTTTGGGGGATGGCGTATCTTCTGCTGCGTGATGGGCCGGCAAGGGCGAGTGATCGGAGCGGGTCCTGAGTTTCAGGAGCAGTTTCAGGAGCAGTTTCAGGAGCGCTCGGTAATCTCAGGAGCGCGCAGGGCTAGCAGCAATTTTGCCGTGGTCACCAGCTGCCCCGCATGGCGCTGTGTGTGGTCGGCGAGGTGGACCAGCAGGCCGCCCAGCGTCGCCGGGAGCTGCTTGGCGCCCACCGCGCGTGGGGCTTCCAGCTCATGGAGCGGCAATGCACGGATCCGCCCCTCGGCTTCGCGCAGCGCGCTTGCGAACTCAGCTCGCAGGGCTTCCCGGCTCATCCCCGGCTCAAGCTCCACGTTTAGCGCCGCCCGCTGAATTACATTCAGCTCCGCCTCCTCGGCATACGTCAGCAAACGGTCGAGCGAGTGGGCGATATGCCGGACGTGAAAAGCGAACGGCGTCAGCCCGAACGGGTGGGCGTGGATTTCTGCATCCGTGAGCTCCGGCAGCCACCGCGTGACGTTCTCCTCCGCCAGCACGAGCGCATGAAGCACCCCGCGCGGGATTGCCGAGGTTCCCGCCAGTGTTCCCCGCAGCCAGGGTTCAGGTCCGTCCATAGCTACTTATAACCCGTGCGATGCGCGAAAGGCCCGCACAACCTCTGTCACATCCTTGTGCTCTCCATCGACCTGTTCGTTCATCGCCCGCATATCGTCCGCCGTGACCTTGCCACCCAGGTCGGCGAAGGCCACGCGCAACTGCGGCCAGTGTTCCAAGGCCGCCCCGCGCACCAGAGGCACCGCCTGGTACGACGGGAAATAGTGCTTGTCATCCGCGAGCACTTTCAGGTGTTCGGCCGCGATCGGCCCATCGGTCGAGTTCCCGGCGATGATGTCCACCTGGCCTCCCCCAAGCGCCCGGTATAGCAAACCTAAGTCCATCGTTCGCGGCGCGCCCGCAAAGCGCAGCCTGTAAGCCGATTCCAGCCCATGGAGACCATCCGGCCGCTCCTCGAACTCATACCCCACGCCCAGCCGCCAGCCCGGCGTTTGTTCTCCTATCTGCGAGAGCGCCTGTGCCTCCGTCCGGTCCGGCCGCACGATCATCGCGAAGGTGTTTTCAAACCCCAAAGGCTCGGTCGCGACGATGCCGTAGCGTCTTTGATAAAGGTCACGCACCATCGCCAGCGAGGCCGCTTGGTTCTGCTCCGGCTTCGCCATACGCACAGGGGGCTGCTTGAGGATCGCCGTGAGCGCGGTTCCCGTGTACTCCACATACGCGTCGATCCGTCCGGAAACCATCGCCTGTTGCGCGATATACGACCCTGCCAGATAGAACCGCCGCTCGACCTTGAGCCCTGTTCGCGCTTCGATATGCTGCGCCAGCAGCTCGCCCAGGACCACCTGCTCGGTGAAGTTCTTCGCGCCGATGACTGGGCGATCGAACCGCGGCGGCGCGCAGGCGGCGAGAAGAGCCAATAGCGCCAAGCAAGCCCAAGTTCTTACCCTAGTCCATGCTTGCTCGTAGCGACCCTGCACCTGCCAAGCACCCCTCGTCCC
>CAXTWG010000028.1:0-32558 GCA_964247895.1 uncultured Acidobacteriaceae bacterium
CTCCCCGTCTGATACAAGCCGCTCCGCACCAGCCGCGCCGCCGCCCAGCACAGCGGCAGCCCCAGCGCCAACCCCAGCAGCGTCTGCCCGAGCGCCCCGCGTACCACCATCAGCAGCACCCCGCCGCGGGTCGCCCCCAGCGCCATCCTCAGCCCGATCTCGCCCGTCCGCCGCGCTACCGCGTACGCCGTCACCCCATACAGCCCGATGGACGCGAGCACCAGCGCCAGCACCCCGAACAGGGTCGTCAGCCGCACCACCAAATCCTCCTGCGTGAACTGGTCGCCGAGCTGGTCGGTGTAGGACTGCATCTGCAGGATGGGGATGTCGGGGTTGATGCCCTGGAGCGCACGGCGCACCTGCGCCTGAGCCGCGCTGGCGTCGCCCTGGTACTCGACGATCAGGCTGTTGGCGAAGTGCTTGGACACCTCGACAGCGATCTCTTGGTTTTCGGAGAAGGTCGTGCTCTGGGCGATCGGGGTGAAGTACATCGGCTTTACGGGGTCGGAGGGCTTCTGGTATTTCGTGTCCTCGACTACGCCGACGATCAAAAACTCGCCCGGCATGCTGGGACTGGGGCCGAAATGCTCGCCGATTGCTTGCTTGCCTGCGAGAAAGCGTCGGACGAACTCCTGGTTGACGACGGCTACATGCGTACCTGTAGGGGTGTCCTGTTCGCTGATGCTGCGGCCCCCGAGCACCCGCGTCCCCAGGCTCTGGAAGAAGCCGGGGCTGACCGCAGAGTAGGCGGCTAGGTTGGCGCCATAGCTCGGTGCTTTGCCGGGCAGGAACACCGCGCCAGCCCAGGAATTGTTCTGCATGGGCCCATAGGTGGCATAGCTGAAGCTGCCGATGCCGGGCAGGCGCGAAAAGGTGTCGTCGATCTGCCGGTACAGCCCGGCGAGCTGCGCGGAGCTGTAGCCGCCGGCTGCCGGGTCGATCAGGGCGACAATCCGGCCGCCCGGCTGGAAGTGGAAGTCCTGGTGCTGGAGGTGGCGCAGGCTGGTCACCAGCAGGCCGGCCGTGGACAAAAGCACCAGCGACAGCGCGGCCTGCGCGATGACCAGGACGCGCTGCGGCAGCGCGCTCGCGTCGCGGGTGCTGCGGTTGGCCCCGCGCAGCGCTTCGACCGGGCTCGACCGCGAGCCGATCCACGCAGGCACGATGCCGAACAGGATCCCGGTCACGAGCGACACGAGCAGCGCGAAGCCGAGCACGGGCAGCGAAGGGCTCGCCGAAAGCGGGCTCGACTGGACCCCGCGCATGGCCAGCGCCAGGATGCCGCGCGTGCCTATGTAGGCGATGGCGATGGCGGCCCCGCCGCCGGCGAGCGAGAGCAACACGGCCTCGACCAGCGTTTGCCGAACCAAACGAGCCCGCGGCGCGCCCAGGGCCGAGCGCATCGCGAGCTCCTGCCGGCGGGCCATGCCGCGCACCAGCAGGAGATTCGCGAGGTTGGCGCAGGCGATCAGCAGCACGAACCCGGCCACCCAGAGCAGCAGCTTGAGGCTGCCCTGGTACTGGTCGCGGAGGTCATTGATGCCGCCCGATGCCGGGGCGAGCTCCGTGGTTTGCCGGGCGAGGATCTTGTCGGTCGTGCTGGGGCCTGAGAATAAGCCGCGGTTCGCCCGGATCCACTGGCGCAGCCCCCCGGCAATGGCCTGCTCGACGGGCGCGACCCGGTGGGCGTCGGGGATGCGCACCAGCAGGTTGAGCCAGTGCGCGCCGGGCAGCCTGTTGAGAGGCCGGTCGGGGTCGAAGGTGGGCTCCGCGGCCAGAGGCAGCCAGATCCCGGCCGGATCGGGTTGGTTGCGCTCACCCAGAAAGGCAGGCGCGGCAATGCCGGCCACGATCACGGCGTGGCCGTTGAGCAGCAGCGTGCCGCCGACCAGGCGCGGGTCGGCGCCGAACTTGGTACGCCAAAGTGTGTAGCTGACAACGGCTGCCGGGGCGGCGCCTTCGCGGTCGTCCTCCGGGCGCAGCATGCGTCCGGCATAGGGTTCGACCCCGAGCACCGAGAAGTAGTTGCCGGAAACGAACCGGATGTTGAGCGCCTGGGCTGCAGCGTTGTCGCCGGCTTTGCGCACGCTCGCGTTCTCGCCTGCGGACTGCACGGCCGCCATGCCGGCCGTTCCCGGCGTTTGATCGCGCAGGTAGCGGTAAAGGTCGGTTGAGAAGACCTGCCAGTCGTCTTGCAAGCCGCCGTTGACGCAGCCGCCGCAGTTCTCCCTGCCGACCTTGTACAGCTGCTCCGGATGCGCGACGGGGAGGGAGCGCAGCATCACCTGGTAGACCAGCGTGAAGATGGCGGTGGTAGCCCCAATGCCGAGCGCGAGGGTGAGGATCGCGGTCGCGGCAAAGCCGGGGGCCTTGCGGAGTTGCCGGAGGGTGTAGCGGATGTCGTGCCAAAGTGTCTGCATGGTTTGGCTCCTATTCGGTGCGAAGTGCGGTCATGGGATCGATGGAAGCGGCGCGGCGCGCGGGGGTGGCGCAGGCCAGAAGCGCGAGCGCCTCCATGGCGGCGGCGAGCAGGGTTGCGAAGAAAAGCTCATGGCCGGTGCGTACTGGAAGCACAGAGCCGAGCACGCGCCGCAGCACCCACGCGAGCCCGAGCCCGGATGCGAGCCCGGCGAGCGAAACTGCCGCGACCCCGCGCAGCACCATTGCGACTACCTGCCAGCGCTGCGCGCCTACGGCCATGCGCACGCCGATGTCGCGCCGGCCCAACTCTATCTGCTGAGCGATTAATCCGTATAGCCCAACGAGCGCGAGCAATACCGCGAGCACGGCGAAAGTGCCAAAAAGCCAGCTTTCCATTCTTTGGAGTACCAGCGCCTCGCCTACCACGTCCGCCATAGTTTCGACCGCGCGGAAGGGCAGCGTGGGATCGAGCGCTTGCATGGCGCGGCGCAAAGGCTCTGCAACGGTAAGCGGTTCGACGCTTGTGCGCACGACGAGTTGCATTTCCTGCAGGTAGTCGGTTTGGTGTTGCAATGGAAGCTGGGCTATGGAGTAATCGGTTTCGGCCAGGGGCGGGCCGAATAGGTTTTGACGCTGATCGCTGACCACGCCGACGATTTCGGGTTTCCCTTCATCGTCGATATGTTTGCCGATAGGATCTTCGCCGGGCGCAAAGAACCTTTTCACGAAGGCTTCGTTCACGACCGTGACCCGCCGCGAAATGGGCGTGTCTAGGGCACTGCTCAGGAAGCGCCCACGCAGCAGGCGTACGCCCATTGTCTGGTAATAACCAGGCGACAACATGCGGTACTCGGCCAGCCTTTCCTGGTTGGGCGGGGCCGGCGGATGACCGGCGATTTGGATGTCGCCGTTCCAGCCATATGTGGCCACGGGTAGCACATTGATCACCGCCGCAGACTGCACGCCGGGGATGGTCCGCACCCGCTCGAGCAGCGGCTCGTAGAAAGTGTGGAGAATGTCCCGGCCCTTGATGGTTCCGGGCGATAGGTTTACGTCTTCGATCAGGAGATGATCGGCGCGAAAGCCGAGGTCGGCGGAGCGCAAGGTAAACAGCGCGCGCAGCAGGAGACCGCTCGTGGTGAGCAACACCATCGCGAGCGCCATCTGGATTGCGATAAATATGGCGCCGAGCCGCTTGTGTCTCCGGCTGCCGCCCGCGCCCGCCGTTCCCGAGCGCAGGGCTTGCGCGGGCGCGATTCGCAGGAGCTGGCGGGCAGGCACAAGTCCGGCCAGCAGCAGCGTAAGCAGCGCCGCCAATAGCGATGTGGCGAGCACCGGCGCATTCAGCGTGACCTCCGCGCCGCGATGAAGCGAAGTAAGGAGTAGGGTGCGAATGGCCGCGAGCAGGGCGGCTGCGGTAAGCCCCCCACCCGCAGTTCCCGCGAAAGCGAGCAGCGCGATCTCCGCGAACAAGCGCCTCGCCAGCTGACCTCGTGATTCGCCAAGCGCCGCTCGAAGGGCCAACTCCCGCTCACGCCGCAGCCCGCGCACCAGCATCAGCCCGGCGATGTTGACGCAGCCCAGCAGGAGCACCGCGAGCACGGCCAGAGCGAGCACCTTCATGAGGCCGCCCGTCTGCCCCAGTATGTACTCCGCTATAGGAACGAGCTGCATCCGGCGGCCTTTGCTGTCGGGCTCTACCTGCGCATAGTGGGCGAGCACGCGCGTCAAGTCGCCTTCCGCCTGCGCCCGGCTCACCCCCGGTTTAAGCCGCCCTAACGTTCGCATCCAGTGCGCCCCACCATCGGACCGGTCCGTGAAGGGCGCGTACGCCACGTCAGCCCATTCGAGCGGGTAGCGGAAGCTCGGAGGCATTACGCCGACAATCGTCATCGGCCGCCCGTCGAGCTCCACCTTGGAGCCGATGACGTTCGCATGACCACCGAAGCTCTTCCTCCACAGCGCATAGCTCAGCACCGTGACATCGGTACGCCCGCCCGGGTTTTCGCCCGGCAAAAACGCGCGGCCAAGCAGCGGCGCGACGCCCAGCGCGGCAAAAAAGTTGTCGGATGCGTGTACGGCATAAATCGCAGCCGGACCCTCGGGTCCGAGCAGATTCATGGTTTGTGAGGAGAAACCGGCGAGCGCCGCAAAAGAGTGGTTGTTTTCCCGCCAGAATCGGTATTCGCCCGAAGTCGCTGGTTGCGTGTACCCCGAAGGGGAACGAGGCACGGTCACCACAATTCGCTCCGGCTCACCATACGGCAGGGGGCGCACCAGCAATGTGTCGAAAACGCTGAACACAGTCGCTGCCAGCCCGACCGTCAACGAAAGTGTGAGCACAGCCGTGAGCGCGAAGCCCGGAGAGCGTCGCAGTTGGCGCAGTGCGTAGTGGATATCTCTCAGCAGTTCTCGCATGGTATTCTCCTTCGTTTTCGTTACGCCCGGGTGTTTTGGGAAATGGTGCTTGGGTTCTGTTCCGGGTCCGCCAGCTTTTGCTGGAGCTCGCTTTCGCTCACGACTTTGCCGTCGAACAGATTCACTTGGCGCTGGGCGTGGGCGGCGAAGCGGGGGTCGTGGGTGACCATGCAAATGGTGGAGCCCTCCCCGTGAAGCTCGGCGAGCAGGGTCATCACCGCTTCTCCATTTTTGGAGTCGAGATTGCCGGTCGGCTCGTCGGCGAGCAGGATGGACGGCGCGCCGGCGAGGGCGCGAGCCACGGCCACGCGCTGCTGCTGGCCGCCCGAGAGCTGCGCGGGGTAGTGGCGCATGCGGTGGGCCATGCCGACGCGCTCAAGCGCACGCCCGACGCGGTCGCGGCGCTCGCCGGCGGGCATGGCGGCGCGGTAGGTCAGCGGCAACTCGACGTTCTCGTACACGGTGAGGTCGCCGATGAGGTTGAAGCTTTGAAAGATGAAGCCGATCTCCTGGTTCCGGATGCGCGAGCGCTCGGCGAAGCTCAGGTTCTCGACCGGTTTGCCGTTCAGGTGGTAGGCGCCGCCGGTGGGGGTGTCGAGCAGTCCGATAATGGAGAGCAAAGTCGACTTGCCACAGCCCGAAGGGCCGGACATGGCGATATAGTCGCCGCGGTGGATGGTGAGGTGGACGCCCGAGAGCGCGTGAGTTTCGATCTCGTCGGTGTAGAAGACCTTCTCTAAAGCCTCGATATGGATAAGCTTTTCCGCCATGAGTTCCCTCCTTGAATGAACTAGTTGAGCCGAATCCGGTCTGCTGTGTCCCACCGCGACATGTCGGACAGGATGACGGTGTCGCCTTCGTTGAGCCCGCCGAGAATCTGGATCGCGTTGACCGACGCGCGGCCTACTTTGACGGGTACGCGAGCGGCGCCGTCGGGCGTGAGGCGGAAGAGCGAGATCGTGCTGTTCTCGTTGCCGAACGCCGGGCGGCCCACGTACAGGACATTGGCCAGACGGTCGAGATCGATAGTGCCGTCGATGCTGAGATCGGGCCGCGCGCCAAGCGGAAGCGGCCCGGTCAGTTTTGCGTCGACCGTCACCGTCCCGTTGATCACGGCCGGGTCGATCCGCGTGACCTCCGCCGCGATGACGCCGTTGTGCGTGTCGATCTCCGCGGGCTGGCCGAGCTGGATGTCGCGGGCCTGGGTTTCGGCGATCTTGAGCGAGGCTTTGAGCTGGTCGGGCTGGACGACCTTGGCGAGGGTCGCGCCTGGGTCGACGTGCTCACCGACTTGGTGCGGCAGCTCGACGAGCACGCCCGCGATCCCTGCTCGCACCTCCAGCGCCTGCTGCTGGCGCTGTTTCAGCGTGAGCAGGGCGCGCGCCTCGTCCACCCTGGTCTGCTGGACCTCAAGCTGGGTCGCGATGGCTTGCTCGTTGACCGTGAGCCGCTCGGCCTCGATACCGCCGCGCGTTTTCAGCTCGTCCGCTTTGCCCTGCGAAGCACTGTAGGTAAGCCCGGAGATCACGCCGAGGTCGTAAAGAGCCTTGTCGGTCTGGGCCTGCTTCTGCGCCTGGGTCTGGTCGGCGGTCACCGTCGCCGCGCCGGCGCGCTGCGTCATCAGGTCGCTGCGCAGCCGGGCTTTGATGTTGGTGTACTCCACCTGAGCTGCCTTCAGTCCGAGCTCGGCGGCCAGCAGTTCCTGCTCGAGCTGGGGGTCGGTCAGGTCCATGATGACCGTATCGGGGTTCACCTTGGCGCCGGGCAGCACGCGCAGACGGACGACGGTGGCCTCGGTCTCCGCTGGAATGAGCCGGATGCGATCTTCGCGCGGAACGAGCGTACCGATGCCGCGCACCTGCCGGACCATGGGGCCGCGCTTGACGGTGTCGGTCCAGACGGTCGAGCGCTCAACGGAAGGTGCGGCCGGTTTCAGGCGAGCGACCGCGAACCCTGCCGCAGAGAGCAGGAGAACGAGGGCAAGGGCGAGGAGGGTACGATTGCGGGTGCGTTTGCGTTTCAGGTCAGGCCGGGCGATGTCCATGCGAGGAAAGGTATTCGCACGTTGCAGGCCAAAGCCATGTGCTTGTAAGTGACTGACTTTGTTTATGTTCTGCACAGGGGCATGCCATAGGTCGATGTCCAGAAACGGACAAAACGTCCATTTCCGGACGTCACGCGGCTCGCGCATGCACTTCTGTCATCTGGGCTCAAACCGTGAAGCCTGCTCTACCTGGGCGACTTCCGGAGGCTGTTCTCCCGCTGCATTCGCTCGCGACACGCGGGTCCGTTGTGACGCACGGGGTACACTGCCGTCATGGATTCACGTGCTTGCAGGCCGTGACCGTGCGTGTGCGAAAGCACTCGGGAAGGCGGTGCAATCCCGCCACTGCCCCGCGACTGTGAGATGCAACGATCCCGGTTTGCGGCGGTAATGTAAGCCACTGAGAGCGTTCGGAAAGCTGCCGTGAGGGGAAGAGCCAAGTCAGGAGACGATTCCACACGCGCAATCGCAACCGCTGCTGTTCCGAGGGGAACAGGGAAGGCTCTCGACCTTGATGAAAGAAATTACGGCTTCGCGCGTCCGCGTCTTTTGCTTACGCGCCACGCTTGCTGCAGCAATGGGCGCACCCATGCCGCTACATGCTGTCGTTGTGCACGGCACCATTACTGACCCGCTCAACCAACCCATCCCAGGCGCTGTGGTTGCGCTGGTCGACAACGGCAAGATCGTCGTCAGCGTACGTACACAGTTTGATGGCAGCTATGCCCTGAGTACGGGGACATCGGGCCGCTTCTATGTGCTTGCCACGGGCAACAACTTCCGTCAGCTCATGACGGAAAGCTTCTACGGAGATCCGCTCGCAAGTGTGGAGAAGAACATCGCCCTCGAGCCGAATACGCTGCGGGAGTCGATCGTGGTCACGGCGACCGGCACACCCGTGCCGCAGGCGCAGGTAAGCGCCTCGGTGACGGAGCTGCACCGGACCGACTTCCAGAACCTGCAGAACGTGACGGAAGCCCTGCGGACCGTGCCTGGATTCTCGCTCTCGACCAGCGGGGAGCGCGGGGCGCGCACCTCGCTGTTTATCCGGGGCGGCAGCTCCGATAACAATAAAATCCTGCTTGACGGCGTGCCTTTGAACGATATCGGGGGCACATTTGATTTTGCAAACGTCGCGACCACCGGCCTTGCGAGTGCCGAGGCGTATCGCGGACCCGACAGTGTGGTGTATGGCACAGACGCGGGCGCGGGTGCCGTTGCGTTTTCGACCCCGCGCGGGTCGACACCCTTTCCTTCGTTTTTCTACGAAGGCGACGGCGGTAATTTCGGCACCTATCGCAATGAAGCGCAGACCGGTGGAACCTACAACAAGCTGGACTACTACGGCGCGTTCGGCGACTTCGGCACGGCGAACTCGGTAACCGGGGACAAGTACCACAACGTGACCTCGGCCCTGAACCTGGGCTATGCGCTTTCAACCGCGACCAGTTTGCGCGTGACTGCCCGCAACACAAACTCCGCGACCGGTGCGCCGGGGCAGTATGCTTTCACTCTCACCCCGACCGACCAGAAACAGGGCGACCAGGACCTGTATCTCAGCGGTACGGTGGACCACACCTTTTCCGACAATTGGCAGGGGCAGGCTACGTATGGCTTGGCACGCAAGCGGGAGCGGTTCCAGCAGTTCGGGCCGACTGGCACGCTGGACCTGGCGTCCGGCAACTATCTCGGCCGCCTCGTCACGGTTGCGGGTGCGAATGGCTACGCAGTTAGCGGGCAGGCCATCACCAGCTACGCGGGGGCGGACTCTTTCCGGAGCGACGTTGCGTCAAATCGCGATACCCTGCATGCGCAAACCAGCTACGCCCTTACGCCGCATCTGCTGGGCATCGCGGGTTTCTGGTACACCGACGAGCGGGGGCTGTACTTTGGGCAGGGTCTTGAGCGAACGAACTATGACTACAATCTCGCTTTTCAGGGCGACTTCAGCAATCGGTTCTTCTATACCCTTGGCGGCGGGGTCGAGAAAAACGGGCTTTATGGCACGGTCGGCGTCCCGCATCTGGGGGCGTCGTATTACCTGGTGAGGCCCGGAGCGGGACTGCTCCATGGCACGCGCATAAACTTCAATTTCAGCAAGGGTTACAAGGAGCCAACGCTCGGCCAGCAGACCGGGTCTTTGTACGCGTTTTTGCAGGCGAGCGGCGGCAGTGCGGTGATCAACCAATATCCTGTGCGGCCTATCGGAGCGGCGCTTACGCGATCCTACGACGGCGGCTTTGAGCAGAGTGTCGCGAACGAGCGCGTCCTGCTCAAGGTTACTTACTTCCACAACGAGTTCGGCAACCAGATCGAGAGTGTTGGGCCGGGCGCGGTGCCGGAACTGCTGCCGCAGTTAAGCGCGGTACAGCAGGCATCCCTTAAAGCATTTCTGCAGGCGAATAGCGCTTTCGGCATCGACCTGAACTCGCTCGTCTTTCGCGCGCAGGGGGCAGAGTCCGAGGCGGAGTACAGTCCGCGTCCGCATATCTTCCTCCGTGGCGGCTATACATACCTCGATGCGGTGGTGCAGCGGTCGTTTTCCTCGGATGCGCTCAATCCGCAGCTCAACAGCAATCCTGCTTTCCCGGGAGTTGCGATCGGCAACTTTTCACCGCTGGTCGGCGCACGGCCTTTCCGGCGGCCGCCGCACACGGGTTTCGTTTCCGCCACGTATACGGGCAGCAAATGGAGCGGGGTGGCCTCAAGCACCTTTGCCAGTCGCGCCGACGACACCACCGCGCTGGGTGGCGCGGACGCGAACTTCGGCAACTCGCTCCTGCTGCCGAATCGCAATCTCGACCCCGGCTACGGAAGCCTGAACGCCGGGATCAACTACCAGGTCAGCCCGCGGATTGGTGTGTACACGCAGGTGGATAACGTACTCAGCCAACAGCACATCAGCCCCATCGGGTATTTGTCGACGCCGTTGAGCGCGCGGGGCGGGGTGCGGATCACGCTGGGGCACATGACGCAGTGAATCGCAAAGTGCATCACGGGAGGGTATCTTTGATGCAGGAGCGAAGACCATGCGGACTACCGTCACTTTGGATGACAAATTGATTGCCGACGCCAAGGAGTACTCAGGCATTCAAGAGACTCCGGCATTGTTGAAAGCTGCTTTGACTTTGTTGATTCAACATGAAGCGGCGGAACGGCTGATCCGTTTAGGCGGAAGCGACCCCAATGCAACCGCTTCTCCTCGGCGGCGCCCCGGCGTGCGGCGACCGAAGAAATGATCTTGGTCGACACATCTGTTTGGATCGATCGTTTGCGCAACCCCGATATGAATCTTTCCAGGTTTTTGGCTGAGAAGCGCGTAGGCATGCACCCATTTGTTTTGGGGGAGGTTGCGATGGGAACGATCGCCGGGCGCGATGAGGTCCTTGCAACCATGCGATTGCTCAAGCAAATTGACGCCGCTTACGACGAGGATGTGCTGGCTTTTGTGAAACGCCACAAGCTATTCGGATCCGGCATCGGATTTCTTGATGCGCACCTGTTGGTGTCGGTCAGGCTCGTGGGGGATTGCACGCTGTGGACTCGCGATAAACGACTGCGACGAGCCGCGGAAAAGCTTGACCTCGCTTGGCCTGAACCGAGGCCCTCTTAGTACCCCCTGCGCCGCAGGAACTCCCCGATTACGTTATAGAGCGCGTCGGCCGCCAGATTAGCGCCGACTGTTTTCGCAAACACCCCGGTGGACGCGAGCGCCGGGACGCCAAGCTGCGGGTAGTAGGCTTCCTTGGCAATCACTGCTGTGCCAAAAGTGCCGCCCAGCACGGGCAGGTTCACCGTCCGGCTGCCACTGTCCGTATGCGCGATCCACAATCCCTCAACTGCATGCGCAAAACGCTGACTGGCGGGATGGCCTGCACCGAGCGGCACATAGCGGGGATCCATGTCGAAAGCCACGGGAATGACCAGGTTCCCGAGCAGCATCTGCGTTTCCGACTCTGCAAAGCCGCCAACAAACCGGCGTGCGTGGTAGCGCACGTCGTTCTCGATGCCGTCCTTCCACGCCAAAACCGTATCGCCATAGTGGTTGTACGCGCTGTCATAATTTGGGTAGCCCGCGTAGGTTGTTGCGTCTCCTTCCACCGGCTCGTTGGGTTCGGTCGGGATGTGCGGCAAACTCGCGATCAATGCGCCTGAGACGAAATTGCGCACAGCATAAGTGCTCCGCGCCCAGTAGATGAATTTGCCCCCGATGGAGAGCGGGTAGTACTCGTCGTCGGTCGCGCGGCCGTGGCGTGCGTAGAAGGTGAGGTCGGGTTCCATCGCGGCGCGAATCAGTTCGTGGGTCGTGTTTGTAGCTAAATCGCCCAGCAGACTGTAGCCAATGTAGCGGGTGACGAAATGGTTCGAGTCGAGCTCCGGCGCGTTGAACGCCTTGGCATAGACGCTCTTGCCTAGAAACGCCGCTGCCACCGTGCCGCCCAGCTTGGAGTAGTTTGGGACCAGAAAGCCGGCGTCGTTACGCGTGACCACGATGGAAGCAATGGCGTGGCCGATCCGCTCGGTGAAGTCGGAGTTCACGGGGGCAGGGATGTAGCGCGCCTGCTGGCGAAATGCGAGCGGCAGGGCGAGATTGCTGAAGAGCTGCCGGGTTTCCGCTGTAGCAAGCCCTACGCCGAAGCGGTAGCCGTGGTAGCGCAAGGTGGCTTCATTTACGCGACGCCAATCGTCTATTTGGACGTTGTATGCGTCGGTCGCGCGCTGGTAGGCAAGGGAGGCGACTGGGTCATCATCCTTGGGCGCGCGCGGCTGGGAAGGTGCGCTCGTGATATTTGGAACCCCGGCGACCGCCATCGCCTCAAGCAGGTTGCGCGGCGATACCGTGCTATGGAGATAGTAGGCGACCTTGCCGGGCTTATTGGAGCGGGCAGCTGCGGGTGTAATGCGGAAACTACGGGGCAGTATCAGTGGCTGCTCGCCCGGCGAAGCAGCCGCGCGCACAATCGGGAGCACGGGGAGCGGCGCGTCCGGCAGGGCAGCACTTGTAGGCGGAAACATCGTATAAGCCTGCGCATATGCGCTGCCGTGCGTCCCGAGTGCGGCTCCACTCGCCAGCAACAAGGACACAGAAGCATTGCACCAGATGTTTGAGGCAGAGCAGGTCAAAGAAGGAGCCTTGAACAGATTTGCCTAGAGAGTACCGCAAGTGCAATTCCGCTGATGGCATCTGTTGAGCCATGAATAGCATTCGCATCGGCAGCAAACGAGCAGTTCTTACGCGACTTCGGTACTTCTGTACTGTTTCGGCGGGAATGGATAGGTAAGTTATGAAGGAAAGTACAACCTTTGTGCTAGGGAAAAGCGACCGAAATTAATTTCATGTAAAGAAAAGCCCCGCTTGCGCGGGGCTTTCAAAGTTGCAGGCTCATTTTTCTTAGTACATGCCGTCCATACCGCCGCCATGCGAGTGTCCACCGCCTGCGCCGGCTGCTGCCTTCGGCTCGGGGATGTCGGCGACCATAGCTTCAGTCGTCAGCATCAAGCCCGCGATCGAAGCCGCGTTCTGAAGTGCCGTCCGTGTCACCTTGGTCGGGTCGATGACGCCGGCCGCAACCAGGTCCTCGAAGGTGTTGGTGCCTGCGTTGTAGCCGAAGTGGTTGTCCTGGGACTCGTGAATCCGGCCCACGACTACCGCGCCTTCTTCGCCCGCGTTGCCGACGATCTGGCGCAGCGGTTCCTCGATGGCGCGGCGAATAATCTGCGCACCGATCTTCTCGTCGCCCTCAAGGGTTTTGATGAGCGCCTCAACTTCGGGAGTGCAGCGAACCAGGGCCACGCCGCCGCCCGGGACGATACCTTCCTCGACAGCCGCGCGGGTTGCGTGCATCGCATCCTCAACACGGGCCTTCTTCTCCTTCATCTCGGTTTCAGTAGCCGCACCGACCTTGATGACCGCGACGCCGCCGACCAGCTTGGCAAGGCGCTCCTGGAGTTTTTCCCGGTCGTAGTCCGAGGTGGTCTTGTCGATCTGGTTGCGGATTTCCTTGACACGGCCTTCGATAGCGGACGACTCGCCACGGCCTTCGACGATGGTCGTGTTGTCCTTGTCGATGGTGACGCGCTTGGCGCGACCCAGGTCCTCAACTTTTACGTTTTCGAGCTTGATGCCGAGGTCTTCGGTAATCGCACGGCCACCGGTCAGCTTTGCGATGTCCTCAAGCATGGCCTTGCGGCGGTCGCCGAAGCCCGGCGCCTTGACGGCGGCCACATTCAGCGTGCCGCGAAGCTTGTTCACGACCAGGGTTGCAAGCGCTTCGCCGTCGACGTCTTCCGCGATAATCAAGAGCGGCTTCGAGTTCCGGGCTACCTGCTCGAGCAGCGGCAGAAGATCCTTCATCGACGAGATCTTCTTCTCATGGATCAGGATGTAGGGATCCTCTACGACGGCTTCCATACGATCCGGATCGGTGACGAAGTAGGGCGAAAGGTAGCCGCGGTCGAACTGCATACCCTCGACCACTTCCAGCTGAGTCTCGAGCGTCTTCGACTCTTCCACCGTGATCACGCCGTCTTTGCCGACCTTCTTCATGGCTTCGGCGATGATGGTGCCGATGGTGAAGTCGCTGTTCGCCGAGATGGTCCCGACCTGGGCGATCATCTCGCCGGTGACCGGCTTCGAGAATTTGCTCAGGGCGCCGCCCGTGATAACGCCATTCTCGTCACGCTTGCCGACGATGGCCTCCACAGCCTTGTCGATGCCGCGCTTGAGCGCCATCGGATTCGCGCCGGCGGCTACAGTCTTGACGCCCTCGCGGTAGATCGCCTGCGCAAGAACGGTCGCGGTCGTGGTGCCGTCGCCAGCCACGTCGGAGGTCTTGGAGGCGACTTCACGGACCATCTGCGCGCCCATGTTTTCGAGCGAGTCCTTAAGTTCGATCTCCTTGGCAACGGTCACGCCATCCTTTGTGATGGTCGGGGAACCGAATTTCTTCTCGATGACAACGTTGCGGCCCTTGGGTCCAAGGGTGACCTTGACCGCGTCGGCGAGGTGGTTCACGCCGCGCAGGATAGCCTGACGCGAATCTTCTCCGTGCAGAATCTGCTTTGCCATAATGCTTTTCTCTCCTGGTGCTGTGGGGTGGTTCGGAAAATGAGGCGCTCTTTAGGCAGGCGCGAGAATCTAGCTCTTAAGGATGCCGAGGACTTCTTCTTCGCGCATGATGAGGAATTCCTCACCATCGATCTTGATCTCCGTGCCGGAATACTTCCCGAACAAAACACGGTCGCCCGCCTTCACATCGAGCGGAAAGGTTTTACCTTCATCGTTGGACTTGCCCTTGCCGACAGCGATCACTTCGCCTTCCTGGGGCTTTTCCTTGGCGGTATCGGGGATGATGATGCCACCACGAATGGACTCGCCTTCTTCAACGCGGCGCAGCAGGATGCGATCGTGGAGCGGCGTAAATGTCGAAATTACAGTGCTGGTAGCCATAGTTTGCTTCTCCTTGGGGTTGCGGGGATTGCGGGGATTGCGGTATGAAGCGTGCCCGGCCGGTTGGCAGTCCTTCAAGGAAGGTGCTAGCAAACTGACCTCACAATTGCTAAGGTAGCAATCTGGGTCTGTAACTGTCAAGGCATCCTGCGTGAAACCTGAGTTAAAGCCGCTCAGGGAAGCGTAGTCTCGCGTGCGCATCAGCTTAGGATAGGAAGTCCACTCTCCGGTGTACGCCCTCGCGGCTCGGAAGCGAGCGAAAGGCTGATTCGAAAGACGGTGCCGGTGCCCTCCCGCGTGCGAACCTGCACAAGGCCATTGTGTTTTTCGATAATCTCCCGGGAAACCCACAAACCTAAGCCTGTTCCCGTGATGCCCTTCGTGGAGAAAAACGGCTCGAAAATACGCTTCATGGCTGAAGGGGAAATACCGGTGCCCCGATCGGCAACTACGATGGCGACGCCCGGCTTACCCGATGGCCAAAGTCGGCAAGGATGGGCGCGCAATATAAGGTGTCGTGTACGTTCCACGCCGCTCATCGCATCAATGCCATTGCCGATCAGGTTCGCCAAGACCTGCCGGATTTCCCCGTCGAAGGCCAGGATGTGCGGTGCGTTCTCAAAATCGCAGGAAACCTCAATGGCGTGATCGCGGATGCGCGACTCGTAAAGCGTGAGCACGGAGCCGATCAGCTCCGGGATATCGGTTGAAACCGGCTTCGTGCTTTGGCGGTAAAACCGAAGCGTTTGTGTGGTGATATGGGTAACGCGGTCCAGCTCCCGTTGTGCAAGCTGCAGGTACGAGCGCGCCGCATCGTCGAGCGGGCTCTGCTCGAGCAGGTACAGGCAGTTGGTGATGGCTTCAAGAGGGTTGTTGATCTCGTGGGCGATCGATGCGGCAAGCCTGCCCGCCGCGGCTAGTTTTTCAGTCCGGCGCAGCACTTCTTCTCCGCGCTTTTGTTCGCTCAGGTCGACGAAAAACACGGCGAGCTGCATGGCTTCCATGCTTGCTTCCGGGTTGAGTATGGCCGCGCCGATAAGCACGGGAATCTCCGATCCATCGGCATGGCGGCAAAGAGCTTCCCAGGTCTCGTTCCGGTGGCTGTCGATGCGTTCACGAATTCCGGCTGCGATACGGCAATCCGGGTCGGCACCGGCAGCCAGTTCTCCAAAGTCGCTTTCCAGGAAGATCTGAGCTATGCCCAGATTGCCGGACTCAAGCGCTGACGGCGTATGCCCGAGCAAGCGCTCTGCGCCGTGGTTGAAAAAGCTGATCCTACCTCGCATGTCCAGAATCAGAAGCGCGAGGGGGGAAGCCTCAACAAGGCGGTGAAATCGCTCTTCGCTCGAACGCAGGGCGCGTTCGGCGGCGCGTTTGAGCCGACGGCTTCCGGCTTCGGCCAGTTCACGCTCGATCGCGGGACCGAGCCGGGCCAGGTTCTCCTTGGAAATGTAATCGTGCGCGCCGGCCCGCATGGCGGCGACCGCAGTCGCCTCACTGACCGCACCCGACATCATGATGAACGGGATGTCATAGCCGCTGTTCTGTAGCACCCGCAGCGCTTCCGGAGCTGAAAATTGCGGAAGGTTGTAATCGGCCAGGATGCAATCCCAGGGCTCATCGAGCACTGCAAGCATCTTGTCCGAGGTTTCAACCCGATGAAGCTCCGGGGCGAAGCCGGCCTTGCTCAGGTGCCGTCGCAACAGAAGAGCGTCGTCTGCATTGTCTTCAACAAGCAGCACGCGCAGCGGCCGCGGCGGGGTCGCCGGGGCCGCGCCCGCTTGGAGATCTCCCGTTACTGGAGGAATGGGGGGCATTCGTTGAGGACCAGCCAGTACATGCCAAGCTGCTGGGTCGCGGTGGCGAAATCGGAAAAGTTGACCGGCTTGCGAATGTAGCTGTTCACGCCCAGCTTGTACGAGCGTACGATGTCGCTTTCTTCATCCGAGGAGGTGAGCACCACAACCGGAAGCATGCGGGTGCGCGCATCCTCGCGTATGCGCCGCAGGACTTCCAGCCCATCCACCTTGGGCAGCTTCAGGTCGAGAAGGATCACCTGCGGCTTGGCGGGCAAGGCAGCTTCCCCGTCCCCGAACAACATCTCGATCGCTTCCTCGCCATCGTGCGCTACCCGCACATCATTCGCGATGTGCGATTTCTTGAGCGCCCGGATGGTGAGCATTTCGTGGTCTGGATCGTCTTCCACCAGTAGGATCAACCGTGTACCTGCCATAACTCTTAGCCTAGCGTAAACCAGAAAGTTGCGCCTCTGCCGACCTCGGCTTCGGCCCAGATTGTCCCATGGTGACGCGCGATCACACGCGCGACCGTGGCCAGGCCGATGCCGGAACCCTGGAAATCCTTGTCCCCGTGCAGTCTTTGAAAGGCTACAAAGAGCTTACCCGCATATTGCTGGTCGAAACCGGCACCGTTGTCGCGGATGTAATAGGCTTTGCGCTCCGGCGACCAGCCGAAGGCGACCTGCGGATCGGGTGTTTTGCCGGTGAACTTTGCGGCGTTGCCGAACATGTTTTCAAAGACGATGCGGAGCAGCCGCGAGTCTCCTCCTGTTTCCAGGTTCGGCTGGATCGTGAACTGAAGAGGGCGCTCGGGCAGGCCCTGGGCGACATCGGCGGCGACGCTTTGCGCCAACTCCGAAAGCGAAACGTGCTCGCTGGCCAGTTCGGCGCGGGTGATGCGCGAAAGCTGGAGCAGTGAGTCGATGAGCTGCCCCATGCGCTGCACGCCGACGCGGATGCGAGTGAGATAGTGTTGGCCGTCGCCTTCGAGAAGGTGGCCGTAATCCTCGGCCAAGGCAACCGAAAAGCCGTCCACCGAACGGAGGGGAGCACGGAGATCGTGCGAGACCGAGTAGGAAAAGGCTTCAAGCTCGCGGTTCGTGCTTTGGAGCTCCGCCGTGCGCTGTTGCACCCTTTCCTCAAGTACATCGTTCAGATCGTGAAGCTCCGCCGCGCTTTGCTCGGCGGCCCGCCGCGCATCCCGCTCGGCATCGTAAGCGGCCGCGCGGTCGAGCGCGAGCGCGATCCGGTCGGCTGCCAGGGTCAGCAGGTTTTCCTCTTCCGGGGAAAATCGATCGATGCGCTCCCGCCCGGCGACCAGCATGGCAATTACCTGCGAGCCGATCGTCATCGGCACGATCAACGCGATTTGGAGTCCGGCATGCATGGCTTCAAGGGGTAGGCGCTCGATGTCCTCACCTGTGAGGCGCACTGGTTCGCCGGTGCGGGCGACCGCGGCAAGAGCGCCTTCCGGATTGACGGGGCGGCGCTCGCCGGGATTTACCGTAATGCCCTCGGCCGCGACGAGCTCGATTTCCGTTTCATGCCAGCGAAACATCGCGAGCACGTCTGTGTCCGCTGTTCCACGTAGCCGGCTCAGCAGCTCCGTCGTCAGCTCGCTTACGGTCAACGGCGTGAAAGCCACCTCCGTAACGGATTGCAGTTTTTCAAGGCGGGACGCGGTTTCGGCGGCGCGTCGCCGGAGACGCCGCTCATGGGCGAGTGACCAGAGCGAAAAGGCGACAAAAAGGACGTCGAGAGCGCTGGCGAGCGTGACCGTAATCCTGGCTTCGCGGCGGGCGTTGGCGGAGTTACTCAGTCGCTGCGCCAGAAGACCGCGCTCGTGTATCTCGGCGATTTGGATGGTATCGTTCAGCTCCGACATGACGGCTTGACCCATCTTGCGGTTCCGCGTCTTATCTGGACTATCCAGGGGGTCCTCACGACGGAGCGCCACGCCGTGTTGAAGACGGGCCAGCTTTTCCAGACCGAGAGCGCGTGCATGCCGGAGATGTTGTTGCTGCACGGCATTGTCAGAGGTCAGGGCGAGCAGTCTATCAAACTGAAAGGCCAATGTATTGTTGGCGAATATATAACCGCCGAGAAAGGTTTCATCTCCACTCAGCACGTAGCCCCGCTCGCTCGACTCGGCGTCAAAAGTCGTGCGCAGGACGCGCTCCATGTCCGTGAGTACCTCGAGCGTATGCGTGACCCAGTGCTCGGAGTCGGCAAGTACCTGCTCGGCATGGAAGGCGAGAGCCGCATTGGCCGTAATCAGGACGGCAGCCAGGATAAAGATGCCGGTAAGCAGTTTGTTGAAGCGGGACATGTGCATTGGCGCCCTCCGATAGTAACGCGAAACCGGCTTTGGACGCGCGTGCCGAAAGTCACCGGCGGCTTACTCCAGGCGATATTTGGTTTCGGCGAGCCGGTTCAGTGGGCGCCATAGGAGGCGATTGATCGTCACCACGATCAGGGCCATGATGATGGTCGCCATCAACAGCACTGGGAATGCCCCTGCGTCGGTGGCGTGGCTGATGTCAGAGCCGAGTCCGATGGTGCTCACGGCATGGTTGTGGAGCTTGAAGTATTCGGTGACGATGGACGCATTCCAGGCTCCGCCTGAGGCCGTGATCAACCCGGTGATGAGGAATGGAAAGATGCCGGGCAGGATGAGGGTTCGCCAGCGTTGCATGCGGGTGAACCCGAATAACGTGGCGACTTCTTTCAGGTCCGACGGGATTGCCATGGCACCCGCGATGACGTTGAAGAAGATGTACCACTGGGTCGCAAGCATCATGAGCAGGACGGCACCGATACCCAGGCCGATGCCGACGTGCAGCAGCGCGATGAGGATTACCGGAAAGAGCGCAGTGGCGGGAAAGCTGGCCGCGATCTGCGCGAACGGCTGCGCGATGCGGGAAAGCCTCGGGCTGAAGCCGATCGCGACTCCGGCCGGGATAGCCCAGGCAGCGGCCAGGGCGAGCGCCGCAATGACGCGCAGGAAGGTAGCGCCGGCGCCCAGCAGAAGCGCCCGGTATTCGCTGAACGGCATGCCTCGGAGCAGGACGGAAGCTTTCCATATGGCGACACCGGCCAGTATAAGCAGAAATGTACCGAGGACCGCGGCTGCGAGCGAGGAGCCGCGCCGGGGGTCCACGTCCGGCAGCGCCCCGGCGCGCTTGGCTTCGCCCCGCGCCAGCGCTGCATACATGCGCTCGGAGAGCGGCTCGACCGTATGCTCGCCGATGCGCGCGAGTATGTTCGACCGGCGTAGGAGATCCAGCACCCGCGAGCGCGCCCGGTCTGCGCTTTCGACGTTTTCGAACTTGAATTTGTCGGACCACACGATCGCCGGCCGCCAGATGAGCTGATCGGTAGCCACGATGATGACAACCACGGTGGAAAGCCCGTAAATCATAGCGCGCGTGTTGCCGGCTGTGGCTGCCGTTTGCAGGTACGAACCCAACCCCGGCAGGCGGAACGACCGCGACCCGACCGGAAACATTTCACAGACCATAAGCGAAAACCAGCCGTTCGCGACGGAAATCATGGAATTCCAAACCAGCCCGATGGCGGCGAAGGGCAGCTCAAGCTGCAGGGCGCGCTGGAGCGGCGAGAACCGGTTGATTTTGCAAGCCTCCTGCAGCTCGCGCGGGATCGCCCGGAGCGAGGCGTAGAAGGAAAACGCTAAGTTCCACACCACACTCGTGAAGATGACCACGATCGCGCCCAGCTCGATGCCGATCTGGCGGGTAGGGAAGAGCGAAATCATCGCCAACATGACGCCGGGCAGGAAGGAAAGCACGGGGATTGACTGAAGGATGTCGAGGGTCGCGATCAGCAGCGCCTCGGCGCGTTTGTTGTAAGCCGCAAGATAGCCGTAGCCGATTGCGAAGACGAGCGATAGCAGGTAGGCAATGCCGATGCGTACGCAGGAGTAAAAGGCGTAGGCGGGCAGCTTCGAGGGTGAAAGCGAGATCTCGACTTCAGGCACCGCACCCGAGGCCCAGTACCGTGCGATGAGCAGGATGCCGTAGAAGCCCGCAATCAGCGCCGCGCCCACGCCCAGGTCGAGCACGACGGGCCAGGAGCGCTCAACCAGCAGCGCGCGCGAGAAGGTAAGCCGGGGCTGGTTCGCTTCCTTCACGATGCGGGCGCTTCCAGCTCTTCTACTTCCTCTTCTTCAGGCAGCATAAAGCGCCGCCGCGCGCCGTCGAAGTCGAACAACTCCGCGAACCGGCCCCAGTTGATTGCCGTTTCAAGCTGGTTGCGCGTTTCTTCTTCGGAAAACTGCTCATCGAGCATGTCGAGGAAGAACTCCTCGGGCACAGTGTGGTCGCTCTTGTTATCGAGCGCGCGCGTAATCTGCCGCAGGAGAAGCACGTGCTCGACCGCGGCTTTGCGGAACAGATCTTTTTGCACCTGGATTTCGGACTCGGCGAACGCCCGGCCCTCGGGCGTGATGGTCACATCGCCTTCTTCGACCCGGAGATAACACAGCAGTTGCGCGGCGTCGACGATGGGCAGGAGGTCGTCGATCTCAAAGGCAAGCTCGTCGGCCAACTTGTAGATGTCAACGCGGCCGCTCGTGTCGCTCATGTCGATGATCATCTCGAGCAGGCCGGCAATGCCGCCCGGACGTGCGTGGGGCAGCATCTCGTAGCGCATCTGTCGCTGGTCCCGCACCGGGCGCCCGGCTACCAGACGCGGCACTTCGGGGGTCACGTCGGGCCGGGTCAGCACCTTGTAGATGTAGTCGACCAACTGCGTAAATGGGCCGCTTTTGCGGTCGCGCGGGTGGGTCAGCGTAACTTTGAAGTCTGTCCGGACGCGGCCCGGATTGCGGCCCAGCACGATAATGCGGTCGGCCAGCAGGACCGCTTCCTCGATATTGTGGGTGACGATAAAGATCGACTCGGTAGGGATCGTCTTTTTGGCCCACAACTCCAGAAGTTCCGAGCGCAGGTTTTCGGCTGTGAGCACATCGAGCGCCGAAAACGGCTCGTCCATGAATAAAACTTCAGGCTCCACCACGAGCGCCCGCGCAAAGCCGACGCGCTGCCGCATGCCTCCGGACAGCTCCTTCGGGTACGCACTCTGGAAGCCGTCCAGCCCGACCGTGTCGAGAATCTTGAGGGCGCTCTCGCGGCGCTCGCCCGGCGGCATGCCCCGGGCTTTCAAAGGGGCCTCGACATTTTCGAGCACCGTCAGCCAGGGAAACAGGGCAAAACTCTGAAAGACGATGGAAACATTGATTGTTTGTGACTGGATCGGCTTGCCGTGCCAGAGCACCTCGCCGCCCGAGGGCTTGGAAAGCCCGGCAAGCATGCGGAGCAAGGTCGACTTGCCCGAGCCGGAGGGTCCGAGCAACGCGACAATCTCGCCCGGCACGATCGCGAGGTCGGTCGGCTCGATGACCTGGATGCGGTTCGCGCTCGGCTGCGCGTAGTACTTCTCGATCTTCTGGGCACGAATGATCGCGTCATCCGGCATGGCGAGGCGCTCCAATCGTTGCAGGTTGGCGGGGCAGGCTGTGTTCTTTCTTTTACAGCCTTGACGGCATGAGCGGGTCGCGTGCCGCGGGCGCACACGTTCATGCAAAGCGTATCATTCCGAAGGAATCTGTTTCTTTCCCGTACCGGCCCGCGTCCAACTCAGTGGGCGCACATGGGAGCCCGGTGGGTTGGAGCGACGAGGAAAAGGAGCACATGCAAGAAAATTCGGTAAAGCCCAAAGTGCTGGTAGCGGACGATGAGCGGGTCATCGCAGACACCCTTGCGATCATCCTCAACCAAAGCGGGTTCCAGGCCACCGCTGTGTACAGCGGCGAAAAAGCGGTGGAAACAGCAAGAACTCTTCAGCCGGACATGGTTATTTCGGACGTCATCATGACCGATCTCAATGGCATCGATGCAGCGATCCGGATTCGCGGAATGCTGCCCACTTGCAAAATCCTGTTGTTTTCAGGCCAGGCTGCCACGGCCGACCTGCTCGACCGGGCGAGGGTGCAGGGGCATGAGTTTGAAATCCTGGCAAAGCCGGTGCACCCGCAGGACCTGCTGGCGCGGTTGCGTTCGTAGCTCTCTTTTTTAGTTTTATTGCAGCTTGTTCGTCTGCGCTGCTATGTATCTCCTTGTGACCAGGTGGCGAGGTCGGGAGGCAGGATGCGCAGACGGGAGTTTTTGAAGACCATGGGTGCTTTGCTGGCTGCAGCATCGGTGCCGAGCCGCTTGGGGGTGGCGGGCCCGGGCTCTGCCAAAAACGCGGGCGGCCGCGTAGTGCTCCCGATGAACCGGGGCTGGCGCTACAAGCCGGAAAAGGTTGCGGGCGCGGAGGCTTTGGCGTTCGACGAAGCCGGTTTCGAGCAGGTTGTGCTACCGCATACCAATAGGCGCCTACCCTGGCACAACTTCGACGACCGTCAATACGAGTTCATCTCAACCTATCGGCGGCGGTTTCGATTGCCTGCTGCCGATCGCGGCAAGCGGGTGTTCGTCGACTTCGAGGGTGCAATGACGGCCTCGACCGTGTGGATCAACGGGCAATCCCTGGGCGAGTACAAGGGCGGCTTTACCCCGTTTTCCTTTGAGCTGACCCCGCATTTGCATGAAGACAACGTGCTCACCGTCCAACTGGACTCGACCGAGCGTGAAGACATTCCGCCGTTCGGCTATGAGATTGACTACATGACCTTCGGCGGCCTTTACCGCGAGGTTTCCTTGCGGCTGGTGCCGGATGTGTTTCTCGACAATATTTTCGCGCGTCCTCAGGACGTGCTCAGTCCCACACCTTCGCTGGAGGTGGACTGCTTTCTCGCAGGCTCGGTCCCGAAGGGGATGGTGCTTGAGGTTGCGCTCCGGGACGGTGACCGGGTGGTCGCGACAGGCAGGCAGCCCGTGCAGGGCGGAGCCGCGACAGACCCGGACGCCGGGCTTAACCCTGTGACGAACGCGCCGGTCTATGCGAGCACGGAAACGCAGCGCGACCCGGCCCGGCACACGGTCACACTCGCGAAGCTGAGCGGGATTGAGCTATGGGATTTGTCCAAACCCAAGCTGTACATCGCGCATGTCCGGCTGCTGCAGGGCGGGTCCGTAGTCGACGAGGACACGCGCCAGATCGGCTTTCGTGAGGCCCGATTTACCCCAGCGGGCTTCAGCCTCAACGGCAAGGTCATCAAGCTGCGCGGGCTCGACCGCCATCAAACCTTCCCCTACGTGGGCCAGGCCATGCCAGGCCGCGTACAGCAGCGCGACGCACTGATCCTCAAGAAGTTCCACTGCAACATCGTTCGCACCTCGCACTATCCGCAGTCGCGGCATTTTCTCGACTGCTGTGACGAGATCGGTCTGTTGGTGCTCGAGGAGATTCCGGGCTGGCAGCACATCGGCCCCGAGCCGTGGAAGCAGACCTCGAGCGACAACGTGGGCCGGATGATCCGGCGCGACTGGAACAGGCCTTCGATCGTGCTGTGGGGCGTGCGGATCAATGAATCGCCGGACGACCATGGCTTTTACATGCGAACGAATGCGTTGGCGCACGCGCTCGACCCGACCCGGCAAACAGGCGGCATCCGCAATTCCAAAAATTCGGAGCTGCTTGAGGACGTATTCACCATCAACGATTTCGACTTCCCGCTGCGTGCGCCCAACCACTCGCTTTATCTCAATACCGAGTTCGTCGGCCACACCTACCCGACCAAGACCACCGACGATGACGAACGGCAGCGCGAGCACACGCTGCGTCACGCGCGCATTCACGATCAGCTCGCATCGGATCTTAGCCCCGGCCCGCAGTACGCCGGCGGCATCGGCTGGTGCGCGTTCGACTACAACACGCACGCGAACTTCGGCGCGGGCGACCGCATCTGCTACCACGGAGTGTTCGACATCTTTCGCGAGCCGAAACCGGCGGCGGGCTTCTACCGCTCGCAGGTCGACCCGTCGGAGGAGGTAGTGCTGGAGCCTGCGTTTCACTGGGCCAAGAGCGACGAGTCGGTCGGGTTTCAGCGCGCGGTGGTTTGCTCCAACTGCGACCACCTGAAGTTTTTCCTGCGCGAGCGCAGCCTCGAGTCGAACCCCTGGACCCCGATCGCCGAACTCGACCCGGACCGGGCAGAGTTCCAGCACTTAAAGTACCCGCCATTCCAGCTCGATATGAAAGTGCTGGATCCCAGGAAGCTCGGCTTTGCCTGGGGCGACCTGCGAATCGACGGCTTTGTAAAGGGCAAGCAGGTCATTTCGCGGTCTTTTTCGGGGGACGGCGCAAACCACGTATTTGCGCTCGCGGCAGACGATACGACCCTGGTGGCGGACGGGGCAGACACGACGCGCGTCGTTCTGCGGGTGACCGATCAGTTCGGCAACGTCCGGCCATTGGCGGAGGATGCGATTGTGCTTTCGCTCGACGGCCCCGCCGAGCTGATCGGGGACAACCCATTCGTGCTGACCGGCGGCACCGGCGCGGTGTGGGTTCGAGCGAAGGAACAGCCTGGGATGGTCCGGCTGACCGCCGCGCATCCGCGGCTCGGGGCGCAGGTGGTTGAGTTCAGACTGACTCAGGCGCCTGCCGAGCTGGTCTAGATTTCGCGTCGCCCCTCGAGCGAGCGCGCCATGGAGACCTCGTCGACATACTCGATATCGCTGCCGGCAGGGACGCCGGTGGCGATGCGGGTAATGCGGAGCGGCGCGCCGTCCTTGAGCGATTTGCGGAGGGCTTCGGCAAGGTAGCCTGCCGTGGCCTCGCCCTCGATGGTCGGTGAGGTCGCGAGGATTACCTCGTCCACGTCGCCGCGCGTCACGCGGGCCAGCAGGTTCTGCGTCCGCAGCTGCTCGGGCCCCACCCCGTGCAGCGGCGAGAGCGTGCCGTGCAGCACGTGGTATACGCCGTTGTACATTCGCGTGCGCTCGACCGAATCAATGCTTGTCGGCTCCTCCACCACGCATACCTGGCGACCGTTGCGGGTAGGGCTGTCGCAATACACGCACGGGTCGATGTCGGTCACGTTATTGCAGACCGAGCACAGCCGCAGCTCGCGTTTAAGGGCACGGACCGCGTCGGCGAGCGCGGCTGCGTCGTCGCCGCTCGACCGGAGAATGTGGAAAGCAAAGCGTTGCGCGCTTTTTTGCCCCACGCCGGGCAGCTTGCGGAGCTCTTCGATGAGGCGGGACATGGGCTCGGCGAAACGAGGCGGCATCGGGTTTAGAGCAGGCCTTCTGGCAGGCCGAGACCACCGAGCATACCCGCCATGCTGCCGCTTGCAGCCTCATCGGCGCGACGGCCGGCATCGTTGAAGGCAGCACGGAGCAGATCTTCAAGCATCTGCAGGTCGTCTCGGGACGTTGCGGCCGAACTGCCCAGCGCGCCTAAAACCGCAGGGTCGAGCGTGACGCCGAAGACTTCCTTTTTGCCTGTCATCTGGATCCGCACGGCACCGCCGCCTGCCGAACCCTCAACCTTTACCTTGGCCAGCTGGTCGCCTGCGGCTTCGCTCATTTGTCGGGCCTGGCCGAGAAGCGCTTCCATTTTGCTCATGTCCATTGCATTCTCCTGAGGGTAAAAAGGGCTTGCTTGTCCCTCAACGTTCAACTCGCACTCCGGTTTCAGCGTTTTCCGCGAAGGTCCACAACGCTGCGCACTTCGGCTCCGAACAACTCCTTTGCCTGCTGGACCAGAGGATTTTCAAGCGCGAGCGCTTGCACGCTGCCGGTTGAGACTGGGCGTAAAGCGGCCTTTGCGGCACCCCCACCCTCGCCCGGAACCCACTCCACCGGTTTGGGCGGCGAGCCCGCGAATGGGCGCACAGCGGCTTTGACGATCTTTTCAGCGTCCGCGTTCATGGTGAGTCCAAGCATGGTTTTCTTGGCCGCGACCTCGATCCGCACTGCTGATGCTGTTTCGGTCCAGGTGCCCGCGTCGAGCAGGGTGGCGGCTGTGGGGTGGCCTGCCCCTTCCAGCGCACTTACGGCAGCTTTGCGCATTTCCTGGAGATCAAGTGTCCCAGAGTGCATGACAGAGTGCGTGGGAGCAGGCTCAGGCGGGAAGGGAGCCGGACTAGTTTCTTCCACCGGCACCGGCGAGGATGCGATAGGAGGCGGCTCGGGTTTGGGCGCGGGAGCGATGTGGGGTTCGCCTTGAACCGGCAACGCAGGGGCAGTCGGTGCTTCCCGCTGTATCGGGGGCTGTGTCGAGGGCTGTATGGAGGGCTGTACCGAGGGGGCAATCGATACAGGCTTCTCGGCTGCAAGAGGAGCAGCTTTGCGCTGCGCATCCCTCTCAAAAGGGGAAAAAGCCGGAGCTTCCGGGGCTTTTGCGGGTGCGTCCGTAAGGAGGCGAGTCGTCGCCGGTTTTGTGGCGGGAGATGAGGGAGCAGGCCGGGCAGGGACTCCCGGCGCGCCGCCCAGCTGCGACAGGAGCTCCTCGACCGGCAGCAAACGCTGCAGCTGGACTAGCTTCAGAGCTCCTAGTTCCAGATGGAAGCGCTGCTCCTGCCGGTAGCCGAGGTCGTCAAAGGTCCGGAGCATGATCTGGAGGAAGCGCGTCAACTCTTCTTCGCCGAACAGCAGTGCCGAGCCGGCGACCCGGGCGCGCTCATCGGGCGAAATCTGCAGCAGCTCCGTCCCTTCGCCGCCGATGCGGGCCATCAGTACGTTACGCAAATAGCGGACGAACTGTCGCGCGATCTGGGCCGGGCTGTTGCCGGCGCCCAGCAGCCGATCGAGCTCGGTAAGGACAGCGCCGGAGTTGCCCTCACTGACCGACTCGAGTAGCCGCGCGAATACCGCATTGGGCATTGTGCCCATCAGCTCGCGAATGGGCGCTGCTTCAAGCTTCGCTTCTCCGTCTTCAAGCGGAGCCGAAGCGATCGCCTGGTCCATGATCGAGAGCGCGTCGCGCATGGAGCCGTCGCCCGCTTCGGCGAGCAGCCCGAGCGCTTCATCCTCGGCAGAAACACCCTCGTCCGCCGCAATCGTGCGCAACTGTGCCAGGATGGCGTCGTATTTGACTGCGTGGAACGAAAAATGCTGGCAGCGGGAGCGGATGGTCTGCAGGATGTCTTCGGGCTGCGTGGTCGCCATCATGAAGACGACATGGTCGGGCGGCTCTTCCAGTATTTTGAGCAGCGCATTGAAGGCGGCATCGGTGATCTGATGCGCCTCATCGAGGATGTATATCTTGTAACGGTCGCGCGCGGGAAGATAGCGGGCGGCATCGCGGAGCTCGCGGATTTCGTCGATGCCGCGATTGGTAGCGGCGTCGATTTCGATGACGTCGACGGCGTTGCCGGCCCGTACCTCTGTGCAGCTTTCGCAGCTGCCGCAAGGCTCGCAGGTGGGCCTTTGCGGAGAGCCGATGGTACGGCGGCAGTTGAGCGCCATCGCCAGAATGCGCGCGATGGTGGTTTTGCCGATGCCGCGATGGCCGGAGAAGATGTAGCCGTGGGCGATGCGGTCCTGCTCAAGCGCATTGCCGAGGGTATGGGTAACGTGATCCTGGCCGATGACATCGGCGAAGCGTTGCGGGCGGTACTTGCGGGCTAGGACCTGATAGGGCATCTTTCTCTATTGTAGGAGCGGTAAACCGCCTGCGCGGCTTGCGGGCACTTCGTGCCGGGTCTTTGTTGGCTTGGGTGGCGCTCCCCGCTGGTCGCGATCAAGGATGCTATCCCACCAAATACCCGCCGCAAAGTGGCCGCCAGCCGCGGAGGCGGTTACGGTTTTTCTTCCCCGAACATACTCCCCCGGCAGCCTTTCGCTCCGCAATAGCATGGAGCTTCGGCCGGGTCGCCGTCGTATAGGTGGTAATCGTAGGTCAGCTCTTCCCCTGCCCGGATGTTCCGGATGGCTTTGATCCACACCCGCCCGCGTTCTTCTTCGGTTTCGCAATTGGGATCGCAGGAGTGATTGAGGAACATCGCCGTGCCATGCCCGTCGATCACCGTCGCGCCGTCGCCTACGCCAAACAGGTAAGTCATAGGCAGGTTCTCATAGCGGATGTCGGCAGCTTCCTTGGGCAGGCGCGGCCCCGTGTACTCGACCACGTATGCGCCGTTGCGGATCGGCGTGGTGGTGTAGCAGCCGGCGGCATGGATGGCGGAGGAGCGGATAACGAGAGGCACGATAGCGAAAGTATAGCCAAAGCCGGGCTTTTGGCGTCCAATATCGGTATGGCATTGTTCCGGCAGAGACTTTTAGTGTTCGCCGCGGCTGCTCCGTTCGCGCTTGGAGCTTGGGCGCAAAATGCGGCTCCTACCCCACCGCCCGCTCAGAAGCAAACGGAGGCAAAGCCCGCAGCCCCGGCGGATGACAACTCGTTTCCGGAAGCAGAGTCAAGGGCTGCGGAAAAGGAGGCCAACAAGGCCGAAGGTTCCGCGTCGGATGGTCCGGCCGACGACAGCGCAGACCGAACTGAGCCGGAAAGTTCTTCCCGCTCACGGCTGAAGGGCGTGGATGTGCTCGGCGACCGTGATTCTCGTACAAGCAACGGCGCAGGCGGGACGGTGGACAATCCGGAGTTGGCAAAGGAGGATGTGCGGGTCGGCCAGCTTTACATGGCGGATGAAAACTACCAAGGTGCTTATTCGCGTTTCAAGGAAGCAACGGTGGTCGGCCCCGGCAATGCCGAGGCTGTCTACCTTCTCGCTGAAGCAGCCCGGAAAACTTCGCATCTGGACGAGGCAGCGACCAACTACCGGCTTTACCTGGATGCCGACCCCAAGGGCAAGCACAGCAAGGATGCCAAGAGGGCATTGACTGAGCTCGCAGGTAAATAGTTTGACTGCAACACGCTACAACCAGAAGTGAAAGTACCACGCGAGCATCTCGCGCCCTCGCAGCAGAACCAGGAGCCCCGCCGCACACAGGAAGCTGCCGAAAGGCATCCGAAGAGCGCCGGCGTTTCCGCCGCGGAAGAGCAGCACGCCGACTCCGGCGACAGCGCCAAGCAGGATTCCTAGAACCAGCGTGAGGCCTACGCCTGTTACCCCCAGCCAGGCGCCGACCAGCATCGCCAGCTTCACATCTCCCAGCCCCATGCCCTCGCGTTTCCGCGCCAGCCGGTAACTTGCCCTCATAAACCAGAGAAAAGCCGCTCCCAGAACCGCGCCGAGAAAACTGCTCACCACCGGCGGCCAACCTGATAGCGGCAGGGGAGTGGTTTCCCCTAAATGGAGTGCCACGGGCAGCCCGCCCCCGGGCAACAACGCCTGTACGAGCCCCAGCACAGCGCCGGGCAGGGTAAAACTATCCGGCAGCAGCAGCGTTTCCGCGTCCATCCAAAACAAACCGAGCAGGAGAAAGCACAGGGCGGCTGCCTCCCCAGCCACGAGCGGAGCCGGAAAACGGACCGCGCAGGCCACAAACAGGGCAGCCAGCCCCAGCTCCACCAGCGGGTAACGCGGCGAGATCGGCTCCCCGCAGCTGCGGCAACGCCCTCGCAGCAGACCGTAGCTGATAAGGGGAATGTTGTCGAATGCGCGGATGGCCGCTCCGCAGCGAGGGCAGTGCGAGCCCGGCCACACAATGGACCGGTGTTGCGGCAGCCTCGCGATACACACGTTCAAAAAGCTGCCCAGCAGCAGACCGGCGACAGCGGCGAGAAAGGGAACGAGCAGGGGCACCGTCGTCCGAGTTTAGAGTAGTTTCCCGGCAGTTGCGTAAATGCGGCCTTTCTTGAAGGAAAGCCGCATCCGGCCTCGGCCGGTTTCTCGAGACTGATTGGGGGAACCTTTGCTGGCGATCCGGTACAGTGGTGCCATGGCGAACCCGCCCGCAGTTTCCCTCTCGCAGACAGCGGAACTTTTCGCAGAGGCGTCGGCCATCATGGCCCGGCTGCGCGGTCCCGGCGGCTGCCCCTGGGACCGCGAGCAGACCCCGGAAAGCATCCGGCCCTATACGCTCGAGGAAACTTACGAGGTTCTCGATGCGATCGAGCGCAAGCACCCGGCCGACCTGTGCGAGGAGCTCGGAGACCTGCTGCTCCAGGTGCTTTTCTACGCCCAGATGGCGTCGGAAGCGGGTGAGTTCTCGATCGCGGACGTTCTTAGGGGGCTTAACCGCAAGCTCGTCCGGCGGCACCCTCATGTCTTCGGCGTGGAAGCGGCTGCTGCGGCCGGAAACCGGGCAGAACTCGACGCGGCTGCGGAAGGGATTGGCACGGGGCAGGTGCTGGCGAACTGGCAGGCGATCAAGCGCATGGAGAAAGCGAAAAAACCGCAGCCTGAGAGCCGCCTGGAAGGCGTCCTGCGAGCGCAGCCCGCGCTGCCCGAAGCGCAAAAGCTGGGTTCGGCTGCGGCAAAGTGCGGTTTCGATTGGCCGGATGCCGCCGGTATCTTCGCGAAGATACGCGAGGAAACGGACGAGGTTGAAGCCGAAGTGCGTGCGGCCGGCCCCACCCCGAACAGGGAACTCCGGCTTGAGATCGGCGACCTGCTTTTTGTGACGGTCAACCTCGCCCGGCATCTTGGCGTGGATGCTGAGACCGCCCTGCGGGACGCGAATGGAAAATTCCGCTCGCGCTTTGCCGCCATGGAAGCTGCGGAGGGCGCGCCGCTTGAGGAGCGCAACCTCGATGAGCTGGAACTCCTGTGGAGGGCTGCAAAACAGCGGGAGCGCGCCGGCGAGCTTAGCCCGGACCTGGAACCCGGACAGCCGGGGCAGGGGAGCGCCCGCTAATTTCTGTGTCTGTGGAAAGTGGATTCCTCGCTACCATGGGAGCGGCAGAGCTGAAGGAGAAAAGCCAGGATCATGAAAATTGATGCCATCGTACTTCGCGAACTCGAAATGCAGCTCCGCGCGCCTCTTCAAACCAGTTTCGGTACGCTGACTCGCCGCCGCGTCCTCCTTATAGAGTTGCTGGCCGAAGGGCTGCAAGGATGGGGGGAGTGCATTGCGGGCGAGCACCCCTGGTACAGCGAGGAAACGGTCGATACGGCCTGGCACATGATCCAAAGGGAGCTTGCCCCTGCCCTGCTGCATGTGGAGCCTGAGCATGGCGGCCATTGCCATGCGATTTTCCGGCATTTCCGGGGAAACCGGATGGCCAAGGCCGCTCTTGAAATGGCGATGTGGGATCTTCAGGCACAAGCCGAGGGTGTCAGCCTGGCTTCACTCCTTGGAGGGGCTCGCAGTGCAGTTCCGTGCGGTATCGCGATCGGCATCCAGTCTTCAATCCCGAAATTGCTGGACGAGGTGGAGGCGGCCAAAGCTGCCGGCTACCAGCGCGTCAAGCTGTTCTGCAAACCCGGCTGGGATCTTCAGGTGTTCGAGGCAGTCCGCAACTGCTGGCCGCACCTGCGGCTTGCCGCCGACGCGAATGCTGCTTACCGGCTCAACGATATGACGCACCTGGCTGCGTTCGACCACTTCGACCTGATGATGATCGAGCAGCCGCTTTGGAGCGACGACTTCTTCTATCACTCCATGCTTCAAAAGCAGATCGAAACGCCGGTTTGCCTGGACGAGTCCGTTCGGAACCGGCGCGATGCGCTTGCCGCCATCGAGATGGACTCCTGCCGCGTGATCAATCTCAAACCTGGACGCGTGGGCGGCTTTACTGAGGCGATCGGGATCCATAATGCTGCCATGGAGCGGGGCGTGCCTGTGTGGTGCGGCGGCATGCTCGAGACCGGTATCGGGCGCTCGCACAACATCGCCCTTGCGTCTCTGCCGAATTTCACTTTACCGGGCGATCTTGCCGCTTCCAGCCGCTACTGGGCAGACGATCTTATCGAGCCTGCGATTGAAGTATCTCCGCTTGGAGAGATCGCGATTCCGGACGAGCCGGGCCGGGGTTTCGCCGTACGTGAGGATTTAGTGGATCGATTGACCGTGCGCAAGGACCAGGTTCGCGCGTACGCCGTGGCCTGAGCTCGATTCCTCCCTCAGCTCCGCCAACTCCCTGCCGCGCTTTGCGTCTAATAGAGGGAATACAGCTGCGCGCCGCGCGGCAAGGAGAACTCGCATGACCTCGCAAGAAGAAAGCATGTTGAACGATCTGGTCAGAAAAGTAAATGGCACCGCTTTGCAGGATAAGGACAGTGACGCGGAACGCCTGCTGCGTGATGGGTGGAGTCGTAATCAGGATGCGACGTATATTCTGGCGCAAACTGTTCTGGTGCAGAACATCGCGCTTGAGCAGGCAAAGCGGCAGATGTCGCAGTTGCAGCAGGCGCCGCAAGGGCAGGCCAAGCCCACCAGCTTTCTCGGCAGCCTGTTCGGGCATCATGATCCGCAGCCGCAAACCGCTCCTCCCTCGCAGCAGGGCTACCAGCCTGTGCAGTACGCGCAGCCGAACCAGTATGCACCGGCGTCTCAGGGTATGGGGCCGGTTGGGAGCGGGCAGCCGAGCTTTTTACGGTCTGCGGCGACTACGGCCGCGGGCGTGGCGGCCGGTGCGCTGGCGTTTGAGGGAGTCGAGTCTATGC
>CAXTWG010000029.1:0-30218 GCA_964247895.1 uncultured Acidobacteriaceae bacterium
GGGGAAGGGACGGGAGGTCGCGATCGCCGGCGACGAGCTTTGGGGTGGTTTCCGAGGCTATGCGCCGAGCGAATTCGGGGGAGCCGGATGCGTCGAGAGGGACGACAAGAGCGCCGCGGAGGACGCAGCCGAAAAAGGCGGCAGTCCAGGCGGCACTGTTTGCCCCCCAGAGGAGCACGCGATCGCCGGGCGCAATACCGCGGCGTTCAAGCTCGGCGGCGAAGCGGTAGGACTGCGAGGCAAGCTCAGCGTAGGTGGTTGGGAAGCGGCGGACACCCCGATGCTCGACGACGGCAAGGCCGGAGCGCCAGGTGGCCATGGTGTCAACGAGGGTACCGAGGTGGGGGCGGTCGGGCATAGATGCTTGGATGGCGCGGGCGGCATCTCAATGGGAAACGTAGAGGAGGAATCGATGGCCGCAGGGGAAGAGGTACAAAGCCGGGATGAGGCGATCGCGAGGATCGGGGAGCTAATCAAGGAGATTCACATTGCCATGCTGACGACGGTGGCGGGGGATGGGTCGCTCCATAGCCGGCCGATGGCGACGCAGAACACGCCCTTTAATGGTGAGGTGGTGTTTTTGACGCGGGAAGATTCGGGCAAGGTGGACGAGATCAAGCAGGATGCCCAGGTGAGCCTCTGCTATTCAGACGCGAAGAGCTCGTTTGTGACAATGACTGGGCGTGCGGCGTTGTCGAACGACCGTGCGCTGATCGCGGCGCTGTGGAATCCGATGTATAAAGCATGGTTTCCAGAGGGGCAAAGCGATCCGCAGATCCGGGTGCTGCGCGTGCATGTGGATGGGGCCGAGTATTGGGACGCACCGGCGAGCGCAGTGGCACGCCAGGTGCAGGTGCTGGCGCGGGCGGTAACAGGGGGCAAGACCGGCGTAGGGGACCATGCAAAGGTGAGCTTGTAGAACGGATTTTAATTCAAAGTGCCTGCTTCGCGCTTTTGCATGCGAAGCAGGCTTTTCTGTTTGCTTAACCCTCCCAACGCACTCCTTGTACGATTCGCAAGCCGGACGTCTCCTTTCCAGCGACTTCTACAGTGCAGGTATAAAAAAGCGAGACAAAAAGCGAAGAAAATGAGAAAGTACTTAGGTGCCGAATTGCTGGAGATTTTCTATTTGGGACTGGCTTTTGCACAACCTGTAGGGCGCGGGAAGGGAAAGTACACAAGATATAGTGGATGTATTGCTGTTTCCCACTGAAAAGACGCATGTGGGCGGTCTAGACACACTAGTACTGGAACGACCGAGGCGGACGCCGGGAGCGCCCGCGGAAAGAGAGCTCACCCCTTGGCTGAAATGCAGACCTCGCTCCAAAGCACGCTTGCCGATGTCATTCCCGACTTCCCTTTGCCGGAAGTGCCACCACAGATGCAGGTGCGCAAGCGCAACGGCGGCATGGAACCCGTGGATGTGAATAAGATTGTGCGCGCCGTGCAGCGCTCAGCGCATGGATTGCAGCACATCGATCCGATGCGGGTAGCTTCAAAGACCATCGGCGGGCTATTTAACGGAGCGACGACGCGAGAGCTGGATTCAATCTCGATCCAGACCTCAGCGGCCTTGATCGCGGAAGAGCCGGAGTACTCAAAGCTGGCAGCACGACTGTTGCACGAGACAATCTTGAAAGAGGTGGCGGGGCAGAATATCTACTCGTTCACGCAGTCGATGGAACTGGGGCACGAGCAGGGATTGGTGAGCGCGGCGGCGGTCGAGTTTGTGCGCAATAATGCCCGGAAGCTGAACAACGCGATCGACGACGAGTTTTCGGACCGGTTTGAGTATTTCGGGCTGCGGACGGTGTATGACCGGTACCTGTTGCGACATCCGATCACGCGCAAAGTGATCGAAACGCCGCAGTACTTTTTTTTACGGGTTGCCTGCGGGCTGGCCGGCACAGTCGGCGAGGCAGTTCCCTTTTACCGACTGATGGCGGCGCACGATTACATGGCTTCGACACCGACGTTATTCAATTCGGGAACAAAGCACCCGCAGCTGTCGAGCTGCTTCCTGATTGATTCGCCGGCGGACTCGCTGGACTCGATTTACGACACCTATAAGCAGGTGGCATTGCTGTCGAAGTTTTCGGGCGGGATCGGGCTGGCGTTTCATCGGGTGCGGTCGGAAGGTTCGCTGATTCGGGCGACGAACGGATTGTCGAACGGGATTGTACCGTGGCTGCGGACGCTGGATGCGAGCGTGGCGGCGGTGAACCAGGGCGGCAAGCGCAAAGGCGCGGCGTGTGTGTATCTGGAGCCGTGGCATGCGGATGTGGAGTCGTTTCTGGAGTTGCGCGACAATACGGGCGACAATGCGCGCCGGACCTACAACCTGAACACGGCGAACTGGATTCCGGACCTGTTTATGCGGCGGGTGGACGGGGATGGGACGTGGTCGCTATTCGACCCGAAGATCGTGCCGCACCTGACGGACCTGTTCGGACCGGAATTTGACCAGGCGTATGAGGCGGCAGAGCGGGAAGGCCTTGCGATACGCACGGTAAAGGCGCGAGACCTGTATGCGCGCATGATGCGGACGCTTGCCGAGACGGGCAATGGCTGGATGACCTTTAAGGACACGACGAACCTGCGCTGCAACCAGACAGGCAAGCCGGGGAATGTGGTGCACCTGTCGAACCTGTGCACGGAGATCACGGAGGTGACCTCGGGCGAGCAGACAGCCGTGTGCAATCTGGGGTCGGTGAACCTGGCGCGGCATGTTTCGGGCGGCCGGTTCGACTTCGAAAAGCTGGCCCACACGGTAAAGCTGGCGGTGCCGATGCTGGACCGGGTGATCGACCTTAATTACTACCCGGTGCCGCAGGCAGCAGGGTCGAACGCGCAGTGGCGGCCGGTGGGATTGGGCGTCATGGGGCTGCAGGATGTGTTCTTCCAGCTGGGGCTAGCGTTCGACTCGGCAGAAGCGCGTGAGCTTTCAACGCGGATTCAGGAGGAAATTTACTATCACGCGCTGTGGGCGAGCTGCGAGCTGGCGGAGAAGAACGGGGCACATCCGGCGTTCGCGGATACGCGGGCGGCTTCCGGTCAATTGCAGTTTGATCTTTGGGGGGTTGTCCCGAAGGACCTGGCCCGTTGGGCGGTGCTGAAGGACCGGATCAAGAAGCATGGGCTGCGCAATTCCCTGCTGATCGCGATCGCGCCGACGGCGACCATTGCTTCGATCGTGGGGTGCTATGAGTGCATCGAGCCGCAAATTTCAAACCTGTTCAAGCGGGAAACGCTGTCGGGTGAGTTCCTGCAGATCAACCGGTACCTGGTCGAGGAGCTAAAAGGGCGCGGACTCTGGAACGAAGACGTACGGACGCGGATCAAGATGGCCGAGGGCAGCGTGCAGGGCTTGACGGAGCTACCGGAGGATATTCGTCTGCGGTACCGGACGGTGTGGGAGCTGCCGATGCGGGCGATTATCGATATGGGCGCGGCGCGCGGGGCGTGGATCGATCAGTCGCAGTCGTTGAACCTGTTCGCGGAGTCGCCGAACATCGGACGGTTGAGCTCAATGTACATGCACGCGTGGAAGTCGGGGGTCAAGACGACGTACTACCTTCGTTCGCGGCCGGCGACGCGGATTGCGAAAACGACCGTGGGGCAGGCGGCGCAGGGGAATGCGCCGATACCAGCAGTCGTGCCGAGCATTGACGCGGTGGCCTGCTCGCTTGACAACCCGGAAAGTTGTGAAGCTTGCCAGTAAAGGAGTGAGTGCGCCGGTTTCTCGATTTGAGACCGGTGTACCCGGATTTGTTCTGCGATTCGTTTCTGTGCGAGTGAAAGCAGGTCCTTCGCTACGCTCAGGATGAACCCTTCTTTTGTAGGAACCGATGTTATGGGAGATTGCTATGTCGTCATCTGTAGAAGTGCCTGATTCGATTCTTGATCCGGGGATGTGTTTGACCCTGCGGCCGATGAAGTATCCCACCTTCTTTGAAATGTTCAAAGACGGGATCAAGAACACGTGGACGGTCGAAGAGATTGATTTTTCGACCGATTTGGTCGACCTAAAGCAGCGATTGACGCCGGCGGAAGTGCACGTCATCCAGCGACTCGTGGCTTTTTTTGCGACGGGCGACTCGATCGTGTCGAACAACCTGGTGCTGAACCTGTACAAGCACATCAACTCGCCGGAAGCACGGTTATATTTATCGCGGCAGCTTTATGAAGAAGCCGTGCATGTGCAGTTTTATCTGACGCTGCTCGATAACTACATCCCGGAGCCGAGCGAGCGGAATGCGGCATTTGCGGCGGTGGATAACATACCGTCGATCAGAAAAAAAGCCGAGTTCTGCATGAAGTGGATGGACTCGATCGAGAAGCTGGATACGCTTGAGACCGACGAGCACCGGCGGCAGTTCCTTTTGAACCTGATCTGCTTTGCAGGCTGCATTGAGGGGCTGTTCTTCTTTTCGGCGTTCGCGTATGTGTACTTCTTCCGCTCGCGCGGGATGCTGCACGGGCTGGCCGCGGGGACAAACTGGGTCTTCCGGGACGAGAGCGCGCACCTGGAGTTCGCGTTTGAGGTGGTAAACACAGTACGGGAGCAGCATCCGGGGATGTTCGATGCACGCATGCAGAGCCAGGTAACGCAGATGATGCGCGAGGCGGTGGACGCGGAGTTGCAGTTCTCCGAGGATTTGCTGGCCGGGGGCGTGGCGGGCCTGTCGACGCGGGATATGCGGGAGTACCTGCAGTATGTGGCGGACCAGCGGCTGGAACGGCTGGGCATGGCAAAGGTCTTCGGGTCGCGCAATCCGTTCCCGTTCATGGACTTGCAGGATGTACAGGAGCTGACGAACTTCTTCGAGCGGCGAGTGTCGGCGTACCAGGTCGCGGTGGAAGGGGAGGTCGCGTTCCACGAGGAGTTCTGATCGCGGCAGTCCTGAAAGGCCCTCCTGAGGCTTGTGCTGAAGTCTAAGCACGAGTGAGGAGGGCCTGTTGTTTTGCTCGTGATACGACGGGAGCGAGGGCTTTGTAAACTGGACAAAGCACCTGATTGGGAGATGCGTTTGTTAAAGAAACTATTGAAGTCGAAGATACACAGGGCCACGGTGACGCGGTCGGATCTGCACTATGAGGGGAGCATCGCAGTCGATTCCTTGCTGCTCGAAGCTGCGGACATCTTGCCGTTCGAGGCGGTGCATATTTGGAATGTGACGAACGGGAGCCGGCTGCAGACGTACGCGATCCCGGTGGAGGCTGGGTCCGGGGAGGTCTGCTTAAACGGGGCCGCGGCGAGAATGGCGGCGGCGGGGGATCTGGTGATTATCGCGAGCTTTGCCTGGATGGATGAGGTAGAGGCGGCGGGGGCGCGGGCAAAACTGGTGTTTGTGGATGGGGCGAACCGGCAGGTTGTGCCAGAGGTCATCGCGGTAGGGGAATAAGCGGTCCTCAGAAAAGGGCGGGGCCTGACGGCTCCGCCTTTTCTGTTCTACTTTTTCTTTTTCGGGGGGCCGGCTTTTTTCGCTTGTGCCGGCGACCCGCTCTTAGAAGCCTTTTTGGCGGAGGTGCCTTTTGCCGCAACCGGCTTGCGTGGAGCTTCGGCAACGGGAACAGGCTGGCTCATCGGAAGTGCCTCGGTGTCGAGGCGATAGGCGACGGCCGGGGTGGGCTCGTCGTCTGGAGAAGGAGTGGGAGTAAATTCCCCAGGCTCAAAGCCCGGCTGGGCAATGCCCCCCTGATCTGCCGGCGTGCTCGGGGGCGGCTGCGCCGCAGGGGTGAGTTGGTAACCGGCAGAGTGTGCGCTGACGAGAGCACCGGCAAGGGTGGCGGCAAGGATTTCAAGCTCACGAGAGTCGAGGATGGGTTGCGCCGTGAGTTGGAGCAGGTCGGGAAGGGTGAGCCACCAAAGGAGTTCCTCGTGGGATTCCTTGTTGAAGTAAGTGGTCCCATTGTGTTCGTTCACGCTTGCGAGCCAGCGAAGGTCGCCGTCTTGCCAGAGCGCGTGCGGGAAACCATGGCGGGTAACGGTTTGTGCGGTAAGGATCTGCTCCGAGTGCCGGCCGGTCGGCTCGGGCTCAGAGGGAAGAATGCCGGAGGCGAGGGCGACGCGGACGCGAGCGGCGGCCCGCCAGGTGTCCTCCCCGGTAAAGCTGACGCGGGTAAAAGACTCGGCGAGGACTTCCCGGAAGCCAAACTGATCGTAGACGGCAAGCGCAGGGTGTGACGGATCGACAAGCGAAAGCGACTCGGCGACGGCAGCAAGCAATGTATACGCGAGGACGGGCGCCCAAACCGAGCCGGCATTGGTAACGGGACTAGCGCTCGGGAGGATGCGACGAGCCTCCGGCGGCCAGGGCTGGGCGAACTGTTGTTCGGCCAGGGGAAGGCGGAGAAGGGCCTGGATGCGGGCGCGGAGGCGGGTTTCAGTGAGGGCGGATTCGTTTTGGGCCTCAGCGGAGGCAAGTTCGGAAGTGCTTCCGGGCTGCGGTGATTCCCGCGTCGCAGGTGCGAGTTGTGAGACCTCGCCCGAGGTCGTTTGCGCAGTAGGGGAGAGCCGGTCCTCCGCTTCGCTCAGGATGACCCCTTCGTTCGAGCTGTTCGCTGGGATGGTTCCCTCCCCTGCGCCCTGCGTCAGATCTATTGCCAAGCCTGGTTCGGGGGTGGGGATCGAGATAATCGGAGCTTGTGGCTGGATGCGCTTGAAATACTCGTCGCGCGTGATGGCGACGAAGTGGGCGGCGCGCTCGATCCATTGCTCGAGGAGCTCACTGTGGGGGAGGAGATTGGGGTCCTCGGCGACCGTGGCGGCAGTGCGGTCAGCGAGAGCGGCAAACTCACGGATGAGGCGTGGCTCAAGGGCCGAGCGGAGCGCGTTGTGGACGGGCTCGAGCTCAAGGTTGAGCAGAGCGCGGTCGAGGTCTTCGACGCCGCGGCCGCCGAGCAGGTCGCAAAGGTGATCCCAGGCGTGGGTCGCATCTGCGCGGAGCTCGCGCCAGTCGAGCAGCACGGTGTAGCCGTACCCAGGCAGGTCGATATGGAAGCCGCGCTCGTGAAACTCGTGAGCGCGACGGAGGTGGTGGAGGCCAGTGGCGTTGTCGCGCCAGGCCAGGATGGTGTCGTGGTCCGTGGGCAGAGCGAGGGCGTCAGACAGGGATCGCTGGCGCAGCTGGCCGGAACCTTTGTCCATGTAGGCAGCGGAATGGTGGAGGGTGCCGCGCGTGCCGGAGTAGCTGTTGTTATAGACAACGAGTGCACGGCGGCCGTCTCGCTGATTCGAGTAGGCGAAGACATTCTCCTCAACACCGCCGTGCTCGCCCCAGCAGTCATAAAGGAGGAAGTTGTCGCTCTCGGCGAAGAGGTCACGGTTGTGGAGCAGGGGGGCGATTTCGCGCTGGTGGCGTTCAACAAGCGTGTCCGTCGCCCACTCTTCGTAGCGGGGGCGATAGTATTCCATGCCGTACTTCTCGGTAAAGCCCTCGACCTGGCCGTGGCCGAACATAGGGAGGCCGGGGAGGGTGGCCATCATGGTGGCGACGCCGAAGAACTTGTCGCCGGCACCGAACTGGTCGATGGCGGTGCGCTCGTCGGGGTTGGACATGAAGTTGACGTACCGCTTCATGATGCCGGGGTCGAACTCGAGGGTGTTCTTGAGCACCTTGCGGTAATTGGCATTGTCCTCGTCACGGAGCATGACCATAAAGGCTGAGTTGTAGACTCGGTGCATGCCGAGGGTACGGACGAAGTAGCCCTCCATGAGCCAGAAGGCCTCGGCGAGCAGGAGGGTGCCGGGAACTTCACGGGCGACGCGGTCGACGACCTCGCGCCAGAACTCCTCGGGGATGGCGGCGTCGAAGTCGGAGGTGGTCATGGCGGACTCGGCGCGCGAAGGGATGGCGCCGCCGGAGCCGGGCGTGGGGAACCAGAGGCGCTGGATATGGCGCTTGGCCAGGGTCATGGCGGCGTCGAAACGAATGATGGGGAACTGGCGGGCGACTTGCAGGATGGTTTGCATGACCTGCTCGCGGACTTGACCGCTCAGGTAATTCAGCTGGGCTGTGTCGTTCCAGGGAAAGGAGGTGCCGTCGTTGCCGTGATAGATGTACTGGTGGTCGCCGGTCCACTTGTCGCGGCGCAGAAAGACGACGGCGGCATCGGTTTGCGAATAGTAGTGATCTTCGATCTTGATCTCGACGCGGTCGTCGCCCGAAAGGTCCGGGCCGTTGAATGAGTAGGCGGGGTAGGGTGAGTCGGAGCGGGACAGGAACCACTCGGGGTGATCGATGACCCAAGGCGAGTCGATGCCCATGTGGTTGGGGACCATATCACTGGCGAGGCGGATGCCGTAGCGGCCACACCGGTCGCGGAGGTCGCGGTACGCAGGCTCGCCACCCAGGTTTTCAGCGATCCGATAGTCGTAGAGCGAGTAGGCGCTGGCGACCGCATCGGGATTGCCGCACAGGTGCTTGATGGTTTCCGACGCGCGGGAGCGCTCCCAAACGCCGATGAGCCAGAGGGCGTTCATACCGCGAGCGGCGAGGGTTTGGAGCTCTTCGTCAGGAATCTGGTCGAGCTTGTCAATGCGGCGACCGTAGAAGCGCGACAACTGGTTGAGCCAGACATAAGTGCTCTTCGCGATCATGACGGTACGTGGCATCCACTCCTGGTCAGGGGAGAAAGCCTCATACTCGTTCATGCCGGCGGCGTAGTTGGGGACCTCGGCGTGCGCCCCCGTGTCGCCGCCGTGCGCGCGTGAGCCGGGTGGGTTGAACTGCCGCCAAAGGGCGGTTTCTTCTTCCTTGAGCAGGTCGCCCGACAGGGTGAGGCGGCGCAGGAGGTCGTCAACGGCGAAACCCCAGCGGGCGCGCAGCCGGGCGAGTTGGTCGGACAGGCTGCCGTCGGCGCCGGTGACGGAGAGCAGGAGGGCAAGGAGGCCGCCGCGGCCTTCATCGATTTCAGGGAGACTGGTGAAAAACGCTGGAAAACCGGCGGTGACCTGGGTGTAGGCGGTGGTTTGGACCAGGCGGGTTTCGTCGAACAGCTCGCGGAAGGGGGCGAAGACGGGATTGCGGTTTTCGAGCCAGAGCAGGAGGAGCTCTTCAAAGGCGGCTTCGCGGTGTGGATAGTCGTCCGTCGAGCCCTCGAGCCAGGCCTGAGCGGTTTGGCGGCCAGCGTAGATTTCGGCATTGGGGAACTCGGTGACAAAGGCGAGGAGGAGGCGGTCGAGTTCGGCGGGGCCGACCTGCTCGCTGAAGTAGGCGAGGGCTTCCGCTATGACGGTCGGTTTAACGTGTTTGCGGTACCAGGCGAGCAGGGCGTGGGTGGCTTCGTCGATAAGGCCCATGGCGAACAGGGCGGCGGGCTGGATCTGGCTGCTCTCCTCACGAGCTTGGTTGATGCGGTGCGCAAGGGCGCGGCTGCCGGCGGGGTTGGCGAAAACGGCGTTGCCGCTGAAGGAGAACAGAAGGCCTTCGACGCCGTAGCGGTCGCGGGCAGCGCGCGAGATATGGAATTCAAACATGCAGGGGTGCTTTCTCCTTCGCGAGTAGAACACTAGAACGATAGATGCGACTCCTTATAAGGATGTCATAGAAGCAAAACCGCCTACCGCCGCTAAGGGAGATCGTAGAGGTGAGTTCGGCGATGCTGGGCGGGTCGATGATGTGGTGAGAGGTGGTGCTGTTCCACGTAAGCGAGGCGGTGCTGGAGGAGGGATTGCGGATCGCCCCGGGATGGCTGAAGGCGGTGGGGCGGGTGGCTGGCACGGAGTATGTACGGACTGGGGACCGGTTCGCGCTGGAGCGGCCGGAGTGAGGCAACATGTAATCTTTTACGCGCGAGGGCACGTCCGTTCGAGCAGGAAACGAGCTGAGGTGGAGTGCGATGAGCGTTCCGGGAAGACTCAAAAAATAGCTCGCCTCGGAGATGACATTATGAAGACATTTGCTTTCGTTACGGTCAGCTTGCTACTTTTGCAGACGGCCCAAGCCCAAAGGCAACACACCCCGCCGGCGCCGGCGGAGATTGCGCAGCATGAAGTGGCCCGGTATACCACGCTGTTGACCCTGACGCAGGCACAGCAGGACCAGGCGACCGCGATTTTCACGGCGGAAGCGACAGAAGAGCAAGGGTTCCACGCGAACGAGCGGGAAGCGCGCCAGGCACTGGAAACGGCAGTGACTGGCGGCGACACAACAGCCATTCAGCAGCAGGCGACAGCGTTGGGGCAACTACAAGGGCAAAGTCTTGCGACGCGATCGCTGGCGGAGGCGAAGTTCTATGCGACGCTGACGGCAGACCAGAAAACCAAATTTGGCGATCTGAAGGCACAACACCTGCTGGGTGGGCCTGGCGAGCACGGGCCGCATGGCGGACCTGGTGGGCCGGGCGGCCCGCGTTGACGGCAAGTTGCGGGAAAGTCGGAGTGCCTTTGCCTTAAGAAAGGCTGGGTACTCCGGCTATTAGCGAGCCAAGGCTTTGCGTGGTGAAAGCGATGGACTCACCTACTACCCCCCCCCCCGCATGGGGTGCGTAGCATCGCGAATCGCATCCCTGAGAAGACCTTCACGATCAGCGTTCCAGAAATCAGCGGACACATGGAAGCCAACCGCTCCGATAGTCAGCACGGCAGTACCGTGGATAAGATTGCGATCAAGCTCACTAAAAACGATATCAGCCCAGGGCGGTAAGCTGGTGCTCAACCTGCCGGCGGAAGAAGCGGTGCAGAAGGAAAGGCCGCCGGCCTAGATCCGGACCTCGGACGGCCAAGCCGCTTGCTACACTAAGGCGAAGGCTCCGCGTTCCTTTCCGGATGCGGAGTATCTTCATCCATGATTGAACATCCCATTCCTGAAGCTCTGACCTTCGACGACGTTCTGCTGATTCCCGCGTTTTCCGAGGTCGTCCCCACACAAGTCAGCACCGAAACGCGCCTTACCCCCCGGATCACGCTCAACACGCCCCTGCTTTCGGCGGCCATGGATACGGTTACGGAATCGCGGCTGGCCATTGCCATGGCGCAGCAGGGCGGGCTGGGCATTATCCATCGCAACCTGTCTGTCGACGCGCAAGCGGCGGAAGTGGATAAGGTGAAGCGCTCAGAAAGCGGGATGATTGTGGACCCGGTGACGATCGCGCCTGAGCAGCTGATCTCGGATGCGCTGGAAGTAATGCGGCGGTACAAGATTTCGGGCGTTCCCGTGACGCAAGGCAAGCGCTTGGTAGGCATTCTGACCAACCGCGATCTGCGATTTGAAACGCGGACGGACATCCCTGTATCCGCTGTGATGACCAAAAAGGACCTGATCACGGTGCCGGTTGGGACGACGCTTGAAGACGCGGAAGCAATTTTGCACGATTATCGCGTGGAAAAGCTGCTGGTGGTGAACGGCGATTACGAGCTCAAAGGGCTGATCACAGTTAAAGATATCCAGAAAAAGTTGAAATATCCGAATGCCTCCAAAGACGAGCAGGGGCGTTTAAGGGTGGCGGCGGCGATTGGGGCAACGGGGGACTACCTAGAGCGAGCGGCGGAGTTGATCCGCGCGCGGTGCGATGCATTATCGATCGACTCGGCACATGGGCACTCTTCGCGCGTGCTGGAGGCTGTGCGGTGCGTCAAGCAGCGTTTCCCGGAGACGGATTTGCTGGCGGGCAACGTGGCGACCTATGAGGGCGCGCTGGCATTGATGGAGGCCGGAGCAGATGCGGTGAAGGTAGGGATTGGGCCAGGGTCGATTTGCACAACGCGCATGGTGACCGGGGCAGGAATGCCGCAGATTACTGCGATTTCGGAGGCGTACCGGGCGGGGCGGGAGCGCGGGGTGCCGGTGATCGCGGATGGCGGGATCAAGTACTCGGGCGACCTGACCAAAGCAATCGCCGCGGGGGCGGACGCAATCATGATCGGGTCTCTGTTCGCGGGGGTAGACGAGAGTCCCGGGGAGACGATTCTTTATCAAGGGCGGTCGTTCAAGGCGTATCGCGGGATGGGTTCGCTGTCGGCGATGGCGCAGGGGTCAGGAGAGCGGTATTTTCAGAGCTCGCGCGACCTGGAAACCGCGCCGACACGGGCCGAGGCGGTAGTGGACCGGGAACGGAATGGCTCGAATCGGCTGGCGAAATTTGTGCCGGAAGGCATTGAGGGCCGGGTGCCGCACCGGGGGCCGCTGGAGGCGATGGTGCACCAGCTCGTAGGTGGGCTACGGTCGGGCATGGGATACCTGGGGTGCGGCTCAATTACGGAACTGAAGGAGAACGCGCGATTCGTGCGGATTTCTGGGGCAGGGCTTCGGGAAAGCCATGTGCACGATGTGATCATCACGCGCGAGGCACCGAACTATCACGTGGAATAAAGGCGTCCTCGTTGCAGTTCAGCCTCAAGCTATCGGTTCATAACTCAAGAGATCAGGCTAAAATTCTCCCGCACACTGAATGGCAGGATACTTCGTGTTGAGTGAGCTTTCTCATGCGGAGGCGCACTAAGAAAAGGCGGAGGTACAACCTGTCTCGAACAACAAAATACTATGGAATCGAACGATTCGGCAAAGCAGGCGGAAACATTCTTAGCTGAATGTGGCTTTCTACGAATCGTAAGTTGATGCGCAAGTCTCGTACAGGCGAGATGTGCGCATCAATGTGCAATCAGAAGCGCAGTTAAGGTTGCGGTTCTTCACCCTCAGTCCCCGGCGTGGGGCCGTTAGAGGCTAGGGCAGCTTGCATTTCCTCGCGGCGCTTTTCGCGGGCTTGTGCGCGCTTTTGGCGCTTTTCGTCAATGATCTGCTCGGCGCCGAGAAGCTCGATCAATGCGGTTTCACCACCGTCACCTTTGCGGAAGCCGGTCCGCACGATCCGCAGATAGCCGCCCTGGCGATCTCCGTAGCGCGGAGCGATGGTATCGAAGAGGCGGGTGACGGACTCTCGGGTCATCAAAAATGCGAGGGCTTGACGACGGGCATGAAGGTCGCCCCGCTTGCCGAGCGTGATCATCTTTTCAACGTGGGGGCGGACGGCCTTGGCCTTGGTCACCGTGGTCTCGACCCGGTCTTCCATCAGGATGGAGGTAGTAAGATTGCGCAGGAGCGCGCGGCGGTGGGGTGTTTTACGTCCGAGTTTAAAGCCTGCTTTACGATGACGCATCGTGAGTCTCTCTTTTAAGGCGAACTTGGATAAAGCGGTAGATAGATCCTACGTTTTTAAAGATTTGGGTTCTGCTCGGGTTGTCTGTCGCCTACGGAAGCGGATCGTTCGCCCCGCTTAGGATGCAGCCATTATGTGCGAAGTGGAGGCTCGGGAGTTGTTTTCCTTCCCCTCCACCCATCACACTGCTCTTAGAAGTTTTCAGGCTCTTGTAACTGCAGGTCCGACTCGTCGTCGAGGATTTCGTCTTCCTCGTCGTCAAAGCGGCTGTACTGGCTGGAGGCGAGCTGCTGCGACGGCAGAACCGAGGTGGGACCCGGGACAGCATTGCCTTGGTCGTCGATTCTCATACCTAACGACAGGCCCATCTGCGCCAGAATTTCCTTGATCTCGTTCAAGCTCTTACGACCGAAATTTTTGGTCTTGAGCATCTCGGCTTCGGTCTTTTGGACAAGCTCGCCGATGGTTTGGATGTTTGCGTTTTTGAGACAGTTATAGGATCGGACGCTGAGCTCGAGCTCCTCAACCGATCGGTTGAGATTGTCGTTGCGCAGGAGGCCTCCACGGTCGTCCATGTGGCCGTCAAGCTCGATCTCTTCCTCGAAGTTGATAAAGATGCTCATGTGGTCTTTGAGAAGCTTCGCAGCAAGTCCAACTGCGTCGGCCGGGACCACGGACCCGTTGGTCCACACTTCAAGTGTCAACTTATCGTAGTCAGTGATCTGACCGAGACGAGCTGCCTCGACTGCGTAGTTGACTTTGCGGACGGGCGAGTGGACCGAATCGACAGGCATGAAGCCTAGCCCCAGGTCCTGGTCAAAATTGCGATCAGCGGAGATATAGCCGCGGCCGCGCTTGAGACGCATCTCCATGTCGAGCTTGCCGCCCTCGCTGACCGTGGCGATGTAGACATCCTTGTCGAGAATTTCGACGTCTCCGTCGGCTTCAATCATGCCTGAGGTGACAATGCCAGGTTCGTCGGCGCGAATGTAGAGGGCCTTAGGGCCGTCTCCATTCAGCTTAAATGGCACCTGTTTGAGGTTAAGGATGATGTCGGTCGCGTCCTCGACGATGCCGGTAATCGACTGGAACTCATGGAGGACACCTTCAATCTTGACGGCGGTAACTGCGGCTCCTTCAATAGAGCTGAGAAGGGTTCGACGCAGTGAGTTACCGATGGTGGTGCCAAAACCGCGCTCAAAGGGCTGAGCGCTGAACTTGCCATAGCGATCGGTAAGGGTTTCGGTGTCAACTTGAAGGCGCTTGGGGCGCTGAAAACCTCTCCACAACATAGGGTGTTTCTCCTTGGCGCGCCTTGCGATGCATTCTGCTCAGGTCCGCAGCCCTGCGGGCGCGGCGTCAAACCGCAACCCACATAGATAAAGATTAGACGGGATTTGCGCTATAACGACGCAACCGTGCCGCCCTACACAGAACTACTTGGAGTACAACTCAACGATCAGCTGTTCATTAACCGGCAACTGAATATCTTCGCGCTTCGGCAGTGCAATGATTTTTCCGGAAAGCTCAGCGGCGTTCATCTGAAGCCATGCAGGAGTGGGCTGGTGCGAAGCAAACTCGCGCGCGATTTCGACAACGGTGAGCTTGGCCGAGTTTGGGCGAATCTTGATTTCATCGCCAACCGAAACCTGGAACGACGGAATGTTCACCTTGCGACCGTTTACCTCGATGTGGCCATGACGAACAATCTGCCGGGCTTGGCGGCGAGAGCTGGCATACCCGAGCCGGAAAGCGACATTGTCCAGACGACGCTCAAGCTGCTGTAGGAGGAGCTCGCCCGTGACACCGGTCGCGGCATTGGCCTTCTCATAATAGGCGCGGAACTGACCTTCCTGGGCGAAGTAGATGCGCTTTGCTTTCTGCTTTTCCCGTAGCTGGAGACCATAGCCGACGATCTTTGCCTTGCGGTCGCGTCCGTGCTGGCCGGGGGCGAAGTTGCGCTTCTCGATGGCGCACTTGTCGGAAAAGCAACGGGTACCCTTGAGGAAAAGCTTCATGCCTTCACGACGGCAAAGGCGGCAAACAGGTCCGGTGTAACGTGCCAATGGAATCTCCTGGTTCAGGTGACGATCGGTTTACGTGCAGAGACACTTCATCCCGGTCCGATAAGTTTTGCACGAAGCGCCAAGCACACGCCATGAAGCGGCCGCCGGCCGCGCAGCGATTTTAGTTGCTTACACGCGCCGCCGCTTGGGCGGACGGCAGCCATTGTGCGGGATTGGGGTGACATCGCGAATCGAACGGACATCGATGCCCGCCGCCGCCAGCGCACGCACGGCAGACTCACGCCCCGACCCGGGCCCAGAAACGCGCACATCAACCGAACGAAGTCCGTGATCCCGAGCCTGGTTCGCCGCATTTTGCGCAGCCTGCTGCGCCGCGAACGGTGTTCCTTTGCGCGAGCCGCGAAATCCGAGCGAGCCGGAACTCTTCCACGAGAGCGTGTTTCCCTGCCCATCCGTGATCGTCACGATTGTGTTATTGAAGGTGGCTTGGATGTGAACGAGGCCGAACGGAACATTTTTCCGCTCGCGCTTCTTGAACTTCTTGTTCTTGCTCGCCTTAGAGGCCGAACCTTTACCCTGGGTGGACTTTTGCGCCTTCGCCATTACTTGGTCGCCTTCTTCTTTCCTGCCACGGTGCCCTTGCGCGGCCCTTTGCGGGTGCGTGCGTTCGTGTGCGAGCGCTGGCCGCGTACGGGGAGATTGCGCCGGTGGCGCAAGCCGCGGTAGCTCTGGATATCGATGAGCCGCTTGATGTTCATCGAAACATCCTTGCGGAGGTCGCCTTCAATGCCGCCTTCCTGCTCGATGACCTGGCGAATCTTGTTGACTTCCTCCTCGCTCAGAGTGGCGAGCTTGCGGAAGGGGTCAAGGTCGGCCTTGATCAAAATGCGCAGGGCGCGCGGGTTTCCGATGCCATAAATATAGGTAAGCGCAATCCGCAACTGCTTGTTGTTCGGCAGATCGACGCCAGCAATACGTGCCATGCTTTTTCTCGTTTCGCCCGGATGCGGAGCTGTTCCGTCAAGGCCGTTGAGGCGCACATAGTGTGCGGCAGTGGAGCAGGGAACCCGGGTTCATCGCACGCTCATTGTTGCTGGAGCGAACTCGCCCGAGGACTGCTGTTGTTTTTGCCGGAAAAGCCGGCAGCGGAAAATGATTGCAGCTGATGGAGGTTATCCCTGGCGCTGCTTGTGCTTGGAAACCTCGCAGATGACGCGAACGACTCCACGACGGTTGATGACTTTACACTTATCACAAATCTTCTTTACCGATGCACGAACCTTCATTGTATTCCTTCTTTCACTTGTAACGATAAACGATTCGACCACGGGTCAGATCGTAAGGGCTAAGCTCGACGGCAACGCGGTCACCGGGAAGGATACGGATAAAGTTCTTCCGCATGCGCCCGGAAACATGGGCAAGCACCTGGTGCTTGTTTTCGAGCTCCACCTTAAACATGGCATTAGGCAGCGTTTCCACCACCGTCGCCATTACTTCAATTGCGTCTTCCTTTGACACCCGTATCCCAATCCGCCCGGCCCTCAAGCCTGGCTGCTTTCCTGTGTGTAACGTCGCGAGCGTTACCAAAATTACGTTAGCGCGTCAGGATTTCAACTCCGTGCGCCGTAACGGCTACTGTGTGCTCAAAATGCGCGCTGCGGCTGCCATCGACAGTTACCGCGGTCCAGCCATCATTTAGAACCTGTACGGCAGGCTTGCCCGCGTTTACCATCGGCTCAATGCAGAAGACCATGCCTTCGCGCATCTTCATGCCGCGACCCCGGCGGCCGTAGTTGGGCACCTGCGGATCTTCATGAAGTTGCATCCCGATGCCGTGCCCAACAAACTCACGGACAACGCTGAAACCATCCCGCTCGACCCGCTGCTGCACGGCAGCACCCACATCGCCGAGTGTGCCGCCTTTGGCCACCGCGTCAATGCCGGCGGCGAGAGAAGCCTCCGTAGCTTCGAGCAGGCGCACAGTCATTTCATCGAGCTGGACGCCCACGGCGATGGTCGTGGCAGAGTCGCCGTAGAAACCGTCAAGGATAACCCCCGTATCGATGGAGACTATATCCCCTTCGCGTAGGACACGCTTCTTCGACGGGATACCGTGGACCACTTCGTCATTGATGCTGGTGCACAGGACACAGGGATAAGGCACGTTCGCAGCACCACGGTAGCCCTTGAAAGCAGGCGTCACTTTAAGCTGCTTAACCTTGGCTGCGGCCACCTCCTCCAGATCCATGGTGGTTGCTCCGGGCTGCACATGCGGGCGTACAGCTTCGAGCAGTTCGCGCACGACCTCACCGGCACGCCGCATGCGAGCGATTTCGTTCCCGGTCTTGAGCATCACTGCCACTGTTTCATCCTTAACTCTTCAACCACCGCGATCATAGCGGCGGTCACCTGATTCGGTGTACACTCACCGTCGATCTCAACCAGCTGCCCTAGACGTGTGTAGTGCTCGATGACAGGCGCGGTCTGGGTTTCGTAGGCGTGGATGCGGCCTTCAAACACGGTTGCGGCATCGTCCTCGCGGCAAAAAAGCGGGCTGCCTTCGATGTCGCAGATACCGTCCATTCTGGGCGGCTGAAAGTAGATGTTATAGATGTGTCCGCACGCCGAGCAAACCCGCCGTCCCGTCACCCGACGCAATAGCTGACTATACTCGACGCGAATGGAAACAGCAACCAGGCGTAAGGATGCTTCCTGGTGAAAGCCACTAGGAAGCATCTGAAACACGGTGTCGGCGGCGGCTGTCGCCAGATGAGCGTCGAGCCAATCGGCCTGATTGGCCGTTCTGGGAAAACCGTCGAGGATATACCCGCGCTCAACATCGGGGCTTTGGAGGCGCTCCGCCACCATTGCGTTTACGACTTCATCGGGGACCAGAATCCCGGAGTCCATAAGGGTCTTCGCCTGTAATCCGAGCCGAGTTCCACGGGAAACGTTCGCGCGAAGCAAGTCTCCGGTCGAGATCTGAGGGACACCCCAAAGTGTAACCAGCGCCTTGGCCTGCGTTCCCTTTCCTACCCCCGGCGCGCCCATCAGCAGAATGGGGCCGGGTAGAAATGTATTCTTTGTATCGGGCAACTACCAGGACCGCCTTCCACGCACACGGTTCTTGGCGGAAAAGCCTTCGTAGTGGCGCATGATGAGTTGCGATTCGACCTGATTGACCGTATCCATAGCAACACCCACCACGATCAGGAGCGAGGTGCCGCCGAAGTAAAAATTGAAGCCGAGGCCGTTGGTCATCCACAGCGGCAGATGCTCAAAAACACCGCCAAGCAACGGAAGGTGGTTGAGATGAATGCCCGAGATCAGTATCTGCGGGACAAGCGAGATCAGGATGAGATAGATCGCGCCAGCCAGGGTGAGCCGCGTCAGGATGTCATTGATGTAATCGGACGTGCGCTTGCCGGGCCGGATGCCGGGGATAAAGCCACCGTACTTGCGCATGTTGTCGGCAATGTCGTCGGGCCGGAAAACGATGGAGATGTAAAAGTAGGCAAAGAAGATAATCGCGACAATGTAGAGCAGTTCGTACCAGGGCTCACCTGCACGCAAGCCGTCAAAGATGCGGCTGAGAAATGCGGAGTTTTTGACGAACTGAGCTTGCGAAAACAGAAGCGGCGCTGCCAACACCGAGGAGGCGAAGATAACGGGCATGACCCCGCCGGAGTTGACCTTGAGCGGGAGATGGGTGGACTGGCCGCCCATCATGCGGCGACCGACGATGCGCTTGGCATACTGTACGGGAACACGACGCTCGGACCGCTCGACATACACAATGAAAGCGACGAGCAGTGCCATGGCAGCAACGAGCAGAACGAGCGCGGGAATGGTGAACACGCCGAATTTTTCGGCGCGCGCGGTCTGGACGATTTCAACAATGCCGCGAGGAAGGCCGACGACGATGCCCGCGAAGATGAGCAGGCTCATGCCATTGCCGATGCCGCGATCCGTAATCTGCTCGCCGATCCACATGATGAACGCGGTACCGGTCGTCAGGGTAATGATTGTCATTAGGACGAACCCAAAACCGGGGTGCAACACGATCTGTTGGCCGCCAGAGCCGTGCGAAAGTGCCAGCGCGATTGCAGTCGACTGCACGATACCCAGCAGGATCGTGACATAGCGCGTCCATTGAGTGATCTTGCGGCGCCCTGCCTCGCCTTCCTTCTGCAGCTTCGCGAGCGGCTCATAAACGACCGTCAAAAGCTGAAAGATGATCGATGCCGTGATGTAGGGCATAATGCCCAGCGCAAAGATCGTCATGCGGCGAAGATTGCCGCCATTGAACAAATCGACCAAGCCGAGAGGAGAGCCGCCCTGCTGATTGAAAAAGTTGGATAGCGCAAGCGGATTGATACCGGGGGTAGGGATATGAGCGCCCAAACGGTAAACCGCAAGCATGGCGAAAGTAAACAGCACACGGGTGCGGAGCTCGGGGATACGGAAGATATTGAGAAGTTTTTCTACCATGCGGCGGCTCTGGGGTGAAGGAGTGCGTGCCCGTTCAGCATACAGGGAAAAGGCAGCTCCCGGCGCCGCCTCTCCGATGGCCTGATCAGGATGCACTCCCCCACAATGCGTTAACCAATCAGGATTGCTTTACCGCCGGCCGCTTCGATCTTTTCCTGCGCGGACTTCGAAAACTTGTGCGCGTGAATGATAATCGCAGTCGCAATCTCGCCGGTGCCGAGAATTTTGAGAAGCTCATTGCGGCGCTTGAGAAAGCCGAGGGCAAGAAGGCGCTCGTACGTGAGTTCGGTTTCACTCATTTCGGCGATGCGACTCAGATTGAGCACGGTGTACTCGATCCGAAAGATGTTCGTGAAGCCGCGCTTAGGCAGACGACGATGCAGCGGCATCTGGCCGCCCTCAAAGCCGCGCATGAGGCTCGAGCCCGAACGGGAGCCCTGACCCTTGTGACCGCGGCCGGAAGTTTTGCCGGTACCGGAGCCCATGCCGCGACCAATGCGTTTTTTATTGCGGTTCGCCTTGGCAGGGGCGCGGAGATTGGAGAGATTCATGTATGTCCTCGCTAACGCCGACTTACGCCGACTCGCATGTAAGAGCCAAACCGCCTGCGCGGCCGGCGGCCACTTCGTGGCGGGTATTTGGAAAAGCTCAACCTTCGAGAATCCGCACGAGGTGCGGGATCTTCTTTACCATGCCGCGGATCGACGGGGTGTCCTCGCGCTCCACAACCTGCTGAAGACGCGTAAAACCCAAGCCCTTGACGACTGTTTTGTGTTTGACCGGAGCTTGGATCATGGACCGGTAATACTGGATACGCAACTTCGCCTGTATGTCAGCCATAGTTACAGCTCCTCGATCGTTTTGCCGCGCAGGGCGGCGACTTCGGCGCGGTCTCGCAACTGCACAAGCGCATCGAAGGTGGCCTTAATGACGTTGTGGGGGTTGGCGGTACCGAGGCTCTTGGTGAGCACGTTCTGCACGCCCGCCGAAGTCATAACCGCGCGGACCGCGCCCCCGGCTATAACGCCTGTACCTTCCGGGGCGGGCTTGAGCAGCACCTGGCCCGAGCCGAAACGCCCGAGAACCTGATGCGGGATCGTGGTCTCAGTCAGGTTGATGCGGACAAGATTCTTCTTGGCCGACTCAATACCCTTGCGGATAGCCTGGGGAACTTCTTTTGCTTTCCCGGAGCCATAACCGACCACACCCGAAGCCGGGTCGCCGATAACGACCAGCGCAGCGAAGCTCATGTTCTTGCCGCCCTTGACGACCTTGGTAACGCGGTTGATCGCGACGACCTGGTCCTTCAGGTTGTAGTGGCCCGCGTCGAGCTTTCTATTCTGTAGAGCCATAATTTGTGCCTCGATTTTATTGCTTGGTACCTGAAGTGCGTTTAAAAATCCAGACCTGCCGTGCGTGCCGCATCCGCGAGCGCCTTGATGCGTCCGTGATACAGGTAGCCGCCGCGATCAAAAACAACCTGCTTGATCCCCACAGCCTGTGCGCGCTCGGCGACGACCTTACCAACCTCGGCTGCTGCCGCGAGATTGCCGCCGCTCTTGAGCTTAGCAGTGATCGTGGAGGAGGAGGCGAGGGTCAGGCCACGCGTGTCATCGATCACTTGCGCGTAAATATGGTTGAGCGAGCGGTACACATTGAGGCGCGGGCGTTCGGCGGTACCCTGCACCTTTTGCCGGATGCGGTCGTGGACACGCTGACGGACTGCGTTGCGTTTGATCTGCGGAATCATGGTGCTTCCTTCCTAAAGGCGGAGCCTGGTGGCCCCGTTCGGATTGCTTATTTAGAGCCGGTCTTGCCGGCCTTCTTCTTGAGCTTTTCCCCGGCATACCGAACGCCCTTGTTTTTGTATGGGTCGGGCTTGCGGAGCGAGCGCATATCGGCAGCGACCTGGCCTACCTTTTGCCGGTCGATGCCGGAGATTGTAATACGGGTCTGCTTTGGGTCGATCGCGACCGTGATGCCGGTTGGTAAAGGAAACTCGATCGGATGCGAATAGCCGAGGGTAAACACAACCGTATCCTTGCCTTTGAGCTCCACCCGGTAACCTATGCCGACGATGTCCAGATCCTTCGACCAGCCCTTGGTCACACCTTCCACTGCATTGAAAACGAGCGCGCGGGTAAGACCGTGAATAGCAGCTTGCCCGTCGTTATCGCGAGTGGCGTGGATATGGCCTTCGCGTGTTTCAAGTGCGATACCCGACGGAATCGCTTGCCGAACTTTACCTTTAGGACCCTCTACGAGCAGAGTATTCCCTTCAACACTGTACTTGACCCCGGTGGGGAGGGGGATGGGCTGTCTTCCAATACGGGACATCTTAGAATCCTTTTTTGGCTTGCGAGTCCTGGCTTGCTTGCGCAAACCATTCCACTGCAGCCGATGTCACTTGCCAGCGCCATATCTTGGCGCCCTTTCAACTGTTCGCTACACATCTTTATGCGCCGAGCGTGTCGACATTCAAAGGACGACTTCTCACCAAACTTCGCAGAGGAACTCTCCGCCGACGCCTTCACGCCGAGCCTGGCGTCCGGTCATCACGCCGCGCGGAGTGGTCAGTATCGCAATACCAAGGCCGCCTTGAACACGCTTGATCTCATCGCGGCCGATGTACACCCGACAACCGGGGCGGGAGATGCGCTTCAGATTGCGAATCGCGGCTTCGTTGTTGCTGCCGTACTTGAGATACAGACGCAAAACAGAGCGCCCTTCCTCTTCGGTCGCCTTGTAGTTCGCGATATAGCCCTCTTCTTTAAGAATACGGGCAATCTCGGCTTTAAGCTTAGAAGCGGGCACGTCGAGCTTTTGGTGACGCGCCCGCATGGAATTGCGGATGCGCGTGAGGAAATCTGCTACAGGGTCCGTCAAATTCATCGATTCTCCTCATCTCCCGTTCGCTCTCGCTTTGGCGCCGAGAGAACCAGCGAAGATGGTTATGCTGTTACCTACTTGATTGCACGCTTGACTACCAGCTCGATTTCACAACACCTGGAATATCGCCCGTGTGCGCGAGCTGCCGGAAGCAAAGCCTGCAGATACCGAATTTACGGAGAAAAGCGCGAGGCCGGCCGCAGAGCTTGCACCGGTTGTGCTGCCGGCTCTTGAACTTGGGCTTGCGCTCATCTTTGACGCGTTTTGCTGTTGTGCTCATAATTTCCTCTTATGCCGCCGTCCGGAAGGGGATGCCGAAAGCCTTCAAAAGTGCACGGGCTTGGTTGTCATCGACCGCCGTGGTCACGATGGTAATGTTCATACCCTTGAGTTTTTCAACCTTGGAGTAGTCGATCTCCGGAAAAATGAGCTGGTCCCGCATCCCTAAAGTGTAGTTGCCCCGTCCATCGAAGCTCTTGGTGGAAACCCCGCGGAAGTCCCGGACACGCGGCAGGCCTACCTGAACAAGCCGGTCGAGAAACTCGTACATCGTATCGCCGCGCAAGGTCACCATGGCGCCGATCGGCATGCCTTCCCGCACTTTAAATGCCGCGATTGACTTTTTTGCTCGGGTCGTCACCGGTTTCTGGCCGGCGATTTGGGCGAGGTCGGCAACGAGCGGATCGAGCAGCTTTGAGTTCTGCGTCGCCTCGCCTAGGCCCATGTTCACAACAATCTTCTCAATCCGGGGTACCGCCATGGAGTTTGCCAAACCAAGTTCTTTCTGGAGCGCCGGCTTGAGCTCAGTCAGGTATTTTTCTTTCAATCGTGCGGCCATTTCCTTTTTCCTTTTCCCCGGTCTCGGATTGGCACACTGGCCGTCTACCGTTGCGGGATCGTCTGCTCTATGGATAACGTCCGTTTACTTCCTTGGCGGCAGGATCTTGTCACACTTACGGCAAACCCGCACCTTGGTCTCACCCTCAAGCCTGAATCCGACTCGCGATGGACCGCAGTCCGGGCAGACGAGCATGACATTCGAGATATGAATCCGCGCTTCCTGCTCTGCAATCCCGCCTTTGATGTTGCGCTGCGGGTTTGGCTTAACATTTTTCTTGATGACACGAATTCCCTGAACGAGCAGCTTATCCTCGCCCGGGAACACGCGCAGCACGCGCCCCTGCCTGCCCTTGTCTTTTTCTGAACCGGTCATGACTTGCACCGTGTCGTTGCGCTGAATCTTCAACCCTGCCATGCCACTACCCTTTCCGCGCTTCGCGCGATCTGCTAGATGACTTCCGGCGCAAGCGAAACAATCTTCAGGAACTTCTTATCGCGCAATTCGCGAGCTACCGGCCCGAATACACGGGTCCCAACCGGCTCGCCAGCCTCGTTGATCAGTACGCCCGCGTTTGAGTCGAAGCGAATGTAGGTGCCGTCTTTCCGGCGAACTTCCTTGCGGGTCCGGACGATCACCGCTTTCACAACCTTGCCTTTTTTAACCTGGCCGTCCGGCGAGCTTTCCTTCACCGCCGCTGTGACCACATCGCCGAGTGACGCGATCCTACCCGTGCCGCCGCCGAGCGGTAAAATGACCTGCAGCTTGCGCGCGCCGGAGTTGTCGGCTACCTCAAGCATGGTTCTCATCTGAACTGCCATGGACTACTCCTGTATTACCGGGAATTAACGGGTTGCAACGCGCGCGGCTTCTTCTGCCAGCGCAAGCGCGGAGCGGCGAACGATTTCCTCAAACTGCCAGCGCTTGAGCTTGGAAAGGGGGCGGGTTTCGCGGATACGAACAACGTCACCCACATGTGCCGTATTTCCTTCATCGTGCGCATAGAACTTCTTGCTCGTACGCATGACGCGCTTGTACTTGGGGTGCGCCTTGGCCATCTCGACCTTGACGACGATCGTCTTGCTCATCTTGGTTGAAACGACCGAGCCGACTTTTTCATTCCGACGGGATCCAGTCTGGTCGGGTACGGCCACTGCCTGTTCTGTTTCTGCCATCGTGTTAGCTCGCTTCTCCGGCGCGCATCTCTTTCTTGCGCCCCTTGCTGGTTTTAGCCGTACCGCCGGCAGTTGCCGCGACACCTCGAATTCCGAGCGAGCGCTCCCGCAGGATCGTCTTCACGCGCGCCACATCCTTGCGTATTTCGCGCAGCCGCTTCACACCTTCAGTCTGGCCGAGTTTCATCTGAAAGCGGATACGGAAGAGCTGTTCAGAAGCTTTTCGTGCTTCTTCGCGCAACTCGACATCGCCTAATCCACGCACTTGCGTAATTTGCATGCTTGTCTCTTCCCGGGACGCCGAATCTCGGCTTCGCAGAAGCGGAGAAGTTCCGGGTCTCCCGTTCACTTATCTGATTGCACAGGGAAAGGCATGGAAACATACCTAGTTTGATCAATATAATCGTACTCGCCCGAAAACGCCAGTTCACTTCGTGGGCGCGGCCGCTTGAATGTCGTGACGCTGCACGAAGCGAACCCGAAGCGGCAGCTTATTGGCCGCAAGCCGCATGGCTTCCTGGGCGACATCCGGGGTGACTCCTTCCATTTCAAAGAGCATCTTGCCGGGGCGGATGACCGCCGACCAGTGATCGGGCGCTCCCTTGCCTTTGCCCATGCGGGTTTCCGCCGGTTTCTTGGTGATCGGCTTATCCGGGAAAATACGCAGCCAGATCTTGCCGCCACGCTTGATAAACCTGGTCATCGCAATACGACTGGCTTCGATCTGCCGGTCCGTGATGTAGCCGCACTCCATGGCTTTCAGACCGTATTCGCCGAAGGCGAGCTCCGCGCCGCGCCAGGCTTTGCCTTTCATGCGTCCGCGCTGCTGCTTGCGGAACTTGACTCGTTTTGGCATTAACATTTTTCGTTACCCTTTTACGCTCTGACCTGCCTCAGCAAGCCAGGCGGAGAGACTTAAAATACTGGAGAAGTCCCGGCAATCTGTGGTGCGCCCCGGCGCTGCTGATAGATATCGCCGCGATACACCCAGGTTTTAACTCCGATGATGCCGTAAGTAGTGTGCGCCTCGGCAAACCCGTAATCGATGTCGGCGCGGAGTGTGTGGAGCGGCAACCGGCCCTGGAGATACCACTCCGAACGCGCAATCTCGTTGCCATTGAGTCGGCCTGATACCCGAACCTTGATCCCCTTGCAGCCGAATCGCAGGGCTGAGTCAACCGCTTTGCGCATGGCGCGGCGAAACCCGACACGCTTTTCCAGCTGAAGGGCAATGTTCTCAGCAACCAGCTGCGCGTCCAGCTCAGGCTTGTTGACCTCGAGAATGTCGATGAAAACATCCCGGTTGGTGCGCTTCTGGATTTCGAGCTTGAGCTTATCGATTTCCGCGCCTTTGCGCCCGATGATGATGCCGGGACGCGCGGTACGGATGATCAAGCGCAGCTTGTTGCCGGGCCGCTCGATTTCAACCGAAGACACGCCTGCGGCTTTCAGCTTTTCCTTGAGTTCGCGCTTGAGGTGTACGTCCTCGACCAGGAGCTTGTCATAGTCGCGCTCTACGAACCAGCGCGAGCGCCAAGGCTTGTTGACGCCTAGGCGGAATCCATACGGATGAACTTTCTGACCCATTTGCTTTCCCTTCGTATTCCGGCTTACGCCTTCGCAGTCTTGCGCTTGGCAGAAACCTTGTCTGTGACGCCGACCGTACGCGCTGAACGCTTGGTGATGGACTTACCGCCGCGTACACGCTTTTCCTCGCCCGGCTCTGCTCCGCCTACACCCGCATTTTCACCCAACTCGGCAACCGAGATGGCGATGTGGGACATGCGCCGTTGATAACGAAATGCCCGGCCCATTGGAGCAGGCCGAATCCGCTTCATACGCGGGCCGTCGTTCGCAATGGCGGTCTTGACGTAGAGTTGATCCACATCAATATCAAGACCGCGCTCCTCACTCAAGTGGTTGGCATTTTGAAGCGCCGAGCGCAGCACCTTCTCGACCAGCGGGGCGACGCCCTTTTTTGTAAACATGACTGTATTCAACGCCTTCTCGACAGGCAGGCCTTTGATCAAGTCAAGAACCAGTCGCGCTTTCTGCGGACTGACCCGCTGAAACCGCGCCTCGGCCCGGAACTCCCTTGTATTCAGCTGCATAGTATCTCCGGTTTCTGTTTAGCGCGCTTTGGCTGCTGCTTCGTTGGATTTGGCGGTGTGGCCCTTAAAGGTGCGGGTTGCGGAAAATTCGCCCAATTTGTGACCCACCATGTTTTCCGTCACGTACACGGGAATAAATTTCCTGCCATTGTGCACGGCAATTGTGTGCCCGACAAACTCAGGGAAGATCGTAGACCGCCGCGACCAGGTTTTAATCACCTTGCGATCATTTGCCTGGTTCATTGCTTCCACCTTGACCATTAGGTGCCCGTCGATGAAAGGGCCCTTCTTTGTACTCCGTGCCATGTTTACATTCCTCAATGACGCCTTTGCGTCTTTTCAGCCGATTTCTGCGCTGCCTGCGCGAAGCGCGCTGCCAGCTACTTCTTGCGGCGATTCACGATAAAAACATCAGTGCGTTTGTTGTTGCGCGTCTTGTAACCGCGGGTGGGCTGGCCCCACGGGGTGACCGGATGACGCCCGCCGGAAGTTTTCCCTTCGCCGCCACCGTGCGGATGATCGACCGGATTCATGGATACGCCGCGGTTCGCCGGACGAATACCCTTCCAGCGGTTGCGTCCCGCCTTGCCGATTGTGACATTTTCGTGGTCCGTATTGCCGACCTGACCGATTGTCGCCATGCACTCAACGAGTACCCGGCGGGTTTCGCCTGAAGGCAGCTTTAAGAGCGCGTAGTCGCCTTCCTTAGCGACCAGCTGCGCAGAAGCGCCGGCCGAGCGGACCATCTGTGCGCCTTTCCCCGGCCGCAGTTCGACATTGTGCACCGTGGTACCGGAGGGAATGTTCTTAAGCGGGAGAGCATTGCCGACCAGGATATCGGCCTCCGGCCCGCTCATGATGGACTGCCCGACCTTCAGGCCGACCGGCTGGATAATGTAGCGCTTCTCGCCGTCGGCGTACGCAATCAGCGCGATACGGCTGGAGCGGTTGGGGTCGTACTCGATGGTGGCGACCTTGCCGGGTACACCATATTTTTCGCGCTTAAAGTCGATCAGGCGCAACATCTTTTTGTGGCCGCCGCCCTGGTGACGGATGGTTAGATCGCCGGCGTTGCGGCGGCCGCCGGTACGCTGCTTGACGACAACCAAAGGCTTGTAAGGCTTGTCTGTCGTAATGTCGTCATTGACCAATGTGGTCTTGAAACGCAGCGTCGGGGTGATTGGTCGGTATGTCTTGATCGGCATGGTTTCGCTCTTCGGTATTTTGGAAATCTATTCCGGTTTTCTTCGGTGGAAGCCGTACTAAATGGAATCAAGGTACTCGGGCATTTTTTCACCCGGCAGCAGTTTCACGTAAGCCTTTTTCCAATCAGGCCGATAACCGGAAAACTTTCCGCGGCGGCGCTCCTTGCCGAGATAATTAGCTGTACGAATGGCCGCAACCTTGACCTTGAAAAGAACTTCGACTGCTTGCTTGATCTCGGTTTTGGTGGCGTCCGGTGCTACCTCGAAAACCAGGGTAGCTTCGGCTTCCTTCACCTGCAAACCTTTTTCGGTGATGACAGGACGTCGAATCGTGGTGTAAAGAGTCGGCATGGCTAGGCCCTTGCCCTTTCGACCGCAGTAAGGCGGCGCTTGGAGACAGTTTTCTTCAGCGAATCCTGCAACGTTTCCAAGGCGGAGCGAGAAAACACCGCCCGGTCATGCCGGAGAACATCGTAGGCATGCACTTCGGTGGAAAGGAGCAGTGCAACCCGATCAAGATTGCGCGCGCCGAGAATGGTGTTAGGCGCGAGCTCCTGGCTCGACTCGACCAGCAGCACCGTCCGCTTTGCATCGAGGGTGTCGAGCGCCCGGCGATAAAGCTTTGTTTTCGGCTCGGCAAGCTCAAGCGAGTCGACCACGGTCAGCTTACCTTCAGCATGCTTGGCTGCGAGCGCCGAACGTAAGGCACCGAGAACCTTTTTGCGTGGAAATGCGTAATCGTAGGAGCGGGGCTGCGGTCCGTGCACGGTACCTCCATGCCGCCAGAGCGGGGAGCGGACCGAGCCGACGCGGGCGCGACCGGTGCCCTTCTGCTTCCAGAGCTTTTTGCCGGAGCCGGACACTAGCTTACGATTTTTGGTTGCGGCCGTTCCTTGGCGCATGGCGGCACGGAAGTGCTTGACCGCCTCCCAGAGGAGCCCTTCATTCACTGAATCAGGCGCAAAGATTTCTTCGGCCAGCTCGAAAGAGCCGACCGTCTCGCCTTCCATGTTATGTACATCAATCGTTGCCATAGCTTTCCCGTCTCGCAGCCCGCGCGCGTAGCGCGACTGGTTTCCCTAGTTCGTTTCAACAACGAAGATTATTTCTTTTTCGCAGAGGCTTTTTTCGAGGCCTTCAGCGGATCGACCGTGGTGGAGCCGGCGAAACCGCGGCGCTCGCGTGGTGGAGCCTTGGGCTTAGTAATCAGGACAGTGGCATCCTTGTGTCCTGGGACCGCGCCCTCGACCATAATGAGATTCTCCTCAAGGTCAATGCCGCGAATTCTTAAATTGCGCACAGTTGTGCGGTCGGTTCCGTAGTGGCCCGGCATACGCTGACCCGGGAAGACGCGCGACGGGAATGAAGAAGCGCCGATCGAGCCCTGCACCTGAAACATATGGCCGTGGGACTTTGGACCGCCGCCGAAATTGTGGCGGCGCACCACACCTGCGAAACCGCGTCCCTTGCTTGTACCGACCACATCCACATAGCGCTCATCCGAGAAAATATCGACCAGCACCCGATCGCCTGCCTTGACACCGACTTCCGGCGGTTCGCCGTCCACAACAGGTTTGACCGCTTCTAGTCCAACCTCCCGGATCAAGCGTACAGGCGCGACATTATTTTTCGCGAAATGACCCTGCTGCGGTTTGGTCAGCTTCGATGCTTTAACAAATTCGACGAGACCGATTTGGGCGGCGTCGTAGCCGTCCCTCATCGCCGTCTTGAGCTGCGTGACCACGCAGGGACCGGCTTGTAGAACAGTGATCGGGTGCACGTTACCCTGTTCATCGAATACCTGCGTCATGCCGATCTTCTTACCTAGAATGCCTGTGACTGCCATCGGTTCCCTTCCTCATCATGCGCTGCATACTGCAAGCGCACTGCCGGGGTTGCTGGTTATTTCTCGAATGCCTTGATCTCAACGTCCACGCCCGCTGGCAGATCAAGCTTCATCAGCGCATCAACGGTCTGCTGCGTAGGTTCGAGGATGTCAATCAGGCGCTTGTGGGTGCGGATTTCAAAAGCTTCCCGCGACTTTTTGTCGACGTGGGGCGAACGGAGCACGCAATATTTGTTTTTTACCGTGGGTAAGGGAATCGGCCCGGCAACCTGCGCGCCTGTGCGCTTGGCCGTATCGACGATCTCACCCGTGGATGTATCGAGTACCCGGTAGTCATATGCTTTAAGCCGGATACGAATTCTTTGTCCTACCATTGCGATGCCAATTCTTTCTGCAGAGGCGACTATGGAAACAGTCGTCCTCTTGCTTGCCTTCTGCGTGAAGCTACGAACCTGGACTGCTGCGCCCTTCTAAGCGATGATTTTCTACGCGATGATCTCCGAAATCGTCCCCGCGCCGACGGTCCGGCCGCCTTCCC
>CAXTWG010000030.1:0-10090 GCA_964247895.1 uncultured Acidobacteriaceae bacterium
GGGGAAGTGGTCTTGGGGGGCGAGGGGCGCACAGGCGGCCTTTCAGCCGCCGGTCAAAAGGCAGCTTGCTACTCAGACGATTGTAAACGCCTGGGGGATGCGGAATCGGGGCAACTGTGTTACCGGCGTGTCAAGCGGCACCTGAGTAAAAGTTCAGTGACGGAAATGGCGGACGCCGGTCAGGACCATGGCCAGCCCGAGCCGGTCGGCGGCAGCGATCACCTCCTCGTCCCGGACGGAGCCGCCGGGCTGGATGACCGCGATGGCGCCGGCTTCAGCGACAACCTCGAGGCCGTCAGGGAAGGGGAAAAAGGCGTCGGAGGCGGCGACGGTGCCCGCGAGCGGGAGAGTAGCTTTCTGAGCGCCGAAGCGGGCGGCGTCGACCCGGCTCATCTGGCCTGCGCCGATGCCGATAGTCTGGCCGTCGCGGGCGTAGACGATGGCGTTCGACTTGACGTGCTTGCATACGCGCCAGGCGAAGAGAAGGGCGCGCAGCTCTTCCTCAGACGGCTTGCGAGCGGTGACAGTCCTGAGCGTGTCAGCCGTGGCGCCGCCCCGGTCAGCGTCCTGGATAAGGAGCCCGCCGGAGATGTGCTTGAGGACGTACGCACCGCTCGCGTGCTCAATCTCAAGCAAACGCAGGTTCCTCTTGGAGGCGAAGCGCTCGCGTGCTCCGGGGGTGTAGGCCGGGGCGACGATGGCCTCGACAAAAAGTTTCGCGATCTCCTCGGCGGCTGCTTCGTCGATCTCCCGATTGACCCCGATGACGCCGCCGAAGGCGGAAACAGGGTCGGCAGCAAGAGCTTTTTGGTAAGCCTCGAGCACAGTCGCGCCGGTGGCCGCGCCGCACGGGTTGGTGTGTTTGATGATGGCGACCATGGCGGCATCGTTTGCCGGAAACTCCTGCGCAAGTTCCCAGCAAGCGTCAAGGTCGACGAGGTTATTGTAGGAAAGCTCCTTGCCCTGGAGCTGGAGAGCGCCGGCAATGCCTCGCTTGCTGCCATCGGCGTAGAGGGCGGCGCGTTGGTGGGGGTTTTCGCCGTAACGAAGGACAGCTGTGCGGGGCAGAACGAGACGCAGGGTAGCGGGGAGATCAGCCGGCCGAGGCGCGACGATCGCGGGCGGCTCGTCTTCCCGGTTGCTTTCCTGGTTGCTTTCCGGTCCGGCAAGGCGGTCCAGCGCGTTCGCGATGGCAGTGTCGTAGGCAGCGGTGGTCGCGAATGCCTGCCGGGCGAGCCGCCAACGGGTGGCGCGGCTGAGCCCGCCCCCGTTGGCTTGGAGCTCGCCGATGAGGGTTTCGTAGTCGGAGGGATCGGTCACAACGGCGACGTCTTCAAAGTTCTTCGCCGCGGAGCGGAGCATGGAAGGGCCGCCGATGTCGATGTTCTCGATGAGCTCGGCAAATGGAACGCCCTCGCGGGCCGCCGCCTTCTCAAAGGCATACAGGTTGACCACAACCATGTCGATCGGCTCGATGCCATGGGCCTGGATGGCTGCCTGGTGCTCCGGCCTGGAGCGGATATGGAGAATGCCGCCGTGAACCTTGGGGTGGAGGGTCTTGACGCGGCCGTCGAGCATTTCCGGAAAGCCGGTGAGGTCGTCGATGTCGCGGACTTCGAGTCCGGCTTCCCGGAGCGCGCGAGCGGTGCCTCCGGTAGAGACGAGCTCGACATGGTGGGCGGCGAGGCCGCGGGCGAACGGGACGAGACCATCCTTCTCTGTCACGCTCAGCAGGGCGCGTCGTACTGGCTTCCAACCGCTCACGCAAACACCTCCGGGGACGATTGTACGAAGCGATTTGTTGCTTGTCACACGCGCAGGCTCCGGAAACGCCCCGCCATGTCGAACGTAATTTGCCGGGCGCTGGACCAGGAGCTAGAAGCGGTCTCATAAATAGTTTTGCGGCTTTCGCAAACGGCTTGAGACCCGCTGTTGGGCGTGTCTCATCCGGGGTTTCACCCGAGCTTGCGGGTTTATGAGACTGCTTCTACGGTAGAGTCATGGCGGATGAGCGCGCGACGGGGCAGGAAATAGACTCGCATGGGCTTTTACGGCACGAAGAGCCTTTTTCTGAGGCCGGTGCCGCGGAGGTGCTCGCGCCGGCTGCGACGGCGCCGGGCCGGGAGCTTGAAGGCGGCGCAGGAAGAAGCTGGGCCGCGTCACCGGCAACCTACGTACTGCTCGCGATCAACTGCGGCGTGTTTGCGCTGATGGCGCTGCGCGGCGTATCGATCACCTCGCCCAGGCCGGAGCAGCTGGTGCACTGGGGCGCGGATTATGGCCCCTTTGTGCTGGTTTATGGAGAGTGGTGGCGGCTCTTGACGGCGATGTTCGTGCACATCGGACTTTTGCACCTGCTCCTCAATATGTGGTGCCTGTGGAATCTGGGGCTCCTCGGCGAGCCCTTGCTGGGCGGCCCAGGGCTTGTGGTCGCTTATTTGCTGACGGGCTTCGCGGGCAACCTGCTTAGCATCGCAACCCACCCGGGGCTCGCAAACGGTGGGGCAGGCGGGGTGATTGGGGCCGGTGCTTCGGGCGCGATTTTCGGGTTGGCCGGCGTCCTGATCGTCCTGCTCCGGTCGCCACTGCTGCCGCTGCCGCCGCCCGAGCGCAAACAGCTGCGCGGCAGCGTCATCCGCTTTGCCGTGTTGAACTTTGTGCTGGGTTTCGGGTTCGACGCAGGCCACTTTTCGCTACAGGTGGACAATACGGCGCACCTGGGAGGCTTTCTTGCCGGGCTGCTGCTGGCCTGGCCCATGGTGCCCAGGCCAGGCGCCCCTCCGGAGCTTTTCCGGCGAAGGCGTGCACTGGCCGGCCTTGCGGAAGCGCTCTTGCTGTTGCTGCTTTGCGCGGGAGTACGCGCATTTTATCTGCCCGTGACACCTGCTCCTTGAAACAGTTTCCTTAAAACAGTTTCATGTTGTGCTCCATTCCGGTTTCAAGAGCATACGGCTTTAACGGAACTGCTTCGCCCCGGCTCACACCGTCTGCGAAACCGGGCCTATGCGGGAGTCGCCAGGGGAGCGGCTGTGGCAAACTTCCGCACCATCGCGAGAAGCAGCTTCTTATCGCTGTCGTTGAGATTGGACGAGTAACGACGAATCTGCGAAAGAAAGCGCAACTCGTCGTCGGAAACCTTTTGCGCGGGAACCTCGCGCGGCGTAGCTGGATCGGCAAAAAACTGCGCGAGTGGGACGTCAAGGGCTTGTGCGATTTTGGCAAGGGTGTCGAGTGAAGGGACAGTGTGCCCATTTTCAACCCTGGAAAGGTAACAGCGTAGCAGCCCTGTGCGCTTTTCGATGTCGCCTTGCGAAAGCCCGCGCTGCAAGCGGAAGTCACGGATTGTTGCACCAATCTTCATGTTGGGAGGAATCACTCGTTCCAGTAAACTCAAGGCGCAGGGACCGCGCTCTGGTGACTGTAGAGTTAACACCGAGTAGGTTGCCTCGTCGACAGAAAATTTTCATTCGTCGCTGTTGCGTCGAAAACAGACACAGATGCGGCATGGCGTGATCAGGCAAAGCAGTTCCCGAGCCGGCCCGCGCGGCTCAGGAGAAGAAATATACGTCCCCCGTGGTAAATTGCTGCCAGTACGCTGGGGGTAGTGCCCTGTGCGGCAGAATGCGGAAGCGCTCGTATAGTGGGCAACCCCGGAGGAAACGCCATGGCGGATGCCGCCAGGAAACAGTGGGAAAAGGTCGTGGGTGAAGTAGAAAAAGTCCCCCACCTCGCTTCCGTGCTTTTCGACGAAGTGGTACGTACGCGTGTGCCGACCATCGGCGCGGCGGTTGCATTTTTCTTTCTTATGTCTCTGGTGCCGCTCCTGGCTGTGGCTTCGGCGCTTTTGAGCGCCCTGCCGATCCCACATCTTTGGGAGCAACTGCTTTCCCTCATGGCTTTGCTTGTCCCGCCCGAGGCGATGATTTTCGTGCGTTCCATCGTTGCCTCCGTTATCACGCCGCATCCGGCGCGCATTTTGTCCATCGGCGTGCTGACCTATCTATGGTCCGCCACGGGAGCGTTTGCCATGTTGATTGAGGCGCTCAATATTGCATACGACGTACAGGACACGCGGCCCTGGTGGCGGGATCGCTTGCAGGCCTTGCTGCTTACGTTCACCTGCGGCGGGCTGGGCATCGCTCTTCTGCTTGTGCTGCTCGCCGGGCCGCCTATTATACATTTCCTGTCGTACCTGATCCCGATCCCGTATGTTTTCGCGATCGCTTGGCCACCTTTACGGCTCGCGATTCTGTTCGGCATGTTTATCACGATCGTGATGCTGCTCTATTTCCTTGGACCGAACCGGAAAGTCGCATTCAAACCCTTGCTTCCCGGAGCCGCATTTGCGGTGATTTTCTGCATTCTGGGTTCGTTTGTACTGAGCGAATATGTCGGGCATTTTTCCGACTACAACGCGACCTATGGCTCCCTGGGCGCCATCATCATCCTGATGCTCTGGCTTTATCTGATCTCGGTCGTGGTGCTGGTGGGCGCAGAGCTGAATGCGGAGCTGCTGAAGCGGTCGCGTGGCAAGCCTGAAGGCGCGCCTGCTCCGCAACCCGCGCTTCCGAATAACACGCCAAGGTTGGACGCACAGCCTCGGACGACGGACGCTGCCTGAGCTGCTGAGATCGCGGCACGGCAATCACGGTAGGGTGGAAGGGATAGCAACCCGGCCGTCGAAAAGCAGTATGTCCTTAAAGCTTGGCACAAGCGATCCGGATGCTGCTCTACTGCATGAGGAGGCCGCCGTTGACGTCCAGGGTGTGGCCGGTGATGTAGGCCGCGCCCGGGGAGCACAAAAACGCGACCGCGTGTGCGATCTCGAGATCGGTGCCGACCCGGCCTAAAGGCACAAACTGTAAATTGGCTGCTTTCTGGCTGTCGGTCAGGACCTCCGTCATGGCGGTTTCAATGTAACCCGGCGCGACTGCGTTTACGGTGATGGCGCGGGAAGCGACCTCGCGCGCGAGCGACTTGGTAAACCCGAGCAGCGCGGCCTTGCTGGTCGCGTAGTTGACCTGGCCGGCTTGGCCTGCCTGCCCTACGATGCTGGAAATATTCACGATCCGTCCCCAGCGCGCCTTCACCATGGTCGGCAACAAGGCCTGCGTCAGAAGAAAAGCGCCGGTGACATTGGTGGCGATCACGTCGTCCCAGTCAGGGCGCTTCATGCGCATCATGAGCCCATCGCGGGTGATGCCCGCGTTGTTGACCAGGATGTCGACCGTGCCATGAGCAGCGAGCGCTCGCTTGGCGACTTCCTTGATGGAGGCTTCCTGCGCGATGTCGAGGGGGTAGGGGTGTGCTTCGCCGCCCGCGGAGGCAATCTCGGCGGCGACGCCCGCGAGCTTTTCCGCATTGCGGGCGGCGAGGGCGACACGCGCGCCGGCTGCCGCGAGGGCAAGGGCGATCGCGCGGCCGATGCCTTGGGAGGCGCCGGTGACGAAAGCGGTTTTTCCAGCGAGGGAGGCGGGTTCGGGCAAAAGTCGGCTCACTTTCCTGGTTCGGCTATCTTTGTAGGCCTGATAGGGCTTTTCACTCGCGCGATGGGGCTGGGCGCGGGAGCGGGCCGCGGCTTGCGCGCGGCGATGGCCGCCGGCTTCGCTCCGGCTCGCTCCAGCGCCCAAACGTAGACCAGGAGCTCGCGGGAGTAGTGAAGCACGGGGGGCGTGTCGGGCAGGGTAAAACCGTGCGCCAGCGGCAGCTCGTTCAACTCAAACTCGGCTTCGGCGCGCTCAAGCGGCCAGGGCAGGTGGTGGATATCGCCTCGCAGCAGCTTGCCTCCGGCGCCGGCGGTGTACAGCGAGTAGCGGGCGGTGAGGAAGTGCTCGATCGCGCCCTGCGCCATGGTGCCGAGACCGCGGTACCGGGCGCGAAAGCGTGCTTTGTGCGCGGAAAGGAGGCGCTGGCTGGTGTAGCGGATTTCCCGGGAGCGGCCGGGCTGCTCTCCGAATTGCATGCCCATGCGCGCCCAAAAATAGGGGAGATGGAACACGGTGCGCGCGACAGTGACTGCCAACGGATTGCTGGTATCGAGCGAGTAAAAATAAACGCCGGTCCGGTTGGTGCCGCGCTCGCGGACGTAGGTGCGCAGATTGAGCTCCGGGAAAGCGCGCGCGCCGGGAACACTGGGCAGGCCATGAATGCGAACGCGATCCATGGCAAAAGGCACGACGCCGAGCCAGGCGCTGCCGTCGAAGGTGTCGGCGACGAGACCGGCGGGCAGGGTCGGCTCGACGGAGGAAGCGGGCACGGGCCAGTGCGCGAAAAGCAGGTCGTTCCAGCGCTGCTGCATTACCCAGGGGCTTCGCGGCAGGGGCAGGGGCCTGTGCTCCGTCGCACGGAGGACGGCAGCCGGGTCGGCTGAGGGAGTGTGGACCTCGGGTGCGGTGTCCGTGGGCATGCCTTTCTATTTTCTCCTACTTGCGCGTCTTTGCCCCGAGCAAATCTGGAGCAAATCGGGAGAGCGGGACGGTATGCTTGACCGGAATGGAAAAACCGACCGAAAAAAATGGAGCCGAGGCCGCCGCCGCCGCGACCGAAGTGTATGCCGTACACGGCGCAGACCCGGAGGTGCTGGCCTACGCGATGGCGAAGTATTCGCGGTCGGCGCTCTCGCTGAAAGAGTCCTTGCGGGAGATCAGCGCGCAGCGAGCCGAGCAGTTTCTCAACACATTTTACTTTCAATATGGGCACCGCTCCATCGCCGACCTCGCGCACCTAGCGTTCGCGGTCGAGCGACTGTCGCTCCTGGCGGCGATCGTGCTGGTGGATGAGCAGCGATGGGATGGGCAGGAGCGCTCGACGCGGTACCAGGATTTCGAGAAAAGCGGATGGTACACGCCGGGGTTTGGGCGCGAAGAGGACCGGGCGGGATATGCGCAGGGGATCCAAGGGCTGTTTGCGGCGTATCGCGAGGTGGGGGATGGGGTTTTCCGCTCGCTGACCGGAACTGTAGCGAAGCCGGACGAGATGAAGCAGGACGCGTATGAGCGAACGCTGCGGGCGCGGGCATTCGATGGAGCGCGCTACCTGTTGCCGCTGGCTGCGAACACATCTCTGGGGCAGATCGTGAATGCGCGGACCCTGGAAGGGCAGGTTTCGCGGCTTCTGTCGCACCCCTTGCCGGAGATGCAAGCGTTGGGCGAGGCATTGCGGGCTGCGGCGGACGGCGAGGCCTGGGTGCCTGGTGGCGGGCGGACTGTCCGGGTCGCGCCGACGCTGGTGAAGTATGCCGAGCCGAACCGCTATGCGATTGAAACGCGGGCGCTGATGGCGGACGCCGCGGCACAGGTGATGGGCGGGGCAGCGATTGCGGATACACCACTCGTGGACCTGGTCGCCGATGAGGATGCTTTAGAAGTGGAGCTTGCGGCGAGTCTGCTTTATCCGGCCTGCCACTATCCGTACCGGCAGGTGCGCGACCAAGTGGGGGCGCTTCCGGCTGCCCGTCGGGACGAGATCATCGACCTGGGACTGCGAGAGCGGGGTAAGCACGACGAGCTGATCCGGGAGTTTGCCGCTGGCCAGCGGTTCAAATTCGACATCCTGATGGATGTAGGGGGGTTCCGGGATATGCACCGGCACCGGCGGTGTGTGCAACTGATCCAGCCTTTTACTGCGGCGCATGGGTATGAGGTGCCGAAAGGGCTGGCTGGGATGGAAGGCAGGTATCGTGCGGCCATGGACCGGGCGCATGCGGATTCTGCTCGGTTCGCCGGAAAGGAGGCAGCACCCTATCTGCTGCCCTTGGGAACGCGGGTACGATCCCTGTTCAAGATGGACTTCGCGCAAGCGTTGTACATCGCGGAGCTGCGTTCGGCGCCGCAGGGGCATCTCTCCTACCGGCGCGTAGCGTGGGAAATATACCGGGCTGTGGCGGCGCGGCACCCGGGGCTGGCGAAACACTTCAGGGTCACCGACGTGAACGCTCCAGTGGACCTGCTGCGGCGCTGAAAAGGAAGCGAAATCTTCGGCGCGCATATGACTTTAGTGTTTGCATTTTCTTCGCCTTTTGGCGTACGCGATGGTAGTCTGTGGTTAGCCTATGTGTGCCGGCTTGGGACATGCCTTCTTCACTGGCCGGATGGGCGCGATATCGGGGGAGCACAGCGTGGCGGAAGAGCGATCGAGAGCAATAGAAGCGGCACTGGCTCAGTTGGACAAGCAGTTTGGCAAGGGCTCGGTGATGCGTTTGGGCAGCCGGGACAAGCTGGAAATTTCGGCGATTTCGACCGGGTCGATCTCCTTCGACGCGGCGTTGGGTGTGGGTGGATTTCCGCGTGGGCGCGTAATCGAAATTTTCGGGCCGGAATCGTCAGGTAAAACAACTATCACGCTCCAGGTCATCGCGGAAGCGCAGAAGCTCGGCGGATTGGCGGCATTTGTCGACGCGGAACACGCGCTCGACCCGCAATATGCGAAAAAACTGGGGGTGGATATCGACAACCTTCTGGTTTCGCAGCCGGACTATGGCGAGCAGGCGCTCGAAATCACGGAAGCTCTGGTGCGCTCGAATGCGGTGGACGTGCTCGTAGTCGACTCCGTCGCGGCACTGGTGCCGAAGGCCGAACTCGATGGCGAGATGGGCGACTCGCACATGGGCCTACAGGCACGCTTGATGTCGCAGGCGCTGCGAAAGCTGACCGGGACTGTATCAAAATCGCGGACCTGCCTGATCTTCATCAACCAGATTCGCGAAAAGATCGGCGTCATGTTCGGCAACCCGGAAACGACGACCGGCGGCAAGGCGCTCAAGTTCTACTCCTCAGTCCGTATTGACATCCGCCGCATCGCTGCCGTCAAGGAAGGCGACCAGGTCGTCGGCTCGCGGACCAAGGTCAAGATCGTCAAGAACAAGGTTGCGGCGCCGTTCCGTGAGGCGGAGTTCGACATCCTGTACGGCGAGGGCATTTCGAAGGAAGGCGACGTGCTCGATCTAGCTGTGACGCACAACGTCGTGGATAAGTCGGGCGCCTGGTACAGCTATCAGGGCGAGAGGATAGGGCAAGGCCGCGAGAACGTCCGTCAGTTCCTTAAAGATAACAAGGACGTATTTCTGCGTATCGACAGCGCCGTCCGGCAGAAGCTGGGGATTGCGGGCGCAGCGTCGGCGGCTCCGGTGCCGGCAGTACCGGTGGACGGGCCGGTGATTGCGCAGGAAGCTGTGAGGGCAGGGAAGCGGGTTGTTTAAAACGACTCCCGGTTGCCGGAATACCTCAGCACTGACTATGTAGGGCCGTTCTCGACGGAAAGGCCCCACCTCGCTGCAATCTGTTTACCGTAATTGTGAAGCTGCCCGGGCGTAAGGAGCTTGCAATCTTCTGCCGGTGAAGGAACAACTATCTGATGCGGGTGTAGACGAGTTTCTGGTCGAAGACCTTTCCGTCTTTTTCCTTGACGGTCTGGGTCAGCGTCATTGTTTTTTTGTCCTCGGACAAGGTCATGATGGCATCCGTGATTGAGCCGTCTCCCAGGACGATATGTTCCGAGTTGTCATTCCGTGTTCCAGCTTGCCTTGCTGCCGGGGTTTCCTATGATGGGCTTGAATGTTCCGTTTTCCGGACCGTCCCATGACGATTTGAACGTGCTGCCATCGTCGTTGGTCACGACATCGACCCAGTGCAACTCCTTCTCGTTGTCCGCCAGAATCTGATCGATATCCCCTTTGAATGAAGGTCCGCCGCCAAAGTTGGTTTGTTGCAGGTCCAGGGTCCAGGTGCTCGGGGCGGGTACGTGCGTATGAGCGGCAAGGGCCGCCGGAACGATAGCTGCGGACAACAAAAAAGCGGCAAGCAGGCTGCATAAACGGATCGGAAAACAAAGCATAAGGCAATCTCCTGTCCGCCATGGGACGCCCCGGCCCAGAGATAGTTACGGCCCGGAGTTTCCTCCGGGCCGTGAATGGTGCGAGAGCTAATCGAGTGAGAAATAGTTGAAGTTGCCGACGGCGTTGTAGAAACCGCCGGTGTCCATCACGAGTTGAAGGGTGTGCTTGCCGCCCGGCAGTTGCACGCCGGGGATGTCGAGGGTCTGCCAGGTCTGGTAACCATTGGTTTGCGGCACGGAGATGCCGCCTGTGACACGC
>CAXTWG010000030.1:10190-29877 GCA_964247895.1 uncultured Acidobacteriaceae bacterium
AGGCCGGGAATGGTGGACGGGGTTCCGCCGAAGGGCGTTTCCTGGCCTCCTACCGTGAGTTGCACCGTAGAGGCTGCTTGCGCCGGACCTTGTGTGCCGCGGATCGTAATCGGGTAGGTACCGGCCGGTGCGCTGGCGAGTGTCGCGAGCGGGAGCAGGTACTGGTTCGTGCTCACCGGGATCAATTGCCCGTAGGTGCCGGTAGGTAAACCTTGCAGCTGGACGTTGACCGGCCCGCGGTTGCCTCCATAGTGGTTGACGCCGACCTCGAACGCCGTGACGCCGCCGGGTGCGACGGTCTGCGCGGGCGGCCCGGCGGTGATGTCGAAGCTATTGCCGGGGTGGGCCGTCCAAAGGAAGGTCGCGGCCGCGCCTGCCGGGATGGTGTAGGAAGCGGTCTCCCCGTTCCAGTTCAGGCTGAAGGAACTAGGGTTCGCGGCGCTGTTGAAGACCAGAACCGCGACCGAGCCGTCGGGGTTCTTGAAGGCGACATCCTCAAGGCTGCCGTGGCCGTAGCTATTGGACTGGATGCGGTACGCGCCGGACTGCACGTATTTGGCGAGATGGCCGAGCACGTAATACTCGACATTGCGCGTAACCGTGGCCGGGGTGGTGCTGGTGTCGACCGTGATGACGCCGCGGCAATTGCTGCAGCCATGCTCCACGGTGGGGCCGCTGTTCTGGTCCAGCGCCATATTCCAGAAGACGACAGACTGGCCCCAGTTGCGGACGACATTGATGACCTCGTTTTCAAGGTCGTATGCCAGATTGTCGGCGAAGACGGGAGCATATGTGCCGCCGGTGCACTCGGTGAAGTAGATCGGGATCGCGCCCGCGAGGTCGTGCACGGCGTTTTGCGCGTCGGGGGCATTGCCGGCGTAGCAGTGGAAGGAGATGCCGGCCAGGTAGCGGCGCACGGAGGGGTCGTTCGCAAGCACCTCGCCATAACGAGGGAAATCCCAGTTATGCTCGTAGCCGAGAATGCCTGGGGTGATGTTGGTCCGTTCCGTACCTTGGCCGACGGAGGCTTTCTTTTCGTCAGGTTGCAGCGACGCGAGCGCGGGCCCGAGATAGCCGGCGATGAAGCGGCCCTCGTCTACGGGATTGATAAACATGGTCGGGTAGCCGTCGTTCTGGTTCAGCGGCTCGTTCTGCGCGGCGATGTAGTCGATGGGAACGCCATTGGCCTGGTAAGCCTGGATGAATTTGGTGAAGTATCGGGCGAAAGCTCGGTAGTTCGCCGGGTCGAGCGTGCCGCCATTCAAGCTGCCATTGGTTTTCATCCATGCCGGGGCCGACCAGGGCAGGGCCAGGACCTTGATCTGCGGGTTGACGGCAAGCGCGGCTTTGATGGTCGGCAGGATGTAGGCCTGGTCGTGCGCGATAGAGAACTGGCTCAGCTGCGGGTCGGTCGTGCCCGGTGCGACGTCGTCATAGGTGTAGCTCGAGAGGGCGAGATCGGTAGCGCCCATGGGTTGGCGCAAGAAGGAAAGGTGGATGCCCTGCGGGCTGAACAGGTCGGCCATGACCTCGTCGCGCTGCGCGGGGGTGAGCTTATTCCAGACCAGGTAGGCAGCGGAGTCGGTAAAGGAAGCCCCGACGCCGTCGAGGCGCTGGTAGCGAACCGTGTCGTCGATCGTGATAGGCAGCTGTGTGCTCGAGCCCGGGGCGAAGGTGAGTGCGGGTTGGGGTGCGAGCAGTTGGGTCTGGTCCGGGGTGGTCTGGACCACGCTGATGGTTTGAGCTTTCGCGGCACTCGCAAGGAGGGCTGCGGAAGCGAGCGCGAACGCTTTTCGTTTCAAGAGGGTTCGTTTCCCAGAGCGTGTGTGGCGAGTCATGGCGGGTTCCTTTGTGGAGGGAAGAACGGTAACTAGGCGGCGCCCGCGATGCACGAACGAGCGCTAAGGAGCGCATCAAGAGAGCATCCAGGAGCGCATTAAGGAGTAGCAACGGAACCCAAGAACTGTCAATCAACCGCCGATGCTCAAAGCTGGAGCCGCCTGCTACACTCACCGTGCCGTGCACACCGTGACCGCGATCTATCCCGGCTCGTTCGACCCCGTAACCAACGGGCATCTCGATCTTGTGGCGCGTGGGGCGAAACTGTTCGATCGGCTGATTGTGGGGGTGCTGCAGAACTCGGCAAAAAATCCGCTGTTTTCGGTGGCGGACCGGGTGGAAATGCTGCGGGAAGGCACGGCTGCCTTTCCGAATGTCGAGGTCGCGACCTTTGAGGGTCTTTTGGTGGATTTCGCCCGGGAGCAGGGGGCGCACGCCGTGCTGCGCGGGATCCGCGCGATCTCGGACTACGAGTACGAGCTACAGATGGCGCACATGAACCGGCGGCTCAACCCGGAGGTGGAGACGATTTTCTTGATGCCGGACGCGCAGTACTCCTATGTGAGCTCGCGGCTGGTGAAGGAGGTGTTCCGGCTGGGCGGCTCGGTCGAGGGGCTGGTGCCCGGGTGGGTGATTGAGCGGTTGCGGCAGCGGTCGAACTGATTTTCAGGCAGGCTCTTCCGTTTCGGTGCCGCGGATTTTGAGCAGGTCGAGCATGGGAGTGGTGCACATAGTGGTAACAAGCGCCATGACGACCAGCATGGTGAAAAGCGTGGGCGTGAAGACACCGACGTTGTAAGCAATGTTGAGCACGATAAGCTCAACCAGGCCGCGCGTGTTGAGCAGCGCACCCAGGGCCAGAGCAGCGCGCCAGCCCTGGCCCGACCAGCGGGCGGCAAGAACCGCGCCGCCCACCTTGCCCCCGATTGCAAACAGCAGAATCACACCGGCCCAGCCCCAGGTCGCGGCGTCATTAAGCAGGTCCAAGCGGGTTCGCAAGCCGGTGAGCGCGAAGAAAAGGGGCAGAAGCAGGACTGAGGTAATCATCTCCAGCCGCAAGCGGATGGCCTGCTGCCAGTGCTCGACACGTGGAAAGCAGATGCCCGCGATAAATGCTCCAAAGAGCGGGTGGACACCGGCCCATTCGGTGGCGGCAGCCGAGGCGAACGCCCCGGCTATGGTGATGCCCAGCAGGCTGATGGTGAGCTCGGGGTGAGTGCGGCGCCTGGCGATCTTTGCCGCGAGGGGGCGCACAACCCCAAGCATCAAGAACAGATAGGCGGCTAGAAGACCGAAGTGCAGCGCGAGGCTTCCACGGACGCCTTTCGTGTCCACCAATGTGAGGGCGACGGCAAGGAGGAGCCAGGCAACGACGTCGTCGACGGCTGCACACAAAATCGCAGTGGTGCCGAGCGGGGTACTGGAAAGGCGACGCTCCTCAAGGATGCGCGCGAGCACCGGGAAGGCGGTGATGCTCATGCTGATGCCGAGAAAGAGCACGAACGCGAAACTGCCGATGCCGTGCGGGGCGAAGCGGACGCGGAGCGAGTGGGCGAGTATCGCGGCCGCGATAAACGGGATGAGAATGCTGGTGAAACTGGCGCCCAGCGCGCGCGGGCCCTGGCGGCGTAGCTGAGCGTCGTCAAGCTCCATGCCGACGGTAAACAGGAACAGGATGAGGCCGACAGTGGAAAGCTCCTCCATGGCGGCGAGCGAGGACTTGGGGAAAAGGTGCTGGCTGAGCGCGGGTGAAAGCCGGCCCAGAATGGACGGGCCGAGCAGGATGCCTCCGATGATCTCGCCGATGACTCGCGCCTGGCCGAGCTTGCTGGCCAGCCACGCACAGGTGAGCGTGACGAGCACCACGACCGAGATTTGCAGGAGCAGCAGGTACATCGGGTATCCCCGGCGCAGGCACGCCACTTTCTGTGTATCACGGCAAAGTTGAAGAAAAGGTTTAGCTTTCGCCGGTTTGGCCGAGTTTCCAGAGCATCTGGCGTAGGAAGCCGGTAGTGAGTTCGGCATCGCGGCCAGAATAACGGAGGCGGCGGACATAGTTGCGCAGCTGGCGGGCACGGGTGGGGGAACCGGTGCCTGAAAACCGGGCGGCGATCAGAGCTTCCTCAAGCAGGCCGGTCAGGCGCTCGAGCGCCGCGGCGCTGGCGGGAGCGCGATCCCCGGCGTCGCGGGGGAAGTCCTGAGGGAGCCGGCGAGGGTCTCGTGGGGATTCCGGCTCGGGCGGCAGCGCGGCAGGGTCGCGGCGGGCGAGCTCGTACAGGCAGAGCGCGGCGGCCTGGCCCAGGTTCATGGACGGGTGCTCGTCGCGGGTGGGTATGCGGAGCAGGGCATGGCAGTGGCTCATATCGTCGTTGGAGAGACCGAACTTTTCAGAGCCGAAAAGGAGCGCAACGCGATGGCCGCGGTCGAGCGTTTTGCGAATGCGCAGTGCAGAAGCCTCAAGCCGCTCAAGGGGCTGCAGCCAGGGCTTGCCGTCCGCCGCGCCCGAGGTCCCGATAACCAACTGCGCATCGTGGACGGCCTCAGCCGTGGTGGGGTAATCGCGGGCGCTGCGGAGCAGGGCGGCGGAGGGCCCGACGGCGGAGGAAGCGGAGCGGAACTCCGTATAGAAAATATTGGCGACCCGAAGGTCGTGTGCGCCGAAATTGCTCATGGCGCGCGCCACCGCGCCGATATTGAGGGTGTTGCGCGGGGAAACGAGAACGACGGCGAGGTGGTGGAGCGGGTGGATAGGAAGCGAAGGCATAGATGGAAGCGCTTAAGGCAGTTCTCGTATCGATGTAGAGGGAGAGTTTTGTGGGGGTGTGGCTTTTCCGCCGGAAAAGCCAGGTTTAGCGACGCCGCCCGCTCGACGCGTGTACGAGGACTGCCCTAGTGTATCCTTGCTCCCCCTTGCCCAAGCAGCTACCCTGATGCTCCGTAGCGTGGAGAAAACTCCTGGTGTGATCGAAGTCACCATTGACGAACAGCACCGGCTGCCACAGGTGGCCGCCATTGGGCGCCTCCCGAGCGTAGGCGATGTTGGCGAAGAACGATGCTCGGTTTTCTTGAAAACTACCCTCAACGCTACATCAAAAAAGTGCATGGATGAGCGGGAAACATCGATCGCGCGCTGGAAGGAGCTGACGGAACGAACGCTGCCTGCGCTGGCGCGGGAAGGGCACTGGCCCTTGCGCTTCGATCATTGCTTTAAGCGTGTGTGTTTGGATCACGCTTTTCGCGATGTTTGGTACAAACATGTGCCGCGACCTGCGGAGCGCCACATTGGGCGCGAGCCACTCAATCGCGCGATCTGCTGCGCTGAGAAGATCGCGGCGGGTGGGATCGCTACGCTGCGGCAGCGCAACGCGCAAAGCCTTGCGTGGCGAGGCAAGGAGCGCGGTTAAAGCAGAATCACGGTTACTATGCCCAGCGTGGCGATCGGGGTGATGCCGTTAAAGAACGGCATCGTAGGCAGTTGCAGCTCCGGGTACACCTACCGTGATTTTGCTCTCGCGTCGTGTGGGTTTCCTTGGCATTTCGCCCCAACGCCGACGGCACCCGGTTACGAAAGCAGGGGAGCGACGGGCTACACAGCGTGCACCTCGATATGAAAAACTATGTGCATGAGCGCAACCGCAACACAAACGAAGCTTTTTTCCGACCGCATCAACCGTATCGAGGTATCCGCGACCATGGCTGTGACGGCCGAGGCGGCGCGTTTACGCGCCGAAGGCGTGGACCTGGTGGACTTCGGCGCGGGCGAGCCGCACTTCTCGACCCCCCGGCACATCAAGGATGCGGTGATCGCGGCGATTGAAAATAACTTCACGCGGTACACGGCGGTGCCGGGGATCCCGGATGTGCGGAAAGCCATCGTCGCGAGGCACGCGGAGGACTTCGGCACAAGCTACACGCCGGAGGAGGCGATCTTCACTACCGGCGGCAAGCTCGCGATCTTCAACGCGATTCAGGTGCTGGTGGACCATGGCGACGAGGTCATCGTGCCCGCGCCGTACTGGGTTTCGTATAAGGACATCGTGCAGTACGCAGGGGCGACGCCGGTGTTTCTCGAAACAAGTGAGGCCGAGAACTTCCGCGTGACGGCGGAGGCGGTCGCGGCCGCGATCACGCCGAAGACAAAGGCCGTCATCCTGAATACGCCCTCAAACCCGGCGGGGTCGGTCATCGCCAAGGAGGACCTGTTCGCGATCGTTCGGACTGCGCATGAGCGCGGGGTGTTTGTGCTGGCGGACGAGTGCTACATCTACCTGCAGTTCGAGGGGGAGATGGTTTCGGCCGCGCAGGTCGCGGAGGCGCGGGAGCACGTCATCGTGCTCGGGTCGTTGTCGAAAACCTATGCCATGACGGGCTGGCGCGCAGGCTTCGCGCTGGGGCCGAAGCCGATCATCGCGGCCATGGGCAAGCTGCAGTCGCAGTCCACCTCGAACGCGGCCACGTTTGTGCAGAAAGCGTGCGTCACCGCGCTGACGAGCTCACAAGCGTGCGTGGCGGATATGCGGGCGGATTATGTAAAACTGCGGGACCGGATCCTCGCCGGCCTAGCGGAAATCCCGGGGATTACGTGCACCAAGCCCGTCGGCGCGTTTTACGTGTACCCGAACGTTTCGGCGTACATCGGCAAGCCGGGGCAGCCGGGCTCGGCGATGGAGCTCTCGAAGCGCCTGCTGAGCGAAGCGCGGGTGGTCGTGGTGCCGGGCGAAGCGTTCGGGGCCGGCGACCACATCCGGTTGTCGTACGCGGTTTCGCACGAGGCGGTGGATGAAGGCGTGCGGCGGATGAAGGCCTGGTTTTCCGGTTTAGGGCAAGCGGGCCTGCCCGCATGAGGCTCGAAGTCGCGGGCATCTTGTTTGACATGGACGGGATTCTGGTCTCGTCGCTCGGCTCGGTCGAGCGCTCCTGGGCCAGGTGGGGCGCGATGCGCGGAGTCGACGGGGTAAAGGCGATGCTGACCGCGCATGGCAAGCGCGCGATCGAGACGATCCGTTTGCTGCGGCCCGACCTGAACGACCGGGAAGAGCTCGCTGTGATCGAGCAGATCGAGATCGACGACACAGAAGGGCTGCAGGTGCTGCCGGGGGTGGCTTCGCTTCTGGAGTCGCTGCCTCCGGGCAGCTGGACCGTCGTCACCTCCGCTACTGAGCGGCTGGCGCGCATACGCATGGAGCACGTCGGCCTGCGCCCGCCGGAGCGGTTCATCACGGCGGACATGGTCTCCTACGGCAAGCCGCACCCGGAGCCCTACCTGCGCGGGGCCGCGCTGCTCGGCTTTCCTCCCGAGCGATGCCTGGTAGTGGAAGACGCGCCCGCCGGCGTGGCGGCAGGCAAAGCGGCGGGCTGTACCGTGCTGGCGACATTGTTTTCGCACCTCGCGGAGCAGCTGGGAGATGCGGACTGGCTGGTCGGGTCGCTGGAAGGAATGCGGGTGAGCGGGCCGGCGGGGGAGTTGAGTGTGGAGTTTGAGGCTGTTTCGGGCGGCATGATTTCGGCGGCGAAGTGAGGTAAGCTGCGAAAGCCTGTTCTCGGCATCCGGGTCGGATATAGGATTGCTTTGTGGGCACGAAGCGCTACACGGGGGTATGGTTCCGTTGCTACTCGAATGACCATCTTCCGCCGCATTTTCATGCGAAGTATGGCCGTCTCAGGGTTATCGTTGAGTTGCACGACGGTGTAGCGGCCGTTGCTGACCGGACAGATGCGATCAAGCCGAAAGGTGGGAGCCGCGCCGCAGTCCGGCACGTGTTCAGGGTAGCGCAGGAGAACTACGAACAGCTCATGGCTCTATGGGAGGCGACGCATGACGAAGAAGACGAAGGCGCAGGCGAGTTCGGCGGAGCGGACGGACGCCGAAATCGACGCGCAGATCGACGGCTGGTACGCGAAACACGGAAGCAGCCCAGAGCCTGAAACTGTGCTCGCCGAACTCGTCGAGTTCGAGTTCGAGAAGCGGTTGCTGATTCTGCATCTTTCGAACGGACGCCGCCTCGTGCTGCCTTTGGAAGACATCCAGGGCCTAAGCCGGGCGACCAGGGAACAGCTCGAAGATTACGACTTGAAGGAAGGGCAGGGGGTTGAGTGGCCCTCTCTTGGCGTGGCTCATCGCGTGGAGGGGCTGCTCAACGGAGTTTACGGAACCGAAGCGTGGATGCGGAAGCTGCGCCTTTCCGACTCACCGCGACGGGCAGACTCCTCACGTAAGAAGGTCGCTGCGGCCTAGGAATAAGAGGATTGAAATTTAACGGTTCTACCTTAAGAGTTCACATCATCAAGGATGTGCAAGAACGGGAAGGAAAACTTCCGGTATATCCGGTACATCTGTATGCGACTACTCAAGATGTCGATTATAGGTGAAATATGGTCGTGAAGTTGGGTTTGATAATCTGTTCGTTTCTGGTCCGCATTCAAGGCCGTAATTTCTCTTCTGCATTCGCTTAGGTAGGTTCCAATATCTTGGCTCAGAAGTCCGACGATCGCTGCTGCATCTCCATCTCCGGAGGAGGCTTCAGCTTGGAAGGAGTATCGGAATGGTACTTTGTCCTCGTCGTATGTGCGTCGAAACTGGCGCGCATCCTTCTCGAATGTACTTTCATCCGATTCCTTCAAGTCTGTTTTCATTGCTCTAATCATTTGCACGAACGTGGCTTCTTTGTCAGAGCTGTCAGCAAAAGCTTTGTATACGCCAGAGATGAAAGGCCAAGCCAGCGCTCCGATGAGAGCCGTGATCAAGGGATGTTTGATCAGTTCTGAAAACCTTCTGTCTTTCGTCACCTTCTACTCCTCAAAACGTCGTTCAACGTCAGCCTCTAACCTTGCGCGCTTAAGGCAGTTCATAAACTGCCGACTGTTCTGAAGTACCCCATCGACAGCCTTAACCCTTCCTCCAGCCCCACCTTCGGCTCCCAGCCCAGCAGCTCGCGGGCTTTGGTAATATCCGGCCGGCGCTGTAGCGGGTCGTCCTGCGGGAGCGGTTCGAAAACAATCCGGGACGAAGACCCGGTTACGCGGCGGATGGTCTCGGCGCAGTCGAGGATCGTCCACTCCGTCGGGTTGCCGATGTTGACAGGGGTATCGATCGAGGACGCGGCGAGCCGGACGATGCCGTCGATCTCGTCGGACACGTAGCAGAACGACCGGGTTTGCGAGCCGTCGCCGTAAACGGTCATCGGCTCGCCGCGGAGGGCCTGGACAAGCAGGTTCGAGATGACGCGGCCGTCATCCCGGCCCAGCCGCGGGCCGTAGGTGTTGAAGATGCGGACCAGGTGCGTCTTTGTCCCGTAGTAACGGCGGTAAGCGGTGACGAGCGCCTCGGAAAAGCGCTTGGCCTCGTCATACACCGAGCGAGGGCCGATCGGGTTGACGTGGCCCCAGTACTCCTCGGTTTGCGGGTGGACCTGCGGGTCTCCGTAGCACTCGGAGGTGGAGGCATGGAGGAAACCGGCACTGTATCGCTTGGCCACCTCAAGCGCATTGCGTGTTCCGGAAGAGCCGACATCGAGGGTTTCAATCCCAAGCCGGTGGTAGTTCAGCGGGCTCGCCGGGGAAGCGAAGTTGTAAACATAGTCGACGGGACCGAAGTCGAACGGGCTGCAGATATCGTGTTCTTCGAGCGAAAAACGCGGCTCATTGCGCAGATGCGCGAGGTTGGCGAGCGAGCCGGTCGCGAGATTGTCGACGCCGAGGATGGAATGACCGTCGGCGAGAAGCCGGTCGGTGAGGTGAGAACCGAGGAAGCCGGCAGTGCCGGTAAGCAGGATGCGCATAAGCTCTGTTTGTAGGATTTTATTCGAAAAAGAAATGCATACAGGGTTGAGCCGAACCGCCTGCGCGGCTGGCAGCCACCTCGTGGCGGGTACTTTGGAAAAAGCTTTGATTAACTCACGGCTTTGGGGCGTTTACGGCGGCGTTTTTCCTGTTTTTCCTCGGTGGACTCGATCAGAACGGGAATCTCAAGATCATCGAGCTGCGCTTCAGGGAGAGCGATCGGCGGCGCGATCAGCTCTATCGACGCGCGCGGGATGTCCTTGGCTGAGGCGCGGCCTTCGGCGACGGCCATCAGGAACTCCTGCGCACTGAACGGGGGCTGCTTTTTGCCTTCAACCGTCTCGCTCAGCTTGCCGTAGGTGCCATCCGGACGTAGGAGACGGGTTTTCACAGTGTCAGCCAGGTACGCGGCCAGGACTTCATTCCGGAGGCGGCTGCGCAGGGCGGGGTCTTTGACGGGGAACATGACTTCACAGCGTTCAAACAGGTTGCGGGGCATCCAGTCCACCGAGCCGCAGAAGATTTCCTCCTCGCCCGCATTAGCGAAGTAGAAGATGCGCGAGTGCTCCAGGAAGCGCCCAACGATCGAGCGAACACGGATACGTTCGCTGATTCCCGGTATGCCTGGCCGCAAGGAGCAGATGCCGCGGATGATGAGGTCGATCTCAACTCCGGCCTCCGAGGCGGCATAGAGCGCTTCAATCACGCTTTGCTCAAGCAGCGAGTTCATCTTGGCGATGATGCGCGCCGGGCGTCCGGCGCGGGCGTGCTCGGCCTCACGGGCGATCAGCTGAATGGTTTTCTCAGCCAAGGTAAGCGGGGCGACATAAAGCGGCTCGTAGTTGTCGGACTCCGAGTGCGCGGTCAGGTAGTTGAAAACAGAATGAGCGCTTGCGGTAATTGCCGGGTCGGAAGTGAGAAAGCTGATGTCCGTATAAAACCGCGAAGTGACCGGGTTGTAGTTGCCGGTGCCGAGATGCGCGTAGCGGCGGATAGCGCCGTCCGGGTCGCGGCGAACCAGCAGGGCGAGCTTGCAGTGGGTCTTAAGGCCGACGATGCCGTGAAAGACCTGCACCCCGGCGTCCTCGAGGTTGCGCGCCCAACGGATGTTCGAGGCCTCGTCGAAGCGGGCGGTAAGCTCGACGACGACGGTGACCTCCTTGGACTGCGAAGCCTCGGTGAGGGCGCGGAAAATGGGGGAGTTGTCGCTGGTGCGGTACAGCGTCTGCTTCATGGAGATGACTTCCGGGTCGGCGGCGGCGGCCTCGATGAAGGAGACGACGGCCTCGTAGGAGTCGTAAGGGTGGTGGAGAAGGATGTCGTGGTGGCGCAGCTCGTCAAACAGATCGGTGGACTTGCGATGGAGCCGGAGGTCGCGCCCGTTGAAGGGCGGGTATTTCAGGTCGGGGCGATCGGCCTGCGAGTACAGAACCATGAGCCGGGACAGGTTCACCGGGCCGTCCGTGAGGAAGACCTGCGAGTCCTCAAGCTCGAAATTGGAGCGGAGACGCTCGACGATCTCGGGGTGGGCGTCGTGCTCGATCTCGAGCCGGACGGCGTCGCCCTTGCGCCGGTTGTGGAGCTCGGAGCGCACGGCCTCCAGCAGGGAGCGAGACTCTTCTTCCTCGAAATATAGATTGCTGTTGCGGGTGACGCGGAAGGCGGCGGTAGCGAGGATCTGGTAACCCCGGTACATCCCGGCGGCCTGCTGCTTGATGAGGTCGGGAAGAAAGAGGAAATCGGTCGTGGTGCTGTTTGGTGAGCTGTCCGGCGTTTGTGGCAGGCGGACAAAGCGGGGCAGGGCGCGCGGGACAGTGATGACGCCGAGCACGGCGGCATTCGCGCCCCGGCGCTTGTGACGGAGCAGCAGCGCCACGCAAAGCGCTTTGTTGAGCACGCGCGGAAAGGGGTGGCGCGGGTCGATGGTGATGGGGGTGAGCAGAGGGTCGACCTCGCGCGCGTAAAACTCGGAGGCGGCGCGCTTGGCGTCGTCGGTGAGCTCGGCCCAGTGGAGGACGCGGATGCCGGCCTCGCAGAGTGCGGGGTGGAGCTCGGTTTGCCAGCAGCAGTACTGCTCGGCGACAAAGTCATGGACGTCGGCATTGATCTGGTCGAGCAAACCCTGGGCGGTCATGCCGTCCGGGCCGGGCTCGCCTTGGCCTTCCTCGATGCGCTGGAGCATGCCGGCAATCCGGACCTCGATGAACTCATCGAGGTTGGAAGCGGTGATTGAAAGAAACTTGACCCGCTCAAGAAGCGGGTTGGCGGGGTCGTGCGCTTCTTCAAGTACGCGGCGATTGAAGGATAGCCAGGAGCTGTCGCGCGAAATAAACAGGTTGCGTTGAGCTTCGTCCATAGGAGAGCTGCCGTCCCCGGCAGGCACGTTCACCATCCTATTATGAAGAAGCGAAGCTCAGTTCATGTTGATAAGACACGGTTTGAGTTGACCCGCGCATCGACTCGGCAGAACATGAAGGTGAGAGCAGGCGGGGAGGACGGTTATGCGCAGCGACGGATGTGGGGATAGCAACGCAGTGGGCAGCATCGCGGAGGAGCTGTTTCAGCTCGCTTCACTGCTGGTAGGGGGCGGCGGCCGGGCGTTGCCCCTGATAGAAGGGGCTTTGGCGACCGTGGAGATTGATCCATGCATGGAGCCGCAGGCAGCGCGGCAGCAGGCACGGCGGGCTGTTACCCGTGCGGCCCTGGCTCAGCTCGCCGCGGAGCAGCCGCTGGCCTTTGCCGGCCAGGCTGAGGATGCGAGTGAACCGTCGCCCTGTGTGCACGATGACGAATTGCAGGCTGCCGGGGTAACTCCCGATCAGCTGCGGGCATGGCTGCAAGGGCAAGGGCAGGAACTCGGCTTGCCCGCGCGGCAATGGCTTGAAGAGCTTCCCGCGGCGCAGCGTGCTGTTTTTGTGCAGCGTGCCGTGCTGGGGCAGGGCAATGAGGCGGCGGCGAGCCTGCTGCGCGAAGCCGGCGGGGAGCAAACCCGCAATTGGACTCCTGAAAAAGTCGGCAATCTTTTTCGCAGGGCGCTGTGCTCACTTGCTGACTCGCTCGCGCACGCGCCAGGTTTGGCGCCGGTCCCTGCTTAATGCGGTTTCCGCGCCGGTGCAGGTTTAAAAACTTGTTCAGGTGGGGCTTTTCTTGACGGGAAAGCCACCAGGAGTGCCGCTGGTCTCCCTACGCAAGTGCGAGAACGGCTTTAAGAATTATTTCGGGTGCGCAACAAAGTTCAACTTCACGGGTGCTGGCGCATCTGAGTCTTGCGGGTATATGCATCCGCGCGATCAGCGCGGCTTGGGAGTGTGTGTGGGGCAAGGAGTGCGGGGCCGGGCGTCGGCCATCAAGTTTGGGATATTGCTGGCCGGGGTGCTTTGTCCCCTCGCATCGCAGGCGCAGATCGGCGCAGCTACTACGCCGACTATCGAAACCCTGCCGACCCCAACCACGGTTTCGCAGTCCCAGGTCACGACGGATAATTACCAGGGCAGCGTGGCCGATGGGCATGTCATACCCGGTTCGATCCCGCTTTCGCTCAATGATGCGATTGCCCTCGGTTTGCGCCACAATCTCGGGCTCATTCTGACGACAACGAACCAGATTTCCGCGCGCTCGACACAGCTGACCGAGCTCCAACAGCTTCTTCCGACTATTAACGTCGCGATCAAGGATGCGGTGAGCGAGGTTAACCTCCAGGCGCAAGGGCTCCGCATTCCCGGATTTCCTGCGATCATCGGGCCGTACGGCTACCAGGATTTCCGGGCGACGCTCACGCTCAATCTGATCAACGTCGCTTCGATACGGAACTATCTCGCGGCCAAGCACAACTTCCTCGGCTCACAGCTGGCTGTCGAGGACGCGCGGAACGAAGTGATCCTGAGTGTCGGCAATGCATACCTTCTAGTCATTGCGGATCAGTCGCGGGTGGCTTCGACACAGGCACAGGTTGCTACGTCGAAGGTTTCCTTCGACCAGGCGCATCAGCAGCATCTGGCCGGAACCTCGCCGCTACTCGATGAGTTGCGGGCACAGGTGGACTACCAGACGCAGCAGCAAAATCTGATCCAGGCACAAGGAACGCTGGACAAAGACAGACTGGCACTCGCCCGGGTGATCGGGCTGCCAGTTGAGCAGCAGTTCACCCTGACCGATGCCGTGCCTTACGTGCAGCTGGACGAGGTCGACCCGGATGCGGCCGTGGTACAGGCGCTCGGTACCCGCAAGGACCTCGCGAATTTCGGCGAGCAGCTGAAAGGCGCAGATTACGCGAAAGGCGCGGCCAAAGCGGAGCGCTACCCCACAGTATCGTTCACCGGCGACTACGGGGACATCGGTCCGAATGTGCGGCACTCGCATGGCACAGGCAATGCCGTGGGCACCTTTGCCGTACCCGTGGTTGAAGAAGGAAAGATCCGCGGCGACGAAGCGCTCGCCGAAGAGCAGTTGGAGCAGAAGCGGGCGCAGTTGAGCAATTTGCGCGGGCAGATCGCACAGGATGTGCGCGACAGTATCCTCGATATCCAATCGGCGCAAAAGCAGGTTTCCGTCGCGCAAAGCAACGTGGGGCTTGCCGGCGAGGCTTTGAGCGAGGCGCAGCAGCGCTACGCGGCGGGCATTTCAGACAACCTGGCCGTTTCGCAGGCGCAGCAGCAGGTGGCGCAGGCCGACGACCAGTACATCGCGAGTTTGTACCAGCACAATGTCGCCAAGCTCGGGCTGGCGCGCGCCCTCGGCGTGGCGACGACGAACCTGAAGCAGTACGTGGGAGGCAAGTAAGTGGCAGAGCAAACACCGGATACAGAGGTTGGCCAGGAGCAGAAAGGCCAGAAGCAAGACCAGAAGCAAGACCAGAAGCAGGGCGAGGACAACCCCCGCCAGAAGTCGCGCCGCCGCTTCATCATCATTCTTGTAGTGGCCGTGCTTTTGGTAGGCGTGCTGCTGTTCTACTGGCATTCCACTTTTTTTGAAGACACCGACGACGCCCAGGTCAACGGCCATCTGCTGCAGATTTCCTCGCGTATCGCCGGCACAGTCGTGAGCGTGCCCGTGAACGAAAACCAGCCGGTCAAGGCAGGCGAGGTGATCGTTGAGCTCGACCCTAAGGACTACCAGACCACGGTGCAGCAGGATGAGGCCAATCTCGCAGCCGCGGTGTCGAATTTCCAGTCCACCACGGTCAACGTTCCGGTCACGGCCGTGAGCGTGAACACCAATCTGGCAGCGATCGCCTCCACCCTTTCGCAGGCGGACAGCGGGGTTGTGCAGGCGCAACAGCAGCTGGAAGCGAACCGGTCCGCGATCGCGCAGGCGGATGCGAATTACATCAAGGCCAAGCTCGACGTAGAGCGCTATACCCCGCTGGTGCAGCGCGACGTGATCTCCAAGCAGCAATTCGATCAGGCGGTTGCAACCGCGAGGGCGGATGAAGCGGCACTGGCCCAGGCGAGGCAGACCGCGGGTGCCGGGGAAACTGCGGTGCGCATGGCGCAGGATCGGGTCGTGCAAACCAGGGCGCAGTTGCAAAACGCGAAAACAGCGCCGGAACAGATCAGAATTCAGAAAGCCAGGGCGGACCAGGCATCGGCGCAGGTAGACCAGGCCAAGGCCGCTTTGGCGCAGGCGCGGCTCAACCTGAGCTATACCCGCATTGTGGCCCCGGTGGACGGCATCATTACGCGCAAAAGCACTGAAGTGGGGCAGAACGTTTCCATCGGCCAGAATATGACCACGCTGATCTCACTCGACGACATCTGGATTACGGCGAACTTTAAGGAAACCCAGCTCCACTATATGACACCGGGGCAGCCGGTCAGTGTTACCGTAGATGCCTACGGCGGACGGCGCTACGATGGCGTGGTCACCCAGATTGGCGGAGCGACCGGCTCCGTGCTGAGCCTTTTTCCTCCGGAAAACGCGACCGGCAACTATGTAAAGGTTGTGCAGCGTGTCCCCGTGCGGATCGATCTGAGGGATAAGACCGAGGACCGGGACCATCTGCTGCGGCCCGGGCTTTCCGTCGAGCCGAAGGTGCGCGTCAAGCCCTGACGGCTGCCGGGGGACAGCCCGATTCCGCGTCCCGGAAGACCCTGCTCGCATCTACTCGAACGGGGGAGGCTTTTCCTCCCCCTTGGAGATCTGCATGCCGTTCGCCCAAATCTTTCTCGCGCACGCCTACCTGGTGCTCTTGATCTGGGTATTTGCCGAGCAGATTGGGCTTCCTCTCCCTTCCGCGCCGCTGCTCATTACGGCGGGTACGCTTACCGCGACCCATAAGCTGCATCTCCTGCCCGTGCTTGTGTCCATCCTTGCAGGGTCGCTTGTGAGCGACATCACTTGGTACTTCCTGGGTAAGCGTTACGGGCACACCGTGGTGCGTCTGTTGTGCCGACTTTCGCCCAGCCGGGATACCTGCGTACAACGCACGGAAGGCTACTTCGGCAAGCACGGCGCGAGCACGCTACTCGTCAGTAAGTTTCTTCCTGCGCTCAACACCATGGCGGGCGCCATTGCCGGGCAAACAGGCATGAGCTTCCGGCGCTTTCTGCTTTTCGACGCGGGCGGGGTGCTCTTGTGGGCGCTGGCTTTTGTTGTCGGCGGGCGGTTCGCCGGCGATCTGCTGAAGCTTCACCCCAATGCGCTTGGCTGGGTGGCTCACTTCGCTGTTGCCCTCTTCGCACTTCTGCTGGCTGCCTGGATCGGGAGCCGCATCATGCGGCAGCGCCGCTCCCTTGCGGAAATCCGCATGGACCGGCTGACGCCGGAAGCGCTGCTGGCAAGGATGCAATCCGGGGAGCCGTTCTACCTAGTCGACCTGCGGCACCCTTTGGATTATCTGCCGGATCCGCGCACCCTGCCGGGCGCTGTGGTGCTTACGCCGGACCGGTTGGTGGAAGTAAGTGCGGAGGTGCCGCGGGACCGCGAAGTAGTGCTCTTTTGCACCTGCCCGAACGAGGAAACCGCGGTGCGCATGGCACTCACGATCCGTAAAATGGGGGTAGCACGTGTACGCCCCTTGCTCGGCGGATACGACGGGTGGAAGCAACTCGGCTACCCTCTGGTGGCTATCGCCGGGACGGAGATGCCCCTCGAAACGCTTCGAGCAAGCTGAGTTCGGCAAAGCCGGAGAGCTTATCCCCGGTCGGCTGCATTCCGGAGTCCTTCTACCGGTCGCATCGTCCAAACTTCAAGCAGGGCAGAACTAATGAGCGGCTCTCCCCCATGGCTAGCCGCTGAACTCTCCTACCGCGGGCGAATTTCACAGGAAGACATCCGCCCTGAAACAGAATAGTCTTTATCGAAGAGGAGCTTTTCTATGGCGAAGGACAATGGCAATCATGGAGCTGGTCAGCAAGACGCGGGCGCGTCAAAGCCGAACCCTGTTCTTACCCTCAATAATGGCCGTCCGGTGGGCGACAACCAAAACTCTCTGACCGCCGGCCGTCGCGGTCCCGTGCTCATGGAAGACTATCTTCTGTTTGAGAAGATGGCGCAGTTCAACCGGGAGCGCGTGCCGGAGCGCGTGGTACATGCCAAGGGCTCGGGCGCATTCGGTAAGTTCAAGGTCACGCACGATATCTCGCAGTACACCAAAGCGGCTTTGTTTTCCAAGGTAGGCAATACCTGTGAAACCTTCGCGCGTTTCTCGACCGTCGGCGGCGAGAAAGGTTCGGCGGACACGGCGCGCGACCCGCGCGGTTTCTCGGTCAAGTTCTACACCGAACAGGGCAATTGGGATATGACCGGTAATAACACGCCGATCTTTTTCATCCGCGACCCGCTCAAGTTCGGCGATTTCATCCACACGCAGAAGCGTGAACCGCAGACCAATTTGAAGTCGGCCACGATGATGTGGGACTTCTGGTCGCTCTCGCCGGAGTCGCTGCACCAGGTCACCATCCTGTTCTCCGACCGCGGCATCCCCGACGGCTACCGGTTCATGAACGGCTACGCCAGCCACACGTTTTCACTTATCAATGAGCAAGACGAGCTTGTCTACGTAAAGTGGCATTTCAAGACCAAGCAGGGGAACAAGACCTTGCACCCGAAGCGAGCGGAGGAACTGGCCGGCTCGGACCCGGATTACGCGCAGCGCGACCTCTTCCACGCGATTGAAAAGGGCGACTACCCCCAGTGGACCGTGTACATCCAGGTCATGGGCGAGGACCAGGCGTACAACTACACCAAGTTCAACCCGTTTGATCTGACCAAGGTGTGGCCGCATGGGGAGTTCCCGCTCATTGAAGTAGGCGAGTTTGAGCTAAATCGCAACCCTTTGAACTACCACCAGGATGTGGAGCAGGCTGCCTTTAACCCTGTGAACGTGGTGCCCGGCATGGGTTTCTCGCCGGACAAGATGCTGCAGGCGCGGCTGGTGAGCTACCCCGATGCGCACCGCTACCGGATCGGCACCAACTACGAGACCCTGCCCGTGAACGCAGCCAAGTGCCCGGTGATGAACTACAACCGGGACGGCGCGATGCGCTTCGATGGCAACATGGGATCGGCGCCGAACTACGAGCCGAACAGCTTCGGCGGCTCCAAGCAGGATGACAAGTTCCGCGACCGGCCAATCAAGTTGTCGGGCGAGCCGGCGGCGCGCTACAACCACCGCGAAGACAACGACGACTACACGCAGGCGGGCGACCTGTTCCGTTTGATGAGCGAGGAGCAGAAAAACCTGCTCTGCGAGTCCATCGCGGGAAGCCTCGGGCAGACCCCTATCCGCATCCAGGAGCTGCAACTCACGCATTTTGAGAAGGCAGACCCCGACTATGCGCAGCGCGTGCAGAAGTTCCTGGTGGAAAATGAGCACCCGGAGCTACAGCACGGGCCGAACGAGGCGGAGTTCGAACACCGCATGGCCGAAAAGTAAGCCTTTCCCAAGCAAATGGGCCGGATGGGCAACGGGCGCTTGCGCGCTAACAGCAGCATAGAAGGGTCCCAGAGATGCTGGGGCCCTTCTTGCATTGTGCGGCGAACAGGGTTGAGGGCGCATGCGGGTAGAAATTGGCGTGCTCGCTTAGCATGGGGAAGATGCCGTTAGGGCTTTGGAGCGAACACATTGGCGTACAAGGATTTGCGGGAGTGGGTCAGGGCGATCGAGCGGGCGGGCGAGCTGAAGCGGGTGCGCGAGGAAGTGGACCCGATTCTTGAAATCGCCGAAATCACCGACCGTGCCTCCAAAATCGGCGGCCGCACCGGCGGCCCCGCACTGCTCTTCGAGAAAGTCAAAGGCTATCCTGGCGCCCGCGTGCTGATGAACCAGTTCGGCTCGGACTCGCGCATGAAGCTCGCCCTCAACGTGGACTCGCTCGACGAGGTCGCCGCCCGCATCAAGACCCTGCTCGAGCTCAAAGTCCCCGAGGGGCTGCTGGGCAAGCTCAAGCTCCTCCCCATGCTCAAGGATGTCGGCAGCTTTTTCCCGAAGACCATCGACAAGCGCGATGCCCCCTGCAAGGAGGTCATCCTGCGTGGGGACGCGGTCGACGTGCTCAAGTTCCCCGTTCTCCAGTGCTGGCCCATGGACGGCGGCCGCTACATTACCCTGCCGCTCGTCATCACGCGCGACCACAAAAACCGCAAGCGCAACATGGGTATGTACCGCATGCAGGTCTATGACGGCCAAACCACTGGCATGCACTGGCAACGCCAGAAGAATGCCGCCGAGCACGTTCGGGACCGTATCCGCGCAGAATCCGGCTCGCTCGCCGACCAGGTCGCCCGCATGGCCGAGACCGCCGGCGGGACAGTTACGTCCTCGCGCGTCACCTACACGAAACAAGGGAACGACCGCCTCGAAGTCGCCGTCGCCATCGGCACCGACCCGGCCACCACCTTCGCCGCCATCGTCCCCGCCCCGCCCGAGGTCGAGGAGTACATCATCGCCGGCTTCCTCCGGCAAAAGCCGCTCGAGCTGGTCAAGTGCGAGACAGTCGACCTTGAAGTCCCCGCCCACGCCGAAATCATCCTCGAAGGCTACGTTCAACTCGACGAGTTGCGCACCGAAGGCCCCTTCGGCGACCACACCGGCTTCTACACGCCGGTCGAGCCGTTCCCCTTCATGACC
>CAXTWG010000031.1:0-29843 GCA_964247895.1 uncultured Acidobacteriaceae bacterium
TGTCCGCCCCGTTCTCAACCGTCATCACGTATACCGAGCCTGCCGCGCCTATATCGATGGCATGCAACATGCCGTCCAGCGCGTTCGGGTCGTGGTTCTCCTGCTTCACCAGCTTTACCGTTACCGCTCGCCCCGCGAACTTAGCGGGGAAAATCGCCTGCATCCGATGCGACATGTAGCGACGCTCATGCAGCAGCTGCTCCATCGCGTCGGAAACTGAAGCTGCCTCCACATGGCGGTAAGCCTCCACCATCAGCGTGGGCTCGCCTTATACTCGGCCGCCGTCTTGGGCGTGTCCGCGACCAGCATGCGCGCACCCCCGAGCAGCGCCGCCATACACGCAAGAACCAATTTGCGCCGCTTCCACTCAACTCTCATGTTGTCCTTCGACCCCCTGTTATACTGGCCCGAAGCATACACCGGCGCCTTCTAGAAGTTGATCTTGCCCGCAATCTGGAGCAGACGGGAGCCACTACCGTTCTGGAAACTGTTCTGCACTGTCGTAATGGTTCCAAAGTTGTTGGTGGGGAAGACCGAAAGCCTCGTCGAGGGGTCGAGAGCGCGTCCGGTTGGATTACTCGCCGCCACTGCCGCCGCTGCCGGCACCGAGCCCAGGGTCGAGTTCGGATTGCCGGGGTTTGCGTGGTTAAAGGCGTTGAACGCCTCCAGGCGCAGTTGCAGCCATGGCGCTGAAGTACCCCGGCCTGATCGTCGGCATCAAGAGCGCGCACTTTACCGGCCCTGAGTGGAAGCCTTTTGATCAGGCCGTCCTCGCCGGCAACATCGCACACATCCCCATCATGATCGACTACGGCGACAACCGCCCGGAGCGGCCCTTTTACGACCTGCTCGCCACCCACCTGCGCCCCGGCGACATCTACACCCACATGTATTCCGGCCTGCGCGGCGAGCAGGACGCGCAAACCGGAGGCCCCTCGGCGGCGATGCTTGTCGGCCGCAAGCGCGGCATTTACTTCGATGTGGGCCACGGCGGCGGCTCATTTAAATGGTCCGTCGCCACTCCGCTTGTCAAGGACGGCTTCCTGCCCGACTCCATCTCGACCGACCTCCACATCGCGAGCATGAACGCCGGCATGAAAGACGAGTTGAATGTCGCGAGCAAGATGATGACTCTCGGCCTGACTGTGCCGCAGGTAGTGGAGGAGATGACCTCGCATCCGGCGCACGAAATTCAGCATGACGAGCTCGGCAACCTGTCCATCGGCGCGGTCGCCGACGTCGCCGTGCTTCGGCTCGAGCATGGGCGGTTCAGCTTCGTCGACATGATCGACACGAAAAAAGTCGGGATGGAAAGATAATCTGCGAGCTCACCGTCAAGGATGGCAAGGTGGTTTACGACCTCAACGGCCTCACCGCCGACATCTGGGACCAGCCGCCTACCTCCGACAGCACGCTCAGTAAGCGATGGACCACCCTCGATACCCGCAGCTCCGGACCGCCCTATGCTGCCGCGGCCCGCGAACAACATTGAGATACTCTGCTTTCACAGCTTGCGCCGTAAGGCCGTTGGCCGGAGTCGCCGATGCCCTCCACTCCCATCACAATCGATCGCCGGGACCCGCGCTTCGACACGCTTAAACGAGGCCACAATCTCCGCTTTCCAGCTACCGAATCTGAAGCCGCCAGCCGCCTTTTGCTGTGTTCCAATGCCGCGGAAGCTGCCGATATGCCCTCCAACGCACGGTCGACTCCGGCCTACGCCCCACCGTTCGCTCCGGCGGGCATTGCTACGAAGACTTTGTCGCCAACAACCCAAATGGGGTGATCCTCGACCTTTCCCTCCATCGCACGGTGGAGTTAGGAGCCTCGAGCGCTGTCTCCATTGCCCCCGGAGCCTCGCTCGGCGATGTGTACCAGGTCCTCTACAAACGCCTGGGCGCTACTCTTCCAGCCGGCACCTGCGCCATGGTCGGCGCGGGCGGCCACATCGCCGGCGGCGGCTACTGGCTGCTTTCCCGCCTGCACGGGCTTACAATCGACTGGCTTTCCGCCGTCGACATCCTTACCATCGACGCCTCCGGCAAGGTCGTCGAACACCGCATCAGCCAAACGCGAGACCCGGACCTGTTTCGCGCCTGCCGCGGCGTCGGCGGCGGCAACTTCGGCCTTATCACCGCGTTCCGCTTCGACCGCCTCCCAGCCGCCCCGCGCGAAGTCGTGAATGCAACGCTTAGGATCTTCTGGGAAAGCATGACGGAAGCCCGTTTCACTGAGCTGCTCACAGCCTACGGCGACTACTTCGCCGCGCGCGGCCGCGCGCCGGACACCTTTGGCTTGTTCACTATCCTCCATGTCAGCCCCCGCGGCAGCCCGGGCGGTATTTCCTTGCACGCCCAGTTCTGCACCCCCGACGGTCGCGCGGAGGATCTTTCCACCCTCTATGAGTTCTTCGCGCGTTTCGCGAATTTCGGCTCACCCGAGATCACACGCCTGCCCTGGTTTGAAGCCACCCTCGCCGTCGGCGGCTCGGGCGGCGGCGCTCGGGCCAAGTACAAATCCGCCTACATGAAAGCGAGCTTCACCCCGGCGGAATGCGCCGCCATTTGGCACTTCTTCACCTCACCCGAGCTCGACCCGCGGGGTTCCTTCTTATCGGTCGACTCCTATGACGGCGCCGTGAACACGCCTGCCCGCATCGCGGATACCGCCATTGCCCAGCGCGCCTCCGTGCTCAAACTGCAATGGCAGTGTTACTGGACAGACCCGAAGGAAGACGCTGGACGGCTCAAGTTCATGGAAAACTTCTTCACGCCGTCTACACCGGCCCACACGTACCGCCCCAGTACCAGGGCACGCCCATGGGGCCGCGCTACGAGGGCTGCTATATGAACTATGCCGACGCCGATATGTTGCGTTATCCGTTTTGGCCTGAGCTCTTCCACGGCACGGCCCGTACCGCCAATCGGCTCTCGTTTCCACCCGGCTCCGGTCCTGCCGACCTCGCCCTTCACCCTTCAGGCTCGCTCCTCTTTGTCGCGCACCGGCTTCAGCCCGGCATCTCCGTGCTGAGATTGAGCAACGTTACAGGCGAACCCGGCTCGACCCTCGCCCACCTTGACCTCCCCAGCCACGCCACCGCCGGTCCACTCGCACTAAGCCCATCGGGCGATCGCGTTTACCTCGCCAGCACTTCGTCCACGGGCACAGCTCTGCTCACCACGCTTTGCTTTTTCCGTGCGGGACACTTTGCGTGCCTTCACCAGACAGCCGTCCCCGAGTTGCGCAACCCTCCAGATGCTTTTCCACGGCACACGCTTGCTCCTTGCCGGCAGCGGCGGCCTGGTCGCTTTCACCCTCGACGCCTGCCCCGGCCTTCCCGCGAGCCCTGCCCTCCCTCTCGCATCCGGCGAGATCACGGGCATCGTCGTCCGGCCTTCCCTTCTCCGGTCCAGGCAGTGAACAGCTAAACCTACCCGCGGTGCCGCCGCACAATCTCCAGGTAACGCTCCGCGTTCGCCGTGATCTCCTGCGCTCGCCCGTCCTCCACCGCCCGCGGGTCCACAAGGTCCGTCCCCACCCCAAGCGCGAAAGCGCCGGCCTCCAGGAAATCCAGCGCGGTCCCCAAGCTCACACCGCCGGTGGGGATCATCTCGATCTGCGGCAAAGGGCCCTTCAGCATCTTGAGGTAGCGCGCCCCGCCCAGCGCGCCCGCCGGGAACACCTTGACCGCATCCGCCCCCGCTTGCCATGCCGTGACAATCTCGGTCGGCGTCAATGCGCCGGGCAGCGCCGCAACCGCGTACCGGTGGCACATCTCAATCGTCCGGAGATTCACGGCCGGGCTCACCACAAAGCGCGCCCCTTCCAGAATGCACATCCGCGCCGTTTCCGAGTCCAGCACCGTACCGGCGCCCACCAGGACTTCCGGCAGCTCTCCGGCGAGCCGCCGCATTACCCCGTCAAAGGGGCGCCACATCACATGGCTCAGGTCCACCCCGCCGCCCAGCATTCAATCCTCAATCAAACGGCCCACCGGGTTGTCGACCAGCGCCGTCACCAGGCTCGTCCGCAGCCCGAAAGCGCGCCGCAGCGCCCGCGCCACACTGTACTCGCCGCCGCCCTCCCAAACTTGAAAGCTCCGCGTCCGCGCTATCCGTTTCTCGCCCGGGTCGAACCGCAGCAGAACCTCCCCCAATGCCAGCAAATCCCACCGGCACTGCTTCGCGGTCCGCGTTTCCAACATGCCCGTCCTACCGCTTTCTCGCACTTGTTGCTCTTTTCCCCGGGCCGGGTTTACTCTTCAGTCCACACAGGGAATGTACATGGGCCTTTCTCGATTACGGAGTTGGAATTCAACCTTTTCTGGCACAATGGGACGTGCAACGGGCGGAGGCCATTCCATTGCCAACCTGGCGAGCCCCGACCTGCTGGACCGCATATGCCGCCTACGCGGACTTGGCTTCCGTTGAACCGCTTTTCTGCAAAGTAGCTTTTCAGGTCAGATGGGCTTCAAGAAGGGGCATGCAATGAGAATTGGATTGTTCGTTCCGTGCTACGTCGATGCTTTCTATCCTGAGGTGGCAGTGGCCACTCTCCAGCTGTTGGAAGGCCTGGGGCATGACGTCAGCTACCCTGGGGAACAAACCTGTTGCGGGCAGCCCATGGCCAACAGCGGCGACCAGGCCGCCTCGGCAGCGACAGAAACACACTTCAGCAAATGCTTTCGCGATTATGAGGTTATCGTCGGACCTTCCGGAAGCTGTGTTCATCACATTCGCTTCCACCTTGACGCATGTGAGCAGACCCCGGAGGTGCAGCGGGTGCGCGGCGCGGTCCGCGAGCTTACGGAGTTTCTGCACGACGATTTGAAAGTGGAGCAGTTTCCCAAGGCAGAGTTTCCGCACAAGGTCGGCGTGCACGATAGCTGCACCGCCGTTCGAGGACTTATGCAGGCGCGCCCATCGGAGATTCCGAACGCGCCATACTTTTCAAAGAGCAGAGACCTGCTCTCGAAGGTGCAAGGCCTTGAGATCATCGACGCCCAGCGCATCGATGAGTGCTGCGGATTCGGAGGCAGCTTTTGTGTCACCGATGCAGCTGTTTCGTCCAAAATGGGGCAGGACAGGACTGCCGACTTCGTACGGCAGGGTGCTGAATACATCGCTTCGGGCGACATGAGCTGCCTGTTGCAGATGAAGGGGATCATTGACCGGGAAAAGCTGCCGCTCAAAGTGGTTCACCTTGCGCAGATTCTGAATGGAGGTCCGTTCGCATGAGCCCGCTTCACATACTTCGCGAGAAACCCGTAGACCCGGAAGCAGCCGCCGCGCGGTTCATCGATAACCCAAAGCACGAGGAAACTCACGACCGCCTGGTTTGGGCGATGCGCGAGCACCGCGACAAGGCAGTGGCCGCGCTGCCCGAATGGGAGGAGTTGCGCGGGATCGCTTCGGAGATCAAGGAACACACGCTGACGCACCTGGACACGTACCTCGAGCAGTTCGAGGCGAAAGCCGTTGCGAACGGGGTGCAGGTGCACTGGGCGCGCGATGCTGCGGAGCATAACGGCATCGTGCTCGATATCTTCAAGAGCCGCGCGGTAAAGCTCGCAATCAAGAGCAAGTCGATGCTGCAGGAAGAGTGCGGCATGACCGAGGCGCTTGTGAGCGGTGGGATCGAAGTACGCGAGTCGGACCTGGGCGAGCGCATTCAGCAGCTCTCCCATGAGCGGCCAAGCCACATCGTGGTCCCAAGCATTCACCAGCTCCGCACCGATGTAGCGGAGCTGTTCGCAAAAAATCTGGGCACGGATGCAAACAACTCCGACCCGCACTACCTTGCCGAATCAATGCGGAATGATGCTCGCCCACAATTTTTGAAGGCCGATGCCGGCATGACGGGCACGAACTTCGCGATTGCGGAAACCGGGGGCATCGTGGTGTGCACCAATGAGGGTAACGCGGACATCGGCGTGACCGTGCCGTCCCTGCAGGTATGCAGCATCGGTATCGAAAAACTGATCCCCAGGGTAGCTGACCTGGGTGTGATGCTCCGCATGCTCTCGCGCAGCGCGCTCGGGCCGCCGATGACCCAGTACACCACCCACCTGCACAAGCCGCGGACGGGCACTGAGCTCCACTTCATCCTGGTCGACAACAAGCGTTCGGAGCGACTCGGTTCCGCCGATTTCTGGCATGTTCTTAAATGCATTCGGTGTGGCGCCTGCATGAATACCTGCCCGGTGTACCGGCGCAGCGGAGGTTTGTCGTACGGCGCAACCTATTCAGGCCCGATCGGCGTAATCCTCGACCCGGCCTTCGATGTACACAAGTATCGCGAACTGCCCTTCCACTCTTCCCTGTGCGGCAGCTGTACGGAGGTGTGTCCGGTCAAGATCGACATCTCCGACCAGATCTACAAGTGGCGTCAGGTGGTTGCGGCGGAAGGCGAGCTCCCCGCTGTGAAGTCGGCAGGCATGGCTGTGATGGGCGAGGTGCTTTCCCACTCCTCCACCTTTGAAGCAGCCGAAGCTGTGGGCCTTGGAGCGCTTAAAATCCTGCCGGGCGCCATTTTTGACAATTCACTTAACCCCTGGGCAAATCATCGCGCAATGCCAGCTCCCGCGAAGCAAACCTTCCGCGACTGGCACAAAAGCAATCGAGGTGACGCATGAGCTCCACAACCCAAGGCTTGAGTGCTCGCGACACAATCTTAAAAGCTGTGCGGGCAAACCTGCCCACCCCCGCCGTAGCTTTGCCCCATGCAGTATCCTCCTTGGGCACGCAAGCCATGAGCGGCGGGGTTGGCTACCATGGCCAGATTACTCATCTTGAACAGGTCGACGGCTTTCCCGATCCGGGCCAGTCGCTGGTGCCTTTCTTCCAAAAACAGCTCGTTGCCATGGGCGGCTGTTCGTACATGGTCGGCGACATGCACGAGGCTGAGCAAAAAATCCTGGAGCTGTTCCCCGACGTGAAAGTGCGCTGCTCTACCGTGCCGGAGATTGCCGGTACGCGGCGGCTACAACCGACGGACGAACCTGGGAGCCTGGCCGATGTCGAGCTTGCCGTCGTGCGCAGTAGACTCGGCGTCGCGGAAGCCGCGGCCCTCTGGCTCAGCAGCGAGGATCTGATCGTCTCTTCGCTCGGCGTGCTTACCCAACACCTGGTCGTCCTGCTTGACCCAAAGGACATCGTGCCTACCCTCCACGAAGCCTACGGCGGCATGCTGGACATCACCGCGAGCCCTTATGGCGTATTCATGGCGGGCCCGTCGGCAACCGGCGATATCGAGGGAGTGATCATCCACGGAGCCCAAGGAGCGAGAAGCCTGACAGTGTTGCTGCTTCAGTGACTGGGTATACCCAAAGGTCTGGTCCACGACGCTTGGATCGTGCCGTAAAGCTGTTCAAGCGTCGGAATATAAATACCGAGTTCCTAAGTGGCGAGTTCCAGCCGAACGAATGGCAGCGAAATCTTAAGTCAACCACCCACATGCATGCATAAGTGCTTCGAATATGGCGGGGACGACGGGGCTCGAACCCGCGACCTCTGCCGTGACAGGGCAGCGCTCTAACCAACTGAGCTACGTCCCCACGTTGTAAACGAACAACATGGTGGTAAAACACATGGAATGCGTGATCTCGAATTTCGCTCTCATTCAGCCATATTCGCTGCTTGAATCCGATTTCGCTTGTTCTGGACACCGAATGGCTGCCAAGGCGAATTTCGAAATCTGTCACTGCAACGACTCGCTAAGTCTATCAGAATGGCCGCCGGTTTGGTGTCCGTCTTGCGCGATCCCCGGAGAAGACGCAGGCCGGCGGAACTCTGAACCCCAATCACGCGAACCCAGTCACGCAACCCCAGTCACGCAACATCACTAGCGTGGAACTCTACAAACAACGCACGAACATCGCATCCACGCGTCGCTCCCCAACCTCACATTCCAGTTACCAAGCCAAAAATATTTGCTCTCTTATTTCATCTACGGGTAACTTTATGCCTTTTGTTACACTCTAAAAAATAATGGGCTGTAACAGCAGACGCCCATCTAGATGAGAGATGAATGATCACTGCCAAAAAGATCGAAGTAGCTACTCAACCCGTTGCACCTTCGCTTGGTGCGAGCGTTGGTGCATCAGCTCAAACACAGCAGGTCTCCTATAAAACCGTTGAAGTTGATGGATTGGAGGTCGCTTATCGTGAGGCCGGCAATCCCTCTCACCCCAAGCTGGTTCTACTTCATGGCTTTCCAGCCTCGTCCCACCAGTATCGCGAACTCATCCCAGCTTTGGCCGGTCGCTTCCATGTGATCGCGCCCGACTACCCCGGCTTTGGTCTCAGCGATATGCCCGATCCGGCGAAATTCGCATACACCTTCGACAGGCTCTCGGAAGTCACGGAACACTTTCTCAGGGCACAAGGGTTTCATCATTACGGGCTTTACGTGCAGGACTATGGCGGGCCAGTCGGCTTTCGGATCATTGGACGCCATCCCGAGCAACTCGATTGGTTGATCGTCCAAAACTCCAATGCCTATGAAGTTGGCTTTACGGCAGCCTGGGACGGGTTCCGCAACGCGCTCTGGATCAATCGCAGTCCTGAGACGGAGAAGCCTCTCGCCGCCTTTCTGGAAGAAGATCAGATCAAAAATATCTACCTGCATGGTGCGCGCGACCCGAACCTCATCAGCCCCGACAATTGGATCATTGATGCGGCTCTTCTCCAGCGGCCGAACGCGAAACGTGTCCAGCTCAACCTCTTTTACGATTACAAAAACAACGTCGCGCTTTATCCGCAGTGGCAGGCATTCATGCGTGAGCGTCAGCCAAAAACGCTTATCCTTTGGGGCCAGAAGGACATTTTCTTCACTCCTGAAGGTGGTGAAGCTTACCTGAAGGATCTACCCCATGCAGAGATGCACCGGCTGGATGCCGGCCACTTCGCAGTGGAGGATAGCCTGGCAGAAATCTCCGCCGCGATCCATCGCTTCTACGCCGACAAGGTTGCAACGGAGCAGCCGTCCGCTGCTTTGTAGCAATACTCCCCGACACACCCCAGCGGCTCATCTGCCGCCGGGGTGTGTCCGCCCACCTTGAAGCGGGCGAGGATGCACGTAAGCGGGATTCGGCTGTATCCCACTGAGAAGCATGCACTGTAAACGGGTCGAGACTATCCATCGCGAAAGGAAAAAAACTGAAACGTTCACTCTGCTGCTGGCCGGACTTGTGAGAGCTTACCGACGGCCAAGCGCAGTGTTTTGCGGGTTTCCGAACGGCGGTCCAGGGCACCCGGATCGATCAGCTGGTTTGAAGGATTGGCCACGGACCAAGCCGAGGCCAGCGAAACGACTAAAATCAGGACCGATTCGGCCGAAAGCTCCCGCTCCACAAAACCCTCCCTTTGAGCTTTTGCGATCGCATTGGACTTGACATCCATAGCTCCCTTTGCGGTCCCGGACCAGGTGCCCCAATCCGCTCGGAATTCTAAACCGAACCACGCTACCAGGCGGACCGGGTTGGGATTGGCGGTGATGAAGTCAAACAGCCGCGCGGCGTAATCCGGAAGGTCTTCCGCTGTGAAGGGGACCGATTCATAAAGGTTCATGATGCTGCGTTCGATGACGGTCTGAAACAAACGTTCCTTGCTGCCGAAGTATGCGTAAATCCGGTTCTTGTTCGCCGACGCAGCCTCTGCAATGCGATCGACGCGGGCACCGGCGAGACCATAGCCTGCAAACTCCTCCGTCGCTGCGTTCAGTATCCGTTCCCGTGTCGCTTCGGAATCGCCCATGGAATCTACCTTATCCGGTACGGACCAGCGCTTGGCGCGAAGGCCCCCACAGGACCCCGACGTATCGTGTCAGATAGGGCCTTTCTCTCCCTCGTTGCACTGAGTCAAAGTTTAGAGGTCGGGCGGCGCTTGCTTTTCGGCACTTTCCCAATGCGAGGATCTCGTTTGACAACGAGCTCGCAGGCACGCAGCGCACTCTCCTCGAAGTGCGGCGTATCGGACGGGAGTAATAGCCACCCGGATATATCTTTTCCCATGATCCGAACAGATCGCGTATTCGGAAACTCGGGACGTAAGCTCTCGTCATCTCCGGACGCGGTTGCTAGCCATACCCCATTCGCGCCAGGCTCGTCCGGTTTGTCCCGAAGGATGAAGACGATCTTCTCTCCCACATAAATCGCCAAAGCCCCGAACATGGCGCGAGTTGTAGGAGCGACCTCTGCGACTGCATCCAGCACGAACCTGTGCGGCACCGCCTTGCGGCGAGTGACGGCTTTCAGGTCATCGCCGGGCAGGAGAATTCTTTCTTGACTCGGTTTTCGCATACAGGGAGTAGTATACGTGAACCAAACGGTTAGTTCATGCATCTTACAAGCATGTCCATCCAGCGAGGGTGAACAACGACGTTCTCATCACAGCAAGGAGCGAATTATGGAAAGCATTTCTGCGGATTTCCCATTCACAAAGAAATGGGTCAAGGTTCTCGACTCGGAGATAGCCTATATCGAGGCAGGACCCTCAACGGAGGCAACGGTCGTGTTTTTGCACGGCAACCCCACCTCTTCGTATCTCTGGCGCAATGTCATTCCTCACGTGGCGGAGAAAGCCCGGTGTATTGCGCCTGACCTCATCGGCATGGGGGACTCGGGCAAACTACCCGGCTCGGAGTACCGCTACGCGGAGCAGGCTCGCTACGTTGATGCCTTTCTCCATGCGGTCGTGCCCAAAGGCAAAATCGTCTTGGTGCTGCACGATTGGGGTTCCGTCCTCGGGTTTGACTGGGCGCGGCAGCACGGGGACCGGATAGCGGGTCTGGCCTTCATGGAATTCGGTCGTCCCTGGCCAACCTGGGAAGACTTCCCCGAGAGCGGCCGCGAGACCTTTCAGGCTCTCCGCGCACCCGAGACTGGCCGTAAGATGACCATCGACGATAACTTCTTCATCGAGCAGTTCTTGCCGAGCGCTGTGGTTCGCAAGCTGAGCGAGGTCGAGATGGGTCATTACCGTGCACCCTTCCTCGATCCCGCTTCACGCGAACCCCTGTACCGCTTTCCAAATGACGCCCCCATCGCAGGCGATCCCGCAGATGTGGCCAAGATAGTGGAGGCATATCACGAATGGCTGCTGGCGAATGAGTTGCCGAAGCTCCTCTTCTGGGGCCATCCGGGAGTCATCATCAACGAGGAGCTTGCCAAGTGGTATACAGAGCACCTTCATAACTCACGAACCGTGGACCTCGGGCCGGGACTGCACTACCTGCAGGAAGATAACCCGCACCTGATCGGAAGCGAAATCGCTGCGTGGTTGCCTGGTCTCGGCATAGGCATCTCGTAAACTCCTGATCTGCTGTAGCCGGCCTTCCAACGGTGTCTCGCCATGCGGGACACCGAGTTATGAAAGGGGCGAGGAAACGGGCCCGTGTTGGGTCAAGCTTGTTGGAAGATACATGGAAGGACAAGTGTGCAACATGCTCACGAATCGCATTGCAAATGACCGAACACCTGCGATGACGATAGCTCCCAGGCCCGGTTCTCAACCAATAGTTCAAGCGTTTTCCAAAACCTGTTTAAGGTGCTCCAAACCTTTCTGTAGAACAGCCGGATCTTCCACAGCTCCCCGCTCGGAAGAGTTCAATGCATCGACGCGGATCGCCTGAAAGACTCTCGTCAAGATACAGCTGCGGACGTCGATTGGCTTTACAGCAAAGGTGGCAATGTACTGGACCCGATCGCTGGCGCGGCCGTTAATCACGTCGCCTCCGGCTACCTTTCAAAGAAAGGTGGTTGCAGAAACATAAGATGGTTGTGGAAACAAAGCTGTTCGGCTGGAACAGCGAGTTACTTATAAAGAAGATCCTGTGCCAGATGCTGCAAGGCCGTCTCCGCAATGCCCTGCATCTGCACCTTCGTGGCTCCGCTTGCCCCCTGCACCATCAGCCCCCAGAGGATGGTCGCGAGATAGCGGGCGAAGGCCGGAATGTCCATGGTTTCCGGCAGCTCGCCAGCCTTTTGAGCTTCTTCGCATCGCTCCTGTAACCGAAGTTGGCCCATGGTGCGCATTTGCAGTAGCAGTTGCTGCACCGGCGCCGCTGCCGAGCCGGTCGCCAGCGCCCCCATAACCGTAAGACAGCCCGGCGGGTAGCCCGGCCGGTTCAGGAAAACGACGATAGCCGAAAACAAGTTCGACAGAGCTTCGTACAGCGTAGGCTTGGCCATCGCTTTTTCATACAGAGCGGATGCATCCTCGGCATACCGCACGGCGACCTGGCGGAACAAACTTTCCTTATCCCCAAAGGCTGCGTACAGGCTCGACATATTCAGCGCCATCGCCTTGGTCAGATCTGAAACCGTCGTGCCTTCATAGCCCTTGGCCCAGAAAACCTTTAACGCGGCGTCGAGGGCAGCGTCTGTGTCGAAACTTCGAGGCCGCCCCATTTTTCCGCTCGCTCCATTCGCAACTCCCATGGCTCTTACTTTCTCCGCCTATTAGAGGCAGCGTTTCTGCATCGGACTCTTTCGCGCGAACATCTGAAGTATACGCTCCACAATAAGAGGGCATGACTAAAAGGAGAAATTTGATGAGTATGCGAAAAATCAAAAGCGTTCTGATCACCGGAGCCAATGCCGGCATCGGCAAGGAAGTCGCCCATCAGATGGCTCTACGGCCGGGTGTGGAGCGGGTTTATCTCGCTTGTCGAAATGAGGACAAGGCACGAGTGGCAAAGCAAGAACTCGAACAAAAGACCGGCAAATCGATCTTTACGGTCGTGTTGATGGATGTGTCCGACGTGAGCAATGTTCGATCGGCGCTCCGGGGGCTGCAGGGATCGGTAGATGCTTTAGTGATGAACGCCGGCGGCTCGGGCGGTAAAACCCCGCTCGCCCTGACCGAAGACGGCGTAACGCAAATTTTCGCGACCAACGTGCTCGGCCATGTCGCTTTGATGGAAGGCCTCATCGCGTCCGGCCGGCTCACGCAGGCAGCGGTATACCTCGGCAGCGAGGCAGCCCGCGGCTTTCCACAAATGGGCATGAAGAGGCCTGCGCTGCCGACCTCTTCGGTGCAGGATTTTGTAAACGTCATCACAGGCAAGGACTTCGCCGGGAAGAAGTTCAACATTGCCCTGGCTTATGGCGAGGTGAAGTATACCGCTGCGATGTGGATGGCGGAGCAGGCTCGCAAGTACCCAAATCTACAGCTCGTCACCATGAGCCCCGGAAATACGCAGGGCACCGAGATCGCCGGCTCGATGCCTACCCATGTACGGATCTTGATGCAGTACATCCTGATGCCGATCGTCGCTCCCATGCTCGGTTTGGCGCACTCTCTCCAGACGGGCGCCGGACGCGTCGTCGCTGGAGTGACCGATCCGTCCCTTAAGAGCGGCGTCTTCTATGCAAGTGCGGAAAAGAAGCTTACCGGACCGGTCATAGACCAAAGTGAGATCTTCCCAGACCTGGCCAATCCGGCTTTTCAGCAGCACGCAGATGCAGCAATTCATCAATTCTTATAAACCCGCCAGAGCCAAGGCTATTCTGACGAAGCGTCAACCGAATTCCCCGTGAAGCACAAATGGACGCGCAGGGTGCGGAAACGTACAAAGCGGAAAACACACGGGCCCTTGCGAACATCGTACCGGGCACATGAAAATCGTCATCTTTGGCCTGGCGCTCAGCTCGTCCTGGGGCAACGGGCATGCAACGCTGTGGAGGGGTTTGACGCGGGCGCTCGCGGCAGCCGGGCACCAGGTTGTATTTTTCGAGAAAGACGTGCCTTATTACGCGGAACACCGGGACCCGTGGGCGCAGCCGGAACGGGTGCAACTCGCGCTTTATAAAAGCCTCGACGAAGACTGGGCGCGCATGGAACGGGCTCTCCGCGATGCGGATGTCGCGATGGTGACAAGCTACTGCCCCCAAGGCGCGCAGGTGTGCGAGCGCGTGCTCGGGGCAGGAGTGCCCTTTACCTGCTTCTACGATCTGGACACCCCCGTGACCCTCGATGCGCTCGCAGCCGGGCACGCGGTCGAGTACTTGCCCACACATGGGCTGGGCGGCTTCGACCTGGTGCTCAGCTACACCGGCGGCCCCGCCCTCGAGGCGCTCTCGCAGCGGCTCGGCGCACGCAGCGTCACCCCTTTGTACGGGTTTGTCGATCCCGAAGCGCACCGGCCTGCCGCGCCCCAGTCGGCTTTCACGGCGGACCTTTCCTACCTCGGCACTTACGCGGCGGACCGGCAGCCACGGCTTCTAGAGCTTTTTCTCGAGCCGGCAAACCTGCTGCCGGAAAAGCGCTTCCTGATCGGCGGGGCGATGTACCCAAAAGAGTTTCCCTGGGCGCCGAACATCTACTTCGTCCACCATGTGCCGCCGGAGCTGCACCCGGCATTCTTCTCCTCCTCGCGGCTCACGCTCAACGTCACGCGCGCGGCCATGGCGGCATGGGGATGGTGCCCGTCGGGTCGCTTGTTTGAAGCTGCCGCGTGCGGAACGCCGCTGGTCAGCGATGCATGGGAAGGCTTGGACAGCTTTCTCCTCCCTGGCGAAGAAATCCTCCTCGCGCATACCGCTGCGGACGTCCGCGCCGCGCTCGAGCGCTCGCCGGAGGAGCTCCGCCGCATGGCGGCGCGCGCCCGCAAGCGCGTACTGTCGGAACATACGGCGGCGCACCGGGCGCGCCAACTGGAACAGTTGTGGAGCCACGCGGCGCCGCCGCTGGCCCTGGAAAGCTGAGGAGCTATGTGGGGAGTCGTACCGGCCGCGGGACGCGGCAGCAGGATGCAGCCGCTCGCTTTCTCAAAGGAGCTGCTGCCCGTCGGCACACGCAATGAGGTCCACTCGGGCGGCTCGGTCGAGCGTCCGCGCGCGGTCAGCGAATACCTGCTGGAACGCATGGTGCGCGCGGGCGCGACGCGGATCTGCTTCGTCATCTCGCCCGGCAAGTCCGACATCCTGGAGTACTACGGCGCGAGCTACCTCGGCGTTCCTCTCGTGTATGTCGTGCAGCCCGGCGCAGCAGGCTTGTGCGATGCCCTCTTCTGCGCCTCTCCGCTCATCCCGGACGACGACAACGAGGAAGTGCTAATCGGCCTGCCGGATACCGTCTGGCTCCCCGAGGACGGCTTCGCCTTGCTGCCATCCGATGAGCTCGCTTTTCTGCTCTTCCCCGTCGAACATCCCGAGCTGTTCGACGCCGTTGTGCTCGATGCAAACGGCGCCGTTCTTCGCATCGAGGTCAAGGAGCAGCACCCGGCTTCGCGGCTCGTGTGGGGCGCCGTGCGCATGCCCGGCGGCATCTTCCATGAGCTGCGCGAGTTGTGGCTTGAGCCCGGCCGCAAGGACGAGTATCTCGGCACGCTCATCAATGCATGGCTGCGCTCGGGCGGCAGTGCAGTCGGCATCGCAGCCGGCACACATTACGTGGACACCGGCACGCCGCATGGTTTCCGCGAGGCTTTGCGCTTGCTCGACAGCAACGCAGAGTGAGTGTGTACTCTTTCGGTGCACATTTTTTTGTGCACCGTCGGAAACATGTTGTAGCGTGTTGCCATCCCATGCTGAGATACAGGCGCACGCACGATCAGAATGCGCGATGGCATGCAGGAAAATCAGGAGGTTCGAGACATATGGCTTTGTCAAAGACGACGCAGGATCATGACGAAATACGGCAGTGGGCCGAGGCGCGCGGTGGCAAGCCTGCCGAGGTAACGAGCACAAGCGCGAGCGGAACCGGAATCATCCGGATCGAGTTCCCCGGCGCGACCAATGCGAATGACTCCAAACTCAACGAAATCTCGTGGGACGAGTTTTTCGAAAAGTTCGACGCAAGCAATCTTTCGCTCGTGTACCAGGAGGTGACAGCCGAAGGCGCACAAAGCAACTTCAATAAGCTGGTGCACCCGGAAAATGTGTCGGGCAGCGCTGCCCCATCGAAAAAAGCCGCTAAAAAATCCGCAAGTACGAAGAAGACTGCCTCAGCAACGAAAACAGCAACTCCCGCGAAGAAAACAGCCTCTGCAAAGAAGCCTGTAGTTGCAGCAAAAAAAGCTCCTGCGAAGACGACAGCGGCAAGTAAAACGGCGGGAAAGAAAACGGCAACACCCGCGAAAAAGGCGGCGGCAAAGAAAATCGTTCCAGCAAAGAAGGCAACAACCGCGAAAACGACCGCTTCTACCAAGAAAGCTGCGCCGGCGGGCAAAACAGCCGCAAAGAAGACACCCGTGACGAAAACAGCGGTGAAGAAAACCACAGCCGCGAGTACAAAACGGACTACGACGGCGGCTACTAAAAAGAAAAGTTCCCCCGCGAAGAAAAGTGCCCCCGCGAAGAAAAGCACACGCCGTTAACGCATTTCTCCTGTAGGCATACGCGAAATGACCATCCTGGACGTTCTGTTTCGTGCGGAAAAGACGCATCTTGCCTCACTCAGAGTGCAGACTGACAGGAGAAATGCTCAGGAAGATACCGGGAATCAACCCATTTACAGCTCGCGGACCTACCCGAGCTGTTGGCTTTTGTACCTCCCTCCCTGAGTGAAGGCCGGCTGCTACACTTGGCATGTTTGATACATAAGGAGCACAAGCCCATGGCTGATGTGACAATTACAGTTCGCCCCAATGGACCCTTCCGCGTAGAAGGTCCTATCCGACTCGTCGACGGCAATGGCGGCGAGTGGGACCTGGCCGGCAAACCTGCCGTTTCCCTTTGCCGCTGCGGCGCTTCGACCCGCAAGCCTTTCTGCGACGGGACGCACACCAAGATCGGTTTCGCTGCTGCAGAAGCAGCCGTAGCCGCGGCCGACCCCGCGGCGGCCCAGGCCGTCAAAGGCGACAATGCACCGAAGGCCTAAACGCTTCGAATCGCGAAGCATTCCTTTTGTCTGGAGCATCACTACTCCAGCGCTATGAACACCGCCCCAAACCGTAGTTTCAAAGCCGGCAAACTCCGCTTTATCTCCCACTTGACGCGTGAATCCCTCCTCACCCCTACCCTGGGCCGGCAGCATATACTTGAGCCTGCCGTCCCCGGCGGGCTCGCCATTACCTGGATCGGCCACTCTTCCTTTCTTCTTGAACTCGCCGGCAAACGCATTCTCATCGACCCTGTTTTCGCGCGCTTCCTCATTGTGCTTAAACGCCGTCGCAAGCCCGGTCTGCGCCTCCGCGACCTGCCGCCCATCGACCTGGTCCTCCTCACCCATGCGCACATGGATCACCTGAACCTTCCTTCCTTGCGCGGCGTGCTGCGCGCCAACCGGCGCCATGGAGTATCCGCGCCCGCGCTCGTCGTGCCGAACGGCGTCGCCGACCTCGTCGAGCGCCTCGGCTTCCGCGAGCTCCACACCATGGAGCCCTGGCAGGAGCGCACCGTCGCCGGCGTCCATGTCACCATGACTCCGGCCCGCCATTGGGGCGCGCGCATGTTCAACGACGTCGGCCGCGGCTACGGCGGCTACGTCCTCGGCATGGGCGGGCACTCGGTCTACCACAGCGGCGACACCGCCTACTTCCCCGGCTTTGCCGAGATCGGCCGCCGCCTCTGTCCCGAGATCGCGCTGCTCCCCATCGGGGCTTACTCCCCAGACTCTTTCCGCAGCGTTCACACCAGCCCCGAGGACGCCCTGCACGCCTTCCAGGATCTCGGCAGCCGCACCATGATCCCCATGCATTACGGCACCTTTCGCCTGTCACGTGAGCCCATGGAGGAGCCGCCCATGCGCCTCATGGTCGCCGCCCGGCAAGCCGGCATTGCCGACTGCATGCGGATCCTTGAGGAAGGCCGCACCGAGCACTTCCCTGCCCTCCTCCCTGCCTGAGCGCGACCCATCCCGGCTCCTGTATGCTCCCTCCAGCCGCGCCCGGCGGCTTGGGAGCCACGACGAACAATGCGGTTGAACTCTTTCTTGCTCCGCAGTGCCCTGGTCGGCGCCTTGGGCGGCCTTCTCTTCGGCTTCGACACCGCCGTCATCTCCGGCACCACGCACCAGCTCACGCAGGTTTTTTCGCTCACCGCAACCCAGCTTGGCCTCACCGTTTCGATCGCCCTCTGGGGTACCGTCATCGGCGCCCTCACCTCCGGTGCACTCGGGCAACGCATCGGCTCCCGTGAAGCCCTGCGCCTCATGGCCGTGCTCTACCTGCTTTCCGCCCTGGGTACCGCGCTCGCGTGGAACTGGCCTTCCCTGCTCGCCTTCCGCTTCATCGGCGGCCTCGGCATCGGCGGCTCCTCCGTGCTCGGCCCCGTGTACATCGCGGAGATGGCCCCCGCGCGCGTCCGCGGCCGACTGGTCGGCCTCTTTCAAATCAACATCGTCTTCGGCATCCTCCTCGCCTACGCTTCCAACTATGCCTTTGAGACCGCCCACCTCGGCCCGCGTCTCTGGCGGTACGAGCTCGGCATCGCCAGCCTTCCCGCCCTGCTCTTCCTCGCCCTGCTCTTCGCTGTCCCGCGCTCCGCCCGCTGGCTGCTCACCCAGAGCCGTGTCGACGAAGCCCGCGACGCCCTCGGACTCCTCGGCTCGCCCGACCCCCAAGCCGAGGTAGACGAGCTCCGCAAAGCCATCCACGCCGACGCCGCCCACCCCGATGCGCCCCTGTTCACCGCAAAGCTGCGCCTGCCCATCTTTCTCGCCGTCTCCATCGGCCTCTTCAACCAGCTCGCCGGCATCAACGCCATCCTCTACTACCTCAACGACATCTTCCGCTCCGGCGGCTTTTCCTCCATCTCCTCCGATGAGCAATCCGTCCTCATCGGCCTCATGAACCTCGTCGCCACCCTGCTCGGCATGAGCCTCATCGACAAACTCGGCCGCAAAACCCTGCTCCTCATCGGCTCGGTCGGCACTGCGCTCGCGCTCGCCGGCGTCGCCGCCGTCTTCTACACCGGGCAGCACCGGGGCGCCTTGCTGTGGCTGCTGGTCGGCTACATCTTCTTCTTCGCGATCTCCCAGGGCGCCGTCATCTGGGTCTACATCAGCGAGGTCTTCCCCACCCGCGTCCGCTCCAAGGGCCAAAGCTTAGGCTCCGGCTCGCACTGGATCGCGAACGCCGCCATCTCCTTCGCTTTCCCCATCATCGCCAAGCACTCCTCCGGCGCGCCGTTCTTGTTTTTTGCCGCCATGATGGTGGTGCAATTCTTTGTCGTCCTGTTCGTCTATCCGGAAACCAAAGGCGTCTCGCTCGAGCAGCTTCAAGTCCAACTCGGCACCGCCCTCGACTGAGTCGGCCTTCGCCCGATGTTCGCTATACTGAAAATAAGTTTTCGCCCCGTTTTGCACGGACATTGAAGCGTGTTCCGAACATCCAATCCTCATGATGCAAGTCCAGCAGAAGCTTGAAATCCTCGCCGATGCCGCGAAGTACGACGCTTCCTGCGCTAGCTCCGGTTCCAAGCGCGCCGGTAACGGCAAGGGCGTCGGCTCCTCCGACGGCGAGGGTATTTGCCACAGCTACACCCCGGACGGCCGCTGCGTTTCCCTCCTTAAAATTCTGCTGACAAACTACTGCACCTACGATTGCGTCTTCTGCGTCAACCGCGTGTCATCCGACGTCCGCCGCGCCCGCTTCACTCCGCAGGAGGTCGTCGACCTCACCCTCAACTTCTACAAGCGGAACTACATTGAGGGCCTGTTTCTCAGCTCGGGCATTATCCAGTCGCCCGACTACACCATGGAGCAGCTCATCGAGGTGGCGCGCACCCTCCGCGAGGTCCACAACTTCGGCGGGTACATTCACCTCAAGGCGATCCCCGGCGCGAGCGAGTTGCTGATCGAGCTAGCCGGGCTATACGCAGACCGCCTCAGCGCCAACATGGAGCTGCCCACACAAAAAGACCTCGTCCTGCTGGCCCCCGACAAGAAAGTCGAGGTGATCGAGGGCACCATGGGCCAGATCGCCGAGCGCAAAACGGAGGCCGAGGAGGACCGCAAGCGCACCCGCTCTGCCCCGAAGTTCGCCCCCGCTGGCCAAAGCACTCAGCTCGTCGTCGGTGCCACCCCCTCAACCGACCAGGAGATCATCGCCACCGCCTCGCACCTGTACAAGCAGTACGATCTCCGCCGCATCTACTACTCCGGTTTCAGTCCCTTTCCGCAAGGCGATGCGCGTCTCCCGCTCCGTCCCGCCCCCATGGTTCGCGAGCACCGCCTCTACCAGGCCGACTGGCTCATGCGCTACTACGGCTTCCAGGGCCACGAGCTCACCAGCCCCGAGCAGCCCAACCTCGATCTCACGCGCGACCCCAAGCTCACCTGGGCGCTCGCCCACCGCGAGTTCTTCCCCGTCGACGTCAACCGAGCCACCCGCGAGGTCCTTCTCCGCGTTCCCGGTATCGGCTACAAAAATGTTGACCGCATTCTCCGCATCCGCAAGTACCACCCGCTCTCGCTTGAAGACCTCCGCAAGCTCAACGTCCGCCTAAAAACGGTCTCGCCCTTCATCACCGCGACGAACCATCTCGCCCCTACCCTTGCGCTCGACTCCGTCGCACTCCCCGAGCAGGTTCTCGTTCCCGCGCAAATGCAGCTGTTCGATGCCGGGGTGGCCGCGAGCACCGGCCAGCTGTGAGCTCCCTTACCGCCTTTCGTGTCCGTATCGCCCCCGACTTCCAGGCGTGGCGCGAGCAAGCCCGCACCCTGCTCCGCGACGGCATCGCGCCCGAGCAGGTCGAGCTCGTCGACGAAGAATCCGACACTGCCCTGGCCTTCGACTTCGCCCCTCAGCCCGAGGTCAATCCGCGTCTGTCTGTCCTCCAACCCGCCGTTTCCAAGGCCTTTCTCGATCTCGCTGAGATAGTCGCCTGCCACAACGATCCCGAGCGCTGGCAACTCCTCTACCGCGTCCTGTGGCGGCTTCAGAGCGACCGCGCGCTCATGCGCCACGAGCTCGACCCCGACATCGCCCGCATGCGCCGCATGGACAGCCAAGTCCGTCGCGACCTCCACAAAATGCATGCCTTCCTGCGCTTCCGCATGGTGCAAGATGCGGGCAGTGAGCATTACATCGCGTGGTACCGACCCGACCACCGTATCCTCGCGCTCGCGGTTCCTTTCTTTGTCGAGCGCTTCGCCGTCATGCGTTGGACCATCCTCACTGCCTATGCCTCCGCGAGTTGGGACCCGGAAAGCAAGCGCGTCGCCTGGGGCCCCGGCGTTCCCCGCTCCCAAGCGCCTGAGGCCGACGAGCTGGAGTCGATGTGGCGCTCCTACTACGGCTCCATCTTCAACCCCGCGCGCCTTAATACCCGCGCCATGCGCTCTGAAATGCCGGTCCGCTACTGGGCCGAGCTGCCCGAGCTCCACATCCTCCCCCAACTGCTCAACGACGCGGACCGACGCGTAGGAATCATGATGGAACAGCAAAGCGCCCTGCTCAGCAACACCTACGTTCCCGACGACCACACCCTGCCCGTTCTCCGCGAGGCCCTCCCCCGCTGTGAAGGATGCGAGTTGTACAAACCCGCCACGCAAGCCGTCTTCGGCCAGGGTCTCGCCCACGCCCCGCTCATGCTCATCGGCGAGCAGCCCGGCAACGACGAAGACCTCGCCGGAAAACCCTTTGTCGGCCCCGCCGGTAAGGTTCTCGATCAGGCCATCGAGGAGCTCGGCTTCAACCGTTCCGAGTTCTACGTCACCAACGCCGTCAAGCACTTCAAGTTTGTCGAGCGGGGAAAGCGTCGCATTCACGAGTCTCCGAACCTGCGCGAAATCACCGCTTGCCGCCCCTGGCTCCTTGCCGAGCTCGACGCCGTCCAGCCTAAAGTGGTCGTCTGCCTCGGCGCTTCCGCCGCTAAAAGCCTCCTAGGCGCGAAATTCGCCCTCATGAAAGACCGCGGCAAGATCGTCGAATCCCCCTATGCCAAGCAGGTCATTGCCACGATCCACCCCTCCGCAGTTCTCCGCGCCGAAGGCGACGCCAAGCGCGTCCTTTACGAGTTCATCAAGCAGGACCTCCTGCTTGCGGAACAAACTGCCATGCGGGCCGCAAGCTAAAGCCGCCAAAGGAATGCCCATCCCATAAAAGGAATCATCCTGAGACTTTACCTGCGAAGTCCGACTCAGTCCGAAAAGGGTTATCCTGAGCGCAGCGAAGGACCTGCTTCACCCCCCAAACACAACGCCGTCTGCCCAGAACAGGGGTCATCCTGAGCGCAGCGAAGGATCTGCTTTCTCCCTCCCTCGCCCGCCTCCAGCACTACCTTCGCTAGAAACTCACCTTCGGCGCATTCCTGGACCCTTGGTCCGCCTGGAAATAGTCATTATCCGTATGAAATCCCGCAATCCCAGCCCACATACTCGCCGGGAACTGCTGGATATACGTGTTGTAATCCCGCACCGTATTGTTATATCGCCGCCGCTCCACCGCGATCCGGTTCTCTGTCCCTTCCAGCTGATCCTGCAACGCCAGGAAGTTCTGGTTCGCCTTCAGGTCCGGGTAGCTTTCACTCAGTGCCAGCAGCCGTCCTACCGCCCCGTCCAGCTGATTGTTCGCCGCGATTTTAGCCTGCGGATCCCGCGCGTTCAACAGCCCCGCACGCGCATTCGCAATATCCCCGAACACCGTTTCCTCATGCTTCGCATACCCTTTTACCGTGCTCACCAGGTTGGGGATCAGGTCCGCTCGCCGCTGTAGCTGCGTGTCGATCTGCGAAAACTGCGCCTGAATATCGTTATGCTTCGCCACCATGGTGTTTTTCGAGCCGATGTAGTTCATAAACCCGATCACCACGATCGCAATCAATGCCAAACCTAAAATAGAACCGCGTTTCATCCCTTGCTCCTTGCGTTAAAAGTTTCCACCGGCCCCGCCGCCGCCGGTACTGCCGCCGCCGAAACCTGAAAAACCGCTGCCCTGGTCATCGTCGTCGTCGCGCCCCCGTCCCCCGCCGCCAAAGCTTCCACCCAAAAACATCCCAAGCAGAAACGGCAGCATGCCCGTCCGCGCGGCCAGAACAAACAGCAGAACTGCAAGCCCCGCAAGTACCGCGAACTGGCCGGGTCCCAGATGTGCCTGGCGCTCTATCGGCGCAAGCTGCGCCGGGCGTACCTGCAGTTGCACCCCCGCATCCTGCGCCAGGAGCCCGGCAATCTGCTCCGCCCCCACCGTCAGCCCTTCGTCGTTCTGGCTCACACGCAGGTACGGCATCATTTGCCTGCCGATCAGCCCCGACTTCTCGTCCGTGATCACCCCTTCTAGCCCGTAGCCGGTCGAGATGAACCATTTCCGGTCGCCGATCGAGACCAGCAGAATCACGCCCCGGTCCGTCCCCTTGGCCCCTACCTTCCACGCATCCTCAAGCTGCACGGCGTAATCGGCAATCGGCTCGCCGTCCGTGTTCTGGACCGTTACCACTGCCATCTGCGCATGCGCCTGCCGCTCCAGTGCCCCGCAAATCTGGCTTATGTGCGCCGCGGTCTCAGCAGACAGAACGTGCGCGTCGTCGCTCACGTAATCGGTGGGCCGGGGCAGGTCCTTCACTGCTTGCGCGCGCGCCAAGGGCAGAGCCGAAGCCAGCAGACACGCAATCGCCACCCACACATACCGAACAAGTCTCATGCAGCCCTGATTGTACGGAAAGAACTTGGCGCTCACACAAACGCGCCCGCACAATGCGGGCGCTTTCCCCTTCTGGAACTCGGGTTTCGCTTCAGGATTTGCCGGACGGCAACTCCGCTTCCACTTACGAATTGCTGGAAGGCGATAATCCGCTGCTCGGCTGCGAGACATTGTGCGCCTTTGCCATTGCCTTCGCTGCGTCCAGGTGGCTTTGAATGATGGGCGTTCCCTGCTCGGCTGCGCTCTTTTCGCTCGCCAACTGCCCGGTGCTCGCCTCGGCCTTAAACTCCTTCAAGTCCTTCTGGTGATCCCCAAGCATGACCTGGATATATCGCTTGTCGAAGGTATTTCCGCTTGTAGTCTTTAGCTGCGCGAGCAGTTTTTGGTCTTTTTTCGACAGATCCGTCGGCGGCGTCACGCCAGCCTCGCTGGCTACAGGCTTCATCTGCTCATTCAGCTTGGTGTGGTCGTCGATCATCATCTGCGCGAACTTCTTCACGTCGTCGCTGCTGCTCTTCTGCAGAGCCAATTGCGCGGCCTGGATCTCGAAGTTCCCGCCCTGCGCCGCATCCATCAAGAATTTCTTGTCCGCCGGCGAAGCTCCGCCACTCTGCGCCATCGCAGATCCAAGTCCTGCTACCAAAGCCGCTGCTGCCAAAACTGAACCGCCCAAAACTTTTCTCATCATTTTCTCCTTAAACCCGCGCGCGCTCAAACTCTGAACGCTCCTTGTGGTTAGGCGCGTTTCGGGCGCGAACTGTTGCCCGGCCCAGGAAAACCTGCTCTACATCAGTCCGCGAAGGTCTAGACGCACCCGAGTATTCTGGAGTTCATGAGCAATCCCGCACCCGCGCCCCCCGTAGCCCGTCGCGATCCAAAAATCACCACCCTGCACGGCCACACCCTTCACGACGACTACGGCTGGCTGCGCGATAGGGAAAACGAGGAGGTCCTCGCCTATCTGCGCGCCGAGAACGCGTACACCGACGCAGTCATGGAGCCCACTAAGCCTCTCCAGGAAACCCTGTACGCCGAGCTGCTCTCGCACATCAAGCAGACCGACGTCAGTGTTCCCACCCAGGAAGGCGCCTACTGGTACTACGCCCGCACCACCGAGGGTTCGCAGTACCCCGCCTACTGCCGTAAACCCGGCACACGCGAGACCTTTAAAGCCGCCCCCGAAGAGGTCATCCTCGACGTTGAAGCCCTCGCCGCTGGCCAGAGTTTCATGTCCATCGGCGGCATGGACGTCTCCGACGACGGAAACCTGCTCGCCTACTCGACCGACACCACCGGCTTCCGCCAGTACACCCTTCACATTAAAGATCTCCGCACCGGCGAGCTGCTTCCCGAAACCCGCGAGCGCGTCGGCTCCATCGTTTGGGCCGCCGACAACCGGACGCTCTTTTACACCGTCGAGGACGAGGAACAAAAGCGCCAGTTCCAGCTCTACCGCTACACCCTCGACACCCCCATCGCCGAAGATGTTCTAGTCCTCGAAGAGCCCGATGAGCGCTTCAACCTCGGCGCAGGCCGCACCCGCGACGGCCTCTACATCGTCGTCGAGTCCGCAAGCCACACCGCCGGCGAAGCCCGCCTCCTCCGCGCCGACGCGCCTACCTCCGCGCTTACGCTCATCGCCCCCCGCCGCGACGAGATCGAGTACTCCGCCGACCACCGCCATGGCCTCCTGTACATCCGCGTCAACGACCGCGGCCGCAACTTCCGCCTCGTCACCGCGCCTGTAAGCGACATTGCAAACGCGCCCGCCCCCGACTTTAACGCTTGGCAGGAACTCATCCCTCATCGCGATGACGTCATGCTTGAGGATGTTTCCCTGTTCTCCTCCTTCGCCGTCGCCTCCGAGCGCCGCGCCGGCCTCGAGCACCTCCGTGTCCTCCACTTCACCCGTCAAGGCCCCGAGCTCGCCCGCGAGTCCGAAATCGCCTTCCCCGAGCCCGCCTACAGCGTCCACCTCAGCGGCAACCGCGAGTGGGAAACAGACCTGCTCCGTTATAGTTACCAGTCCCTCGTTACCCCCGCTTCAGTCTTCGACTACAACGTCCTTTCCGACACGAGCGAGCTTGAAAAAGAACAGGAAATCCCCGGCGGCTTCGACCGCACCCTCTACGCCTCCGAGCGCATCGAGGCGACCGCCCCCGACGGCGTCCGCGTCCCCATCTCGCTCGTGTATCGCAGAGATCAGCGCCGCAACCTCCGCAATCGGGCCGCCGAAGACTTTGAGCAGGAGACCGGCCCCCTCGCCCACGCCCCCCTGCACATCTACGGCTACGGCTCCTACGGCTACCCGCTCCCGCTCGGCTTCAGCTCCAACCGCCTCAGCCTGCTCGACCGCGGCTTCGTCATCGCCTACGCCCACATCCGCGGCGGCGGCGATCTCGGCAAGCCCTGGCACGACGCCGGCCGCCTCGACCGCAAAATGAACACCTTCACCGACTTCATTGCCGTTACCGAGCACCTGCTCGCCGAGGGCTACGGCGCGCCCGGTCGCGTCGCCATCCAAGGCGGCTCCGCCGGCGGCCTGCTCATGGGCGCCGTCGCCAATCTCCGTCCCGACCTTTTCCGTGCAGTTCTTTCGCAAGTCCCGTTCGTCGATGTGATGAATACCATGCTCGACGCCACCCTCCCCCTCACCGTCCCCGAGTACGAAGAGTGGGGAAATCCCAACGAGCCCGAAGCGTTCGAGTCCATGCTGAGTTACTCGCCGTATGACAATCTGCGCTCGGCGGAGTATCCGGCCCTCCTGGTAAAAACATCGCTGTATGACTCGCAGGTGATGTACTGGGAGCCCGCGAAGTATGTGGCGAAGCTGCGGACCTTGAACACCGGTTCCTTGCCGATATTGCTGCACACCAACATGACCGCCGGGCACGGCGGGGCCAGCGGGCGGTATGACTATTTACGGGAGATTGCCTTTGATTATGCGTTTCTGCTGCGTGAGCTAGCAATCGTTGAGATCTAGATCTTGCCGTCCTTGGCTAGTTTTAATATAACGGAGACTCGTATAAGTCTTTCCTGCTCGCGAGCAAGCCTGTCAGTACGTGAAAGTGACGCAAGCAACAGTGTTGCAAGGAAAGCTACAATCCCAAAAACAACGAAGCTATTAGGCTGATGATAATCGAGTAGCGGTTCGAGTTTCGCGGGTTCTTGGAGCCACAGACTCAAGAGTACGGAGAGCGGGATAGCTAAAAGGGTCGAGGATGCTGTCGTCCAGTTTGGCATTCTGCCGGCGCGGATGCCGATGATTGTGCTTTGCAAATCAATTCTCCGCCTGCGTTCCTCGTCCATGAAAAGCTTTGGGCTTACCCGACTAGCTAAAGCGATTTCTTGCTCGAATTGTCGTTCAACCTCAGCTGCCTTTGATTCTATCTTGCCGTAACGCCACCATTGATCCACACTTTGTGCGGCCGGGTAAGCAGCTATGGAGATCCCGATCAGGGATTGAACAATACGGAGCAGTGAAATCCAGGTCGATAACGAAGCTGGGGAGATTCTGACCTCATAAGATGCCAGTGTAGCCAGAAAAATGTAAACTGCAAGTAAAGCGGCGCAAATCACCGGTATAGTCGCCGTAAAGCGGCTTGACCCTTCATGCTTGCTTAACGCGATTAGCTCCTTCTCAAGTGTTTCTAGGTCCTCTATCGGCGCGTCAACATCCAAATCCGCTGTAACTTTGATTTCTGACGCGCCGTTAATTCGGTGCAGCAAGCCTTGCAAATTAAAGCGCACCTTAATTACCTCAGAAGCATTCCCGCCTGCAGGGTCACCAACCCCGAAAAATCCTTCTTCTCCAGCCCATGCACTTCCTTATTAAACTCATCCACCTTGCTCGACCAGTTCATCGAGCAAAACTTCGGCCCGCACATCGAGCAGAACGCCGCCTCTTTGTAGTAGTCGTCCGGCAGCGTCTCATCATGCATCGCTCGCGCCGTTTCCGGATCCAGCGACAACGCGAACTGCTTCTCCCAGTCGAACGTGTACCGCGCATACGAGATCGCATCATCCCTGTCCCGCGCCCCCGGCCGGGGCCGCGCGCTATCCGCCGCATGCGCCGCGAGCGTATACGCGATCATGCCGTCCTTCACATCCTTTTCGTTCGGCAGCCCCAGGTGCTCCTTCGGCGTGACATAGCAAAGCATGCTCGCCCCATGCCACCCGATCATCGCCGCGCCGATCGCCGATGTTATGTGGTCGTACCCCGGCGCGATATCCGTCACCAGCGGCCCCAGCACATAAAACGGCGCTCCATCGCACAACTCCACTTCCTTTTCCACCTGCTCCTGGATCTTATCCATCGGCACGTGCCCCGGCCCTTCAATCATGACCTGCACATCCGACTCCCAGGCCTTGCGCGTCAGCTCGCCCAGCGTTTTCAACTCGGCAAACTGGGCCTCATCCGAGGCATCGGCCACCGAGCCGGGCCGCAGCCCATCCCCCAGCGAGTAACTCACGTCATACTTCGCCATCACCGCCGTGATCCGGTCGAAGTGCTCATATAGGAAATTCTGCTTATGGTGCGCCGTCATCCACTGCGCCAGGATCGCCCCACCCCGGCTCACAATCCCGGTAATCCTCTTCGCCACCATCGGCACATACTGGATCAGCACCCCGGCATGCACCGTGAAGTAATCCACCCCCTGCTGCGCTTGCTCCTCGATAACCTCTAGATAAAGGTCGATCGAAAGGTCCTCGACCCGCTTCACCCGCGTCAGCGCCTCATACAGCGGCACCGTCCCGATCGGCACCGGCGAATGCCTGAGAATCCGGTCCCGGATCTCCGGAATCGCCCCGCCCGTCGACAGATCCATCACCGTATCCGCCCCGTGCTGTACCGCCATGTGCAGCTTCCGCAGCTCCTCGTCGATGTTCGAGGTCACCGCCGAGTTCCCGATATTCGCGTTCACCTTGCACCGCGAAGCCACCCCGATCGCCATCGGCTCCAGCTCCGGATGGTTCACATTCGCCGGGATAATCATCCGCCCCGCCGCGATCTCCGCCCGAATCAGCTCCGGCGCGAGACTTTCCCGCCGCGCCACGAACTCCATCTCCTCCGTCACCCGGCCCAGCCGCGCATAGTGCATCTGGCTCAGGTTCCGGTCGCCGGTGCGGCTCGCTTCCGCTTTCCGTGCATCGAGCCATGAGGCGCGGGGCCGGAGAATCTCTGTCGCTTGCATGGGTATTTGTGTCGCGCTCATCGGGTCCCTCTCAGGTGCATTGGATGCACCCATCCTACAGGCTATGCCCGCTTTCCGCAGGGTCACAGCCGGGCTTGACGCGCACCGTCGCCGCTCCTACGCTGGATGGAGAGCCCATGGCCCAGCCGCGATCCCAATCCGTCCGTATCGCCGTCGCGGTCGCTATCATGCTCGCCGTCGTCGTCTACCTCGCCGTCACGGGCGTCCAGGCCAACAAGAGCTACTACGTCACCATCAACGAGCTCCAGGGCATGGGCCAAAAAGCCTACACCCGCCACCTCCGCGTCGCCGGCAACGTCGCGCCCGGCTCCATCGCCCATCACGGCGCGGGCGCCAACTTCGTCCTCGTCGAAAACGACCGCAAACTGCCCGTCACCTACAACGGCACCGAGCCGCCCCCCGATACCTTCAAGGACAACTCCCAGGCCCTCGCCATCGGCACTTTCGGGCGCGACGGCATCTTCCACGCCACCGAGCTCCAGGCCAAGTGCGCCTCCAAGTACGCCCCCGCGCCTGGCGCGAAACCCGGCGCCACCCCGGCCCAGACCACCGCCTCCGCCCTCGTCCATACGGAGCCTACCCCGCTCGCGCCCACCCGCTAGCCGGTCCTGCTAGGCTAGCCGGGTGCCCTACCTCTACATCGACAAGCTCTTCAACGAGCTGCGCGAAGAACTCCTCTCCGCCATGCACGCCGCCGCCGAGCGCGAAATCCGCACCGGCCAAAAAGTCGATGTCAACCGCCTTTTCCGCGCCTTTACCCGTGCCGCCGCCGGCAAAATGGCCAACCCCGTCCGCGTCTCCGACCGCTGCCTGGAAACAGGCTCCCCCGGCTCTAAAAAAGGCGCCGGTCGCGGCGAGTGAGCCCACCTCATGACAACGCCCGCTTGAAACCCGCGAGATCGTCGGCCGAAACACGAAACCTCCTCACTCGCCGGATGCCCCCGAACATAGTGCGCATCTCCACCGGCTGGGAAAGCACGATCCACACACTCTCCGCCCCGCCCACCGTGAAGCGTCCAGTCATTCCTTCCCGGTCCTTCCCCGCCCAGCGTTCTTCCCGCGTGACGGACTGAATGAGTGCCCGCGCAAAGCTGCACGTCG
>CAXTWG010000032.1:0-29832 GCA_964247895.1 uncultured Acidobacteriaceae bacterium
GTGTAGAGGGGAAGAGGTCTGTCCCCGTTGGGTGGGGCGAGGGGGCCGGTGAAGCCGGTAAGGGTGAACAGGGCGGCGGAGTCGGTGGTATGGGTCAGGTCGCCGGTGCCGGAGAAGATGCCGAGGGCCGCGGGTTCGGGCAGATGAAGCTGCTTGAGACGCGCCGCGACCTCGCCGGTGAGGATGGCCCCGGCCGAGGTGCCATAGATGGCGATATGCTCCGGCTTGTACGTTTTGAGCAGCTCGCGGTAGACCGCGACCGCGTCGTCGAGAGCGGCGGGGTAGGGGTGTTCGGGAGCGAGCCGGTACAGGACCGAGACGACGCGGGTGCGAGTCAGATTTGCAACGGGGATGGACTCGGTGAGCGAGCCGGAGTCGGAATCGAAGCCGCCGCCATGCACACACATCAGCACGCGATCCATGTGAATAGGAAAAGGAACCGGGACGTCCCTGGGAAGACTACCCACAGGTGTACCCTGCAGATCCTGAATCACTGAGAAATGAAGTGCCTCAGCCTTGGCTCCTGGACCCGCTCCTGGACCCGCTCCTGGACCCGTAACGGGGCCTGGCTGTGCTCCCGGAAGTGGATCGACGAGATGCACAGGCACCCCGGCCACCGTCGATTCCGTGATGTTGACCGGGTACGCCGTGGCAGACTGCTTCCCTGCCCCGTTCTGCCATGTCTGGGTGGCGGCGCGACGGCGGATTACGTCGGCATCAAGGCCGGTTGCGTCGTCGCCGGGTTTGGACCCGGCGGCGCGGGCTTGGGAGCTCAGGGTGGACGGTAGCGGGACGACACGGGTGATATGCGCCGTGCCGTCGGCCGAAACGACGCTGGTATCGGTTTGCGGGCCGGGCGGCGGGGTGGCCGGAGCTGTTTGCGCTCGGGCGGCGGCGGCGCCAAAAACGAGAACAAGAAGAAAAGGACGCACCATAGGTAACTCCTTGAGAACGGAAAGGCGGCAAACCCGCCCCAGCATACTCCACGAGCGAATCCATTGAATCCAGCGAATCAACAGCCCTGGTGTAGTGCAAAGCCTTGCTATTTGGCTCGGGGGTGTGTTTTGTCATACACGGCAGCCACCTGCCCCAGGGTGAGGTGGGTGTAGCGCTGCGTCGTCGAAAGCCGCTCGTGACCGAGCAGCTCCTGAATCGCGCGCAGATCCGCGCCTTCCTCAAGCAGGTGGGTGCCGAAGGCGTGACGGAGCGTGTGCGGGTGGGTTTCCGCGGGGAGGCCGCCGGCAATGGCGAGGGTCTTGAGGATGCGGCCGATCGAACGAGTCGTCAAGCGCGGGATGGCGCCGCTATCACGGGCGTGCGGCGCGACCTGGAGCGGAACGAGCAGGGGTCCGGAGCCGGCAGCGAGCCTGGCGGCGAGCTCCGGTATGCCGCCGGAATCCGGCAGGTTCGCGGGCGCGACAGTCTCGGGAGTGAGCGCCTTTGCAGGCGAGGGAGCGTGAGCTCTGGCAAGAGCGGCAGCGCGGGTCGGCAGATACAGCCCCAGGGCGCGAGCGACGGCCGCTCCGAAAGGAACGTACCGCTCTTTGCGGCCCTTACCCTGCACCCGCAACAGCTCGCCGGCAGCGTCGAAATCGGGGAGGTCGAGGGCGGCCAGCTCGGCATTGCGCAGCCCACAGCCGTACAGCAGCTCAAGAATCAGGGCATCCCGCTCCGGCCAAGCAGCCACGACTGCTGAAGCAGGCGCATCCATGGCTGCAATCAGCTCACTCGCGGTAGGCACATGAGGGAGCCGGTGCGGGAGGCGCGGCGTCGCGACCAGCGCGGCGGGGTTGTGGGCGAGCACACCGGCGCGCGCGAGCTCACGGCACCAGGAACGGATTGCGGCAAGCGCGCGGGCAATGGAGGGCTTGGCCAGCTTGCGATCGTAAAGGACATGCATGTAGGCCGAGATGTGCGTGTAGGTAAGTGCTTCGAGGGCTGGGAGGTGAGCGTGCTCGAGAAAAAGCGCAAAGCTCGTGAGCTCCCGGCGATACGCGCGGAGGGTATGAGCCGAGGCGGCGCGCTCGTGTGCAAGCATCGCGAGATACCGCTCCAACGGCTTGGAAAAAACAGCGCTCAGCGTTTCAGGATGCGGAGAAGGCTTGCTTCCGGTACGCCGGCTCATGGGGTCGGTTCCTGCGCCGCAGTCCGCTGCTCGCGCGGGTGAAAGCGACGATGGACCGCACGCAAGCGCCCCAGCGCGACATGCGTGTAAACCTGCGTGGTGGCGATATCCGCGTGGCCAAGGATGGTTTGCACAGAGCGGAGGTCGGCGCCGTGGTCGACCATGTGCGTAGCGCAGCTGTGGCGCAACATGTGCGGGCTCGCTGCCCCCCCCGTGGCGCGCTTAACGAGAGCCCAGACGAATTGGCGGGTTAAAGGACGGGCTTGAGCGGAAATGAACAGAGCAGGCTCGTGCGGGGCCTGCTCGGCAAGCAGGGGGCGGCCCTGGCGCAGGTAGCGCTCTACTGCCAGCGCCGCGGCGCGGCCAATGGGAACGATCCGCTCCTTGTCGCGCTTGCCGACAACCCGGAGCTGCAAGGCAGCCAGACGGAGGCTCGCGACGGAAAGACCGACAAGCTCGGAGGCCCGCAAGCCGCCTGCGTAGAGCAGCTCCAGCATGGCGCTGTCCCTCAGGGCCTCGGCGGCATCTGCTTTCGATCCGGCGCAAGCGGCTTTTTTTTCCGCGCGGGCCAGCGTTGTCGTAACGGTTTGCTCAGCGAGAGCTTTGGGGAGAACACGCCAGCCCCCGGGCGCGCGGATGTGCTCGGTCGGATCCGCGCTGACGCGGCCTGTACGGAGGAGCCACCGGAAGTAACCGCGCAGGCTGGAAAGTTTGCGCGCGCTCGCACGGGGGGAAATGCCACGGTCGCCGAGAGCTTTGAAAAAGCTCCCCAAGTCCTCGCGGGAAGCCTCGGCGAGTAGACGGTCCTGGAGGGAAGCCTGGAGATGAGTGGCGCACAGGTGCAGATCGGCTTTGTACGCCTCGATAGACAGGGGCTGGAGCCCGCGCTCTACGCGAAGGTGGCTTAGGTACGCCGCGATCGAGCTGTCCACAGCTTCCTTACTGCTTTGTAAATCCACGTTCTCAGTATCGCGCCCGCCGAGGCAGTTTGAAAGCAAGGAGGTGACGCGGAAGGCACCCTGCCCGATACACTGAGGATGGCGCGGCAAGCAGGCGCGCGAGGAGTCAAGAATGAGCGCTTTATATACAGCGAAGGTGCGAGCCGAAGGCGGCCGCGCGGGCTCGGTCGCTTCGTCGGATGGGATGCTGCGGTTGAATCTCGCGATGCCGAAGAGCATGGGCGGTAAGGAAGACGCGACTAACCCGGAGCAGCTCTTCGCGGCCGGCTACGCGGCCTGCTTCGAAAGCTCGATCGAGTTCGCGGCGCGCCAGCAGGGGCTGCAATTGCAAGGCACCGCCGTAAACGCGACCGTGACCCTGAGCCCGACAGCCGCGGGGCCGTTCGCGTTAGGGGTGACACTGGAAATCGAAGTCGGCGGGCTTGCGCAAGCAGACGCTGAAAAACTGGTCGAGGACGCACACAGGATCTGCCCTTACTCGAGTGCGACGCGGGGAAACATCGATGTGCAACTGCACACGCGGACCCTGTAGTCCATGGCGGGAAACGGTTGGGTTGAGACCGTGCTGCGGCGGGAACCGAAAATCGCGGTGTTTGACTGCGATGGCACGCTCTGGAGCGGGGACGCCGGGGCCGGGTTCATGGGGTGGTCGCTGGAAAACGGGTTGGTTCCCCTACGCAAAGCCGACTGGCTTCGGGATCGCTACCGGGCTTATGAAGCCGGCGCGGTCAGCGAAGCGGCCATCTGCGGAGAGATGGTGCAGGTGTATGCCGGGCTGCCGGAGATGGATCTGCGAAGCGCTGCGAAGACCTATGTCGAGCAGCATGTCGCGCCGGGTATCTTCCCCGAGATGGAGCGACTCGTGGGCGAACTGCGGCGGACAGGTGCCGAGCTTTGGGCGGTTTCCTCGACCTGCGATTGGGTCGTCGAGGCGGGAGTCGTGAAACGGTTCGAGATTCCCGTGAAGCGCGTGCTGGCCGCCAAAGCCCGCGTGGAAGCCGGCATCGTGACGGATGAGCTGCTCGCCGTGCCGACCGACGAAGCGAAGGCAACTGCTCTGGAACAGGCAGGGATTTCGCGGCCGGATGCCGTGTTTGGCAATTCCGTGCACGACCTCGCCATGCTGCGGATCGCCCGCCGGGCTTATCCGGTCAACCCTTCTGCGGCACTGTCCAGCGAGGCGGAAGCAAGGGGTTGGGCTGTTTTTTATCCAACCGTGCTCGACTATCGACCGGCTTGATCGGATTGAATAGAAAAACCGACGCGCGACGTGCTTTCTGAATCAAACACAGAATGGATCCAGCAAGCGTACGCAACAGCAGAGAGGCTTCCCGGCCCCCCGGCCAGGAAGGCGCGCTCGAAGGTAAGGGTGTGCGCTTTGTCGTGGCAGCGCTTATTTTGCGCGGGGATACGGTCTTGATCTGCCAGCGTAGAGCCGACCAGCCTATGGCCCATAAATGGGAGTTCCCCGGCGGCAAAATGGAGGCCGGCGAAACGGCCGAGGAAGCCCTGCGGCGGGAACTGGATGAGGAACTGAGCATCAAAGCCCAAATCGGGCAAAAGGTGTTGCGGCTGCGGCACAGTTACCGGTCCGGTGGAGCCGTCGATCTTCAATTCTTTGTTGTGCACCGGTTTGAGGGCGAGTTGACGAACAACATTTTTCAGCAAATGCGCTGGTGCGAGCTTCGCAACTTACCGGCGTACGACTTCCTGGCCGCGGATCGGACATTGATCCGGGATTTGGCTGCAGGCAAGCTGCTGTGAGGCGCTTGTCCCTTGACATGCGCGGGCAGAGACCCGACACTGCGTGAGCGTGCCGGTTCACAAGCATGAGCAAGGGGAGCCCGTGGCCACATCGCCTCCAAGCCGGATAACCCTGACGCTCGACTCTTGCCTGGCCAGTGTGGATCGCGTGGAGCAGACTGCGGAGCGGTTTGCGGCCGAAGCAGGACTGGACGAAGACATCCGTTTCAATGTAACCATGGCCGTGCGCGAAGCGGCGGCCAACGCCGTTTTCCATGGCAACGGCGGAAATGCGGCAATGCAGCTCCAGGCCAGCTTTGAGAACACGGGTCACTCGCTTGTATTTCGGATTGCCGACGAGGGAGTGGGGCTCGATCCGGAAACGATTCCGGACCCCCTGGCACCGGAAAACCTGCTCCGCTCCTCCGGCCGCGGCATCTTTCTTATCAAGTCGTTCATGGATGAAGTTCATTTCCGGCGATTGAATCCTGGGACGGAGCTGACGCTGATCAAGTATCTTGTTGCTACCCCAGAAAAGTGAGGACGGACGAGCATGAGCATGAAAGTAAGCACGCGGCAGGTGGATGGAGTGACAATTCTGGATTTGAGCGGTCGCATCGTTCTCGGCGAAGGCGCAGTTCAGTTGCGGGACGCCGTCAAAGAGCTGACAGCCAAAGGACAAAAGCAGATCTTGCTGAACCTGAGCGACGTGAACTACATTGACTCTTCCGGGCTGGGTGAGCTGGTAAGTGCGTACACAAGCGTTCGCAACGCGGGCGGCGAACTCAAGCTGCTGGGGCTGACCAAGAAGGTGCATGATTTGCTGCAGATCACGAAGCTGTATACGGTATTTGATATCAAGGACGATGAGGCAAGCGCGGTTTCCGCATTTTCCGCAAAGGCCTGATTCGTCTTTCTCGGGCGAGGTTGCGGTTCCCTTTCGGGAGCGGGTCGCATCCAGTTGCTGCGCGGGAGTGAGTAGGTTCCCCGAGGGTTGCGGCCCCCTGAAGAAATTTGGACTGCCGCTTTCGCAGCAGTCGAGCCAAGGCTACACTGGCAATCAGAAAACGCCGATCAAGCGTCCACCGGATTGCCGGATGCATCCAGTTGGATGAGCTTTCACCCATCGGCTACTTCCAGCATTCGAACCGGCGTACGCCCGTTGTCGCGGGTGACGCCGGTCAGGGCCGATTTTCCGGCCTATCCTGTACCCGCTTCGCACTCTGCTGTTGGCTCGATCAGCCTAGCAACGGTCCTTGCCTTCTATAACCTGATTTCAGCGAGAACCGGCACCCGCAAGTAACCTCGCGGCGATCGCTTCCCGCTCAGCATCGAGCGGCTCCATACAGACAGGTTTGCCCGCACGCCGGTACCAGTACCGGGCATTCACCGCGTTGCCCTCACGGCGATGCAGGTATGCGTGGACCCAGGCTGCATCCGAGTCTTCCCGCTCCTGCGCAATTTCGTGTGCGCGCGCCCAATCTCCGCCGGCTTCCCACCACAATGCCTCGACAAGCCCGGAGAAACCGCGCGGCGGTTCGGGTGCGTTTAGCGATGTTTTCCATTCGGCCAGATTCATGATCCTTGAGATGCTTTCTGGAATGCGGACCAAATGTGTCGCAGATTGCGCTATCATGATTTCTGTGAGATTCCAAGTGCAACTGGCGCTGCATCTGCTCCCGATTGGCGAAGCTGCCGTGATTGAAGAGTTTGAGCTTCCGGAGACCGTGGAACACCACCTGATGCACATGGGCTTTTCACCGGAGGCGCGTGTAGTCGCCGTGCGGCGTGCGCCGGCAGGGGACCCGACCGTGTACGCCGTAGACGGAATGGAAATCGCCCTTAGGCGCGAAACAGCACGCGGCGTGCTGGTCAAGCCACTTGCTGAGCCGATCGGAGCTCATGATGAGCATGGCCGGAACGGTCGTGCGAGGAAGCAGGCGCAAGCATGAGCTGCCATGCGACAGGTTTAGTCGATCTGCCGGTTGCCCCGCGGCTGGGTGGGCAGGTCCGGACAGTGGCGCTCGTCGGGCCGCCGAACTCGGGCAAGAGCACCTTGTTTAACCGGTTGACTGGGCTGCGGCAGAAAGTTGCGAACTATCCGGGAGTCACCGTGGAGCAGCGGTACGGCAGGCTGGCCGGCATTCAAAGGCCGGACCTGACCCTGATCGATCTTCCCGGTATCTACTCGCTGGACAGTTATTCGGAGGATGCGCGTGTAGCGGTTGAGGTGCTTCGCGGCGAAATGCCGGGCTCTCCGCAAGTAGATGCGGTGCTGCTGGTGCTCGACTCGCTCCACCTGCAGCGGCAGCTCATGCTGGCCGCACCGGTGCTCGCGCTCAAGCTGCCGACGCTTGTGCTTTTGAACATGACGGACTTGATGGAGGAGCGCGGGGGCGCAGCGGACCCGCTCGCGCTGGCGCAGGAGCTTGGTGTGCCGGTCGCGAAGATCAGTGGTGCGCGCGGGCTGGGGATTGAAGCGATCGGGCGGTTTCTGGCCCAAAAAGATCCGAAGGACGCGCCGCTAACCGGCACCAGGCTGGAACTGCCTGTCATGGGCAATGCGCGCTCGTACCGGCAGTGGGCCACGGGTATCAGCACCCGCACCCGGTACAAGGCGCCGCTCTCGCCGGAGTGGACTCGCAAGCTCGACTCCGTCCTGCTTGGCCGGGTTTCCGGGCCGCTTATTTTTCTGGCAGTTGTGATCGGCGTGTTTCAGATCGTTTTCTCCGTGGGGCTACCTTTCAGCAACTGGTCACAGGATCTTCTGAACGGGGCCGGGAACTACCTGGGCCCGTTCATCCATCCGGAGTGGCTTTCTTCCCTGCTGATCGACGGCATCTGGAAAGGCGTGGCCTCGGTCCTCATCTTTCTGCCCCAGATTCTGCTGCTCTTCCTATTCATCGGCCTTCTTGAGGACACAGGTTACCTGGCCCGCGCGGCGCTGATCGCCGACCGGGTCATGCGCGTTATCGGGCTCAACGGCAAGGCGTTCATTCCCCTGCTCTCGGCCTACGCCTGCGCGGTGCCGGCGATCATGGCGACGCGCACGATAGAAAATAAGCGCGACCGGTTCGCGACCATCCTCGTAGCGCCCTTTATGACGTGCTCGGCGCGCTTGCCGGTGTACCTGCTCATGATCGCGGCCTTTGTGCCTGACAAGCACATCCTCGGTTCGTTTTTTGGTCTCCAGGCAGCGGTCATGCTCGGGCTGTATGCGCTCGGGTTTTTCGCGGCGCTTCTCACCGCACGGCTGCTTAAATCCTCCATCCTCAAGGCGTCCTCGGCGCCGTTCATCCTGGAGCTGCCGCAATACCGGGTGCCTACCCTGCACTCGCTTGGGCACCGGCTGCTTGACCGCGGCCAGGTTTTCCTCAAGCAGGCAGGGACCATCATCCTGGCGGTTACGGTCGCGCTGTGGGTGCTGAGCCATGTGCCTTTGCACTTCGGCGCTGGGGGCGCGATAACCCTGCCGACTCTGGCGCACTCCGTCATCGGCACGCTGGGTCGCTGGATCGAGCCGGTCATCCAGCCGCTCGGTTTCAACTGGAAGATCGGTATCGGGCTCCTATCCTCGATCATCGCGCGCGAGGTGATCGTGGGCACGCTCGGCACGCTCTACGGGATGGACCCGGAAACGCACCAACTGGGATTGCAGCAGGCCTTGCACGCCGATCTTTCGCTTGGCGGGGCTATGGCACTGGTGGTTTTCTTTGCGTTCGCGATGCAGTGCTTTTCAACCCTGACGGTGGTGCGGCGCGAAACCAACAGTTGGCGTTGGCCGGCGCTGCAATTCGCCTACATGACCGTGCTGGCGTATGGAGCGGCGTTTGTGACCAACGTGGTCGTTTCCCGGTTTTTCTAAGCCGCCTGCGTTAGCATAAGGAAAGCAGACTTGTATAGCCGTCTGCGCAATCTTTAGAAATCGAGCGCCCGCGCTGTTGTGCGCGGACGCATGTCCATGAGAGAGCCCGAATGATTTCAGTCAGTGGTGTCAGCATGCGCTACGGCGCAAAGGTGCTGTTTGAGGATGTGTCGACACAGTTTATTCCGGGCCGCCGGTATGGTCTCACCGGGCCGAACGGGGCGGGCAAGTCGACATTTATGAAGGTATTAACGGGTGAGCTCGACGCGCAAAAAGGCACGGTGGTCCGACCCCGCAAGTTCGGCGTCCTGCGCCAGGACCAGTATGCGTTTGATGCCTTCCGGGTCATCGACACGGTGATCATGGGCAACAAGGGCCTGTGGGCGGCGCTTGAAGAGCGGGACCGGATTTATGAGAAGGCCGAGCTGACCGATGAGGACGGCATGCGCCTGGGCGAACTGGAAGGCATTGTCGGCGAGGAGGACGGCTACACGGCGGAGTCCGACGCCGCGATCCTTCTCCAGGGGCTCGACATTCCCGATGAGATTCACGAGCGGCGCATGAGCGAGATCCAGGGCGGCGAAAAGGTGCGCGTGCTGCTGGCGCAGGCCTTGTTCGGCAATCCGCAAGCGCTGCTGCTGGACGAGCCGACGAACTATCTCGATCTGGAGTCGGTGCAGTGGCTGCAGGAGTTCCTGCTCAAGTTCGAAGGCACGCTGATCACCATCTCCCACGACCGGCACTTCCTGAACGCAGTCTGCACCCACATTGCGGACATCGACTACCAGACGATCATCACCTACACGGGCGGCTACGACGACATGGTCGCGGCGAAGACGCAGGTACGCTCGCAGCTGGAAAGCGCGAATGAACAGCGCGAGAAAAAGATCGCGCAGCTCAACGAGTTCATCGCGCGGTTCGCCGCCGGTACGCGGTCCAGCCAGGTGACCAGCCGGAAAAAGGAAGTGGAGCGGCTGCAAACCAGCGAACTGGCGCGGTCGAACATTCAGCGACCGTATCTGCGGTTCGAGCAAAACCGCCCGAGCGGCAAGCAAACCATCGAGATCGAGGGCGTTCGGAAAAGCTATGACGGCGAAGGCGCGGTGAAGCCGTTTACCGCTACGGTGATGCGCGGGGAGAAGGTATGCTTGATGGGCCGCAACGGCCAGGGTAAGACGACCCTGCTGAAGTCGCTGCTCGCCGGGATGCCGGACTTGGAGCCCACGTTCACCACCGACGGCGGCGCCGTCAAGTGGGGGCACGAGGCGCAGGTCGGGTATTTTCCGCAGGACCACACGGGCGCGATCGAGCATGGCACGACAGTATTTGAGTGGCTTTACCAGTGGGACACCAAGAAGACCAAGGAGGAGATCCGCGGGCTGCTAGGGCAGATGCTGTTCTCAGGCGAGGAGGGTCTCAAAAAGACAAACGCCCTTTCGGGAGGTGAGGCGGCACGGCTGCTATTCTGCAAGCTCATGCTCCTGAAACCGAATGTGCTTGTCCTCGATGAGCCGACCAATCACCTGGACCTGGAAGCGATCAATGCCCTGAATACCTCGCTGCAGAAGTATGAAGGGACGGTGCTGCTGGTCACGCACGACAGGGATCTGATCGACGACGTAGCGACGAGGATTTGGCGGTTCGAGCACGGGAAGATCGAGGACCACAAGGGGCCCTATGCGGAGATCGCGGAAGCGGCAAGCATGGCGGCTTCCCGGTAGGAAATGGGTTATAGATTAGGGCCGTGTGAGTTCATTAGCGGGTAAAAGGGCGTGTTGAAGGACGGCCAACAATTTTTGAGACACGCGTTTTGCGGGAAGTGATTGTAAGGCAACGCCGAGAATGGCCTGAGCGTGGAACCTGCACGACAGTTTCCCGCTTGGAAGTGGTGAATAAATTCGCAAAGTTCCTTGCGTTCGCAAGCAGCTTTAGAAAGTACTGAGCCGAATGCAATAATGCAAACCTTGTACAAAACGAGTAATCCCGCAGAGCTTAATAGCCGGTTCTCGGCAGAAGATTTTGCAGAAGCGGAATATAGACAGCTTTTCTGGAGCCGCAAGACAAACTCCGCGGGCCTGAGTCGGCCAACTCTTGAAGTTTACCAAGGCTGGTGGGATGAGACTTGAAAGAAGCCGATTCTAAACCGCAGACTCCTTTTTGAGGAGTATGACACTTGGCAAGCTGCACAAGCCGATTACGATATTCAACTAGCTCATTTGAAAAGTCAGGGCTATGTCCATTCCTTTTCGAAAATCCATACAGCGCGACAGGTGAGATTTACGAAGATCTTTCCTCGAAGTAGGCACTCGTCACGAGTTTATTTGTGAATAAGTGGACCAAAGGAATGATCGTTTGCTGATACTGAATGCACAATCCATTACCAAGCGCTTCGGCGCGCAGCCGTTGTTTCGCGATATCTCCATCACGGTCAATGACGGAGACCGAATCGCGCTGATTGGCCCGAACGGGGCCGGCAAGTCGACCCTGCTTAAGATCCTCTCGGGCGAGGTCGACCCGGATACGGGCGAGGTGAGCCTTCGCAAGCGGGCACGGGTGACCTATATCGCGCAGGAGTCGGCCTTCCCTGCCGGAATTACCGTGCGCGGCGCGCTGGAAGCCGCGTTGGATCGGGCCCGTGTGCCCGAAAACGAGCGGGAGCAGCGGGTGCGCGAGGCCTTTGGCCGGGCGGGGTTCGCCTCGCTTGAGGATGAAGCGGCAGCATATTCGGGCGGGTGGCGCAAGCGGCTCGCGATCGCCGAAGCCGCAGTCCAACAACCGGATGTGCTTCTGCTCGACGAGCCGACGAACCACCTGGACCTGGCCGGAATCGAGTGGCTGGAAGAAATGCTGCGGGCTGCTTCGTTCGCGTCCATCGTCGTCTCGCACGATCGGTATTTTCTGGAGGGCGTGGCGAACGAGACCGCGGAGCTGAGCCGGGCGTATCCGGATGGAATGCTGCGCTTTTCGGGGGCCTACAGCACGTTTCTTGAGAAAAGATCGGAATACCTCCAAGCGGAAGGCAAGCGGCAGGAAGCACTCGAAAATAGGGTGCGGATTGAAACCGACTGGCTGCGACGCGGTCCAAAAGCACGCACGACCAAGTCGAAGGCGCGCATCGATAACGCGAATGCGCTCATCGGCGAGCTGCAAGGGATGCGTTCGCGCTCGGCTACCTCGACCGCGGGCATCGACTTTTCCGCTTCCGACCGCAAAACCAAGCGACTGGTCGTTATCGACGGGCTTACCTACGGCTACGATGGACGAACGCTGTTCGACAATTTGAGCTTTGCTGTCACTGCGGGCATGCGTGTGGGCGTGGTCGGGCCGAACGGCGCGGGCAAGACGACCCTGCTCAAGCTCGTTTCAGGCCAGCTTACGCCGCAGGCCGGCACGGTTGAGCGCGCGAACGCACTGCGCGTCGTGTATTTCGAGCAGAATCGCGAGATCGACGGCTCGCTCACGCTACGGCGGGCGCTTGCCCCATACTCGGATTCCGTCGTATACAACGGCAATGTCCTGCACGTGGCGAGCTGGGCCAACCGCTTCCTTTTCACCGGCGAACAGCTGAACCAGCCTGTGGACCGGCTTTCAGGCGGCGAACGAGCGAGGGTGCTGATCGCGCGCCTGATGCTGGAGCCGGCGGACCTGCTGCTGCTCGATGAGCCCACAAACGACTTGGACATCCCGACACTCGAAATTCTGGAAGAAGCGCTGTTGGAGTATCCGGGCGCGCTGATGCTGGTGACGCACGATCGCTACATGCTGGACCGAGTTTCCAACGTCGTGCTCGGCCTCGACGGCGAAGGAAACGCCGGTTCGTTCGCCGATTACGGGCAGTGGGATGAGTGGCAGAGAGCGACACGGACCAGCATGAAAAGCACGAGCGGGACGCCTGCGGCGAACGGGGCAGGGCCGGCAGCCGCAGGCAAAAAGAAGAAGCTCTCGTATATGGAGCAGCGGGAGTGGGACGGGATGGAAGCTCAGATTGAGCAAGCCGAGGCCGTGTTGGCGAGCAAACATGCACGGCTGGATGAGCCCTCAGTGGCCACCGATGCAATGGAGCTCAGCGCGGTGATGGCCGACGCGGCCGCGGCTCAGGAAGTGCTGGACCGCCTGTACGAGCGCTGGGGCGAACTGGGCGCCAAGCAAGATTAGAAGCTGGCTAACTCTGCTACACTCAGCAGAGTCGCCGCGCTTCAGCGGCGGTTCTGCCCTTTGGCGCCATGGTGTAATTGGTTAACACGTCGCCCTCTCAAGGCGAAGAGTTCGGGTTCGATCCCCGATGGCGCTACCAGACTTCCTAGCGATCCAGATGCATCTACCATTGCCGGGTCTTAGTTAGGCTGTTTGCGTTTCCATGCGCCGGCCATCGGGAACGGTCATGATATGTTTTGATTTGCTAAGGCCAACCCTGCTGTCGAAACTCGCACTCTCAGCTCGTTAGTGAGTGGAGGAACCGGCGATGAACGATGACAAACTGAAAGGCGTGGCCCAAAAGATTGGCGGTCACGTAGAGGAAGCAGCGGGTGCCCTGGTCGGTGACCATAACCTGAAAGAAGCAGGCCGCGAGGACCAAATCAAGGGCGGAGCCCGCGAGGCCTGGGGCAATGTCAAGGATGCCGGGAATGCGCTGGTCGACAAAGCAAAAGCGGCGAAGTACGACGCAGAAGCGAAATCAGAGCAGGCGAAGGCTTTTGATCGTGAGCATGATGGGCCAGGCGAACGTATCTAGGGTGGTTGTGCAAAATATGGGACGCCAAGGCGTCTCTTTTACGTGAATGGAAGATAGATCAGGCTTTTGCGGCAGCGAGTGGCGGCAGCTCCGACCGGTAGCGCAGCATGAGCCACACCAGCTTGCGCGCTGCCCAATAGCGTGGAATGTAAGCAGCGGGAGAGGAAATACATCGAAAAAGCCAGCCTAACCCGGTCTTGTCAGCCCAGGTGGGAATGTACACCTGATCGCCGGAAAGAAAAGCGATGGCTGCTCCAATGCAGTGGATCGCCGGCAGGTAATCGAGCCGGCGCTTTATATAAAGTCCCAGCCGCTCCTGCGTGCCTCCGCCGACAGTAACGACGACATGCTTATAGCGGTGAGCGCTCATCTTCTCTAGCAGGGCTTCATCGTCGATCTCGCCCTTGTACATGGGCGCCATGTAAATGTCGCGCTCCGCAATCTCAATGCCTTCCCTGTGAAGCCAGTCGAGATTGGTTCGGGCACTTTTCGGGCTGGCCATGATCCAGAGCGTGTTACCGGGCTGGCGAACTTCGGACTCCCAAAGCAGCTCCTTGAGGTAGGCAAGTCCGGAAACCCGTGGAACGCGATGGCGGCTGATGAGGTTCCAGATAAGCACCATGAAGGCACTGTCTGTAATGGCTAGGTCGGCGTGGAGAAGAGCTTCGCGGTAGTCGGGATTTGTGGGCAGATCCTTAAGCGCGGGAGCGGCGGGCACAACCAGGAGGCCGCCCTCCTTCATGCGAGCGATTGTTTCCTGCGCGGTACCGCAGTAGAAATCAACGCCTAGAATACGTTGCGTTGCCACGTTATCAGCAGACATGAAAGCCTTTCCTACCAGCAGGTGCGGCTGCATCTACCATTCTATCGGCATTTTTCCCGTATCCATGAGCCTTCTGCTCCAAACAACGCGCACAGGTTGAACCGGACGGCTGCCTAAATGCCGAGCCGTTTCACCTCGTCGTTGTAGTATTTCCTGTATAGGATATTCCACTCCTGCGTACCTTCGAGGATGATCTTGCGCTGCGAGCTGATCTTCAGGCGGGCAGCCTGGTCGATGCGCATTTCCTCGGCAAGCAAGGTCTGGAGATAGTTGCGCGCCTCCTTGCGGATGGTGTCGCGATCCTCCTGAAATTCCACCTCATCGATGGTGGCGAGAGTATCGGCGACGGCGTGCGCGAGCTTGTTGACCTTGTCCGGGGAGATCCTCACAGAATCACCTTGTATTTGCGGACAAGCTGCTGCTTGACCTTCTTGAACATTTCGCCGTACTCGGCCCCGCTGCGGCGCATGTCCTCCTGAATCTGCTCGAGGATGACGCGGACCTCGTCATTGATTCTGTCCTCGAGCGAAAGCTCGTCGAGGATAGCCGCGGAAACGCGCTCTTCGGTGGCTTTAAACTGGCCGGTTTTGATCATTTTGGCGTCGACGAGGTGCTGCACGGTTTTGCGCCCCAGATAGCCGACGTACTCGCGGGAAAATATCATGGCGTTGGAGGCGAGTCTAGCATACGGAGCCGGGCGGGAAGAGGCTCGCGCGAGCGCCGGGAACCTGCGAAAATAGCTCCCATGGCACAGGATAACCTTCACGGGCTTAAGGATGACATGGTGGCTTTCCTCACCGGCCACGGGCTGCGGCAGTTCCCCGGCTACGTGGGCGACGACGTGCCGACAGTGCTGTGGGAGGACGACGGCGACCCCGACGGGTGGAAGCGCCTGGTGGAAACGGCAAAGGCGGCAGGCGTCCCATTCCTGACCTTGAGTGACGTCGCAGTCACCAAACAGGAGCTGGACGCGATGCTGGAGCAGCTGCGGGAGCAGAACTTCCCCGACGAAGACGCGCCCGAGTTCGAAGAGGTGGACGCACTGCGCCGGTATGCGGGCAAGGTCGGCTTTGTGCAGCTCGGCTTTGTGCATCAGGGTGTCGCCTTCGTGCATGAAACCTCGACCGAGTGGTACGAACGTTACGAGGAGCTGCTGGAAGCCATGGAAGAGTTCGGCGTGAGCTCTGTCGCGTTTGATGAGGACGAGGACGCCTGAGTACTTGTCTCCATTCTCTGCCAATGCTCTGCACGGAAAACGATGGCTTCTGCCGGAGCGCAACCCCGCGCTCGCCGACGGGTTGGTCCGTCTGCTGTCCCTTCCGCAGGTTGTGGCAGATTTGCTTGTTGCCCGTGGAATTCAGACTTTTGGAGAGGCCCAAGCCTTTCTTTTTCCCCACGGGAACCAGCTGCACGATCCTCTGTCCATGCGTGGCATGGTTGAGGCAGTAGCACGAGTGCAAGTGGCGATTACCCGACGAGAGCCGATCCTGATCTATGGTGACTACGACGTAGACGGCACCACAGCCGTGGTGCTGCTCAAAACAGCGATCGAGCGTTTAGGCGGCATCGTTCGCTACCATGTCCCGCACCGCCTGCGCGAAGGCTACGGGATGCAGCGCGAAGTGCTCGAACGTTCTGCTGCGGAAGGTGTCCGGCTGGTGGTGAGCGTAGACACGGGCATTCGCGCTTTTGCCGCGGCCGTCGCCGCCGAAGCCCTGGGTTTGGACCTGATTGTGACCGACCACCACCTGCCCGACGGCGCGCTGCCGCGGGCGCTCGCCGTGCTCAACCCCAACCAGCCCGGGTGCGGCTACGCGTCGAAAGGATTGTGCGGGGCCGGGGTCGCTTTCAAGCTCTCGCAGGCGCTGCTGGAGGCTGCGGCGGGCGACGATACGACCGCGCGGGAAAAGCTGCGTACCAAAGTGCTGCCGTCCTTTCTCAAAATGCTCGCGATCGCGACAGTAGCCGACGCCGTGCCGCTTACGGGCGAGAACCGTGCGATTGTCGCTTTGGGTTTGCAGGCCCTGCGGGAGCCCGCAAGCCCGGGCCTGCGAGCACTGCTGCGCGTAGCGCAACTGGACCCCGCGAAAAAGCGGTTAAGTGCCACTGACGTTGGCTTCCGGCTGGGTCCGAGAATCAACGCTGCAGGCCGCATGGACGTCGCCAACGATGTGGTCGAGCTGTTCACCACGCGCGACCCGGTCCGCGCCGGGGAGCTCGCCGGCAAGCTGGACCGGCTGAACTCTGAGCGCCGAGACACCGAGGCTCAGGCATTACGAAGTGTTCTGGCGCAGGCAGACGAGCCACGGTTCACCGACGCGCGCTGCCTGGTCATCGACGGCGAGGGCTGGCATCGCGGAGTGATCGGTATCCTGGCCTCGCGTGTGGTGGAAACTGCAGCGAAACCGACGCTCGTGATCACGCACGAGGGCGGCGAAGCCCATGGATCAGGCCGCTCGGTCGAGGGCTTTCACTTTCTCCAGGCTCTTGAAAGCTGCGCGGATCTGTTTACGCGCTTCGGCGGCCACGCGCATGCGGTCGGATTTTCGCTGCCCTCGGCAAATGTGCCTACCCTGCGCGAACGGCTCGTGCGGTATGCGGCCGAGCACATCCGGGACGAGGACCTGTCTGCCCCATTGCCCCTCGACGCAGAGCTCGCGTTCGATCGCATCACGCCCGAACTGTACAAAGCTGTGCGCCTGATGGAGCCGTTTGGGATAGGAAATCCGGAGCCGGCCTTCGTAGCCTACGGGGTGGAGCTCCTGGCAGAACCTCGCTGGATGAAGGACCGGCACTGCAAACTGCAGCTCGGGCAGGGCCCTGCGCGCATAGCGGCTCTCGGCTGGGGATGGGCTGAGCGGGTACGAGCCCTGGAGCTCGCGCCGGGCGAACGGCTCGACCTTGTTTATCGTCTACGCGAAAACGAACATCCTGAGTTCGGCGGGTTGGAACTGGAGATCGTCGACATCAGGCGGGCATTGCTTGCCGCTTGCTGAGCGCCTGCTACCATCGGCGCACGATGCGACGCGGATTCTTTCTCACGTTTGAAGGGCTGGACGGCTCGGGCAAGTCGACGCAGCTGCGGCGGTTGTCCGTCGCCCTGCGTGCACGAGGACTCCCCGTGCGGGAAATGAGGCAGCCGGGCGGGACGCCGCTCGGCGATCAACTGCGAACGCTGCTGGTCGAAACGAAAACAAGCGCGCCGGTCGCACCATTCGCGGAGCTCGCCATGATGTTCGCCGACCGCGCGCAGGCGATCGCGGAGGTCTTGGGGCCGGCGCTCGCGAACGGCGAACTGCTGCTTTGCGACCGGTGGACGGACTCGACCGAAGCCTATCAGGGTGGCGGCCGCGAGCTGGGCTCGGAGGCTGTTCTGCGCCTGCACACGGAGCTTTGCGGGGGCTTGCAGCCGGACCTAACGCTGCTGCTGCTGCCGCCGCTCGCAGTGGCGCTCCGGCGCGCACGGCGGCGCAATGCACGACACCTGGAGCGCACAGGGCGCGAGGAAAGCCGGTTCGAGTCGGAAGCTGATGCGTTCTTCGAGCGGACGCATGCGGCCTACCTGGCGCTGGCCGCGCGCGAGCCTGTGCGTGTGGTGGTAATCGACGCGGATGAGCCGGTTGAGGTCATCCACGCGCGTATCGTAGAAATCGTAGAAAAGCGGCTGCACTCCTGGCTGGCTCTCGCGTGAGGCAATGGCGACACTCTCCCCCCAGCAAGCACCGGCGCAACCTCGGTTCACCGTCATCGAGCGGGGCGCGTTCCGTTACCCGCCCGGGCTCAGGCGCAATCTGCCCTTTTATCTGTTCAGCCGGTTTTTTCGCGCCAGCAATCCCATCCTGCTTTTTGAATACCTCCAGCAGCAGTACGGGGTCGCGTCGCACTACCGGCTTGGCCCCAACCACATCGTCTTCCTGAATGACCCGGAGCTCATCCGCGAAGTCCTGATCACGAAAGCGCCCCTGTTTATCAAGGAGCGCACCCAACGCCGGATGAAGATCCTGCTGGGCGAAGGGTTGATCACGAGCGAAGGGGAGCAGCACATGCGCCAGCGCCGCATCGCCGCTCCCGCCTTTCATCGTCAGCGCATTGCGGCTTACGGCGACATGATGGCCGCGCGGGCTGCCACCATGCGCGACGAGTGGCAGCCCGGCGTCGAGATCGATGCGGTAAGCGAGATGATGCGACTCGCGCTCCAGGTGGTCGCACGTACCATCTTCGACACGGACGTAACCGCGGACGTGCAGACGATCAACGACGAAGTCAACGCGATCATGAACCTGTACAACTTCCTCATTGCGCTGCCCAAAGCCGAGTCGCTGCTGCACTTACCCATCCCGGGCTTGATGCGGTTTAAGCGCGCGCGCAAGCATCTCGATGCGGTAGTCCACCGGATGATTGACCAGCGTCGCGCTTCGGGCGAGGATCGCGGCGACCTTTTATCGATGCTGCTGGCTTCGCGCGATGAAGACCAGAGTGCGCTCGACGATGAGCAGGTGCGCGACGAGGTCACGACGATCTTCCTCGCCGGGTATGAAACAGTAGCCAACGCGCTGGCCTGGACGTGGCTGCTGCTGGGACAAAATCCGGACGCCGAAGCGAAGCTCCACGCGGAGCTCGACGAGGTGCTTGCCGGCCGCCTGCCGACGCTCGCGGACGTGCCCCGCCTTCGCTACACAGAGATGGTGCTTTCGGAGTCGATGCGACTGTACCCGCCGGCGTGGGCCATGGGCCGCCAGGCTACCTCCGACGTGGAAATCGGCCCCTACAAGCTGCCGGCGGGAACATATTTTTTCTTCAGCCAGTACATCATGCAGCGGACGCCGGAGCACTTTCCCGACCCCCTCCGTTTCGACCCGGAACGCTTCACACCGGAGGAGAAAACCGCCCGGCACAAGTTTGCATACTTCCCTTTCGGCGGCGGCAATCGTCAGTGTATCGGCGAGTCGTTCGCGTGGATGGAAGCGATCCTGATCATGGCGACCATCGCGCAGAAATGGCGGCTTCGGCTTGTGGACGGGCAGCAGGTCGGCGTGGTGCCGAAGATCACACTACGCTCGAAATATCCGATCCGGATGGTACCGGAGTTGCGTGGGTGAGCGCTCTTGTTGAAAGTACACGTCGCACAATGCCGGGTGGCAAGGTTGCGCCGGGTAGCCTCAAATACGGCGAAAACGGGCGTCCACTCTGCCGCTGGTGCGCGCTCGAAGTACCGCGCCGCCGCCGCTCCTTTTGCTCCGAGTTCTGCGTGCACCAGTGGCGGCTCAGGACCGACCCCGGCTATCTTCGGGACGCTGTCCTCGCGCGCGACAAGGGTGTGTGCGCGCGCTGCACGGTCGATACCCTGGCCGCCTACCGCCTTGTGCGTCGGGCGCGGAGCGAGCGCCGCGCGGAGCTGCTGGCCGTATGGGGCTTAAAGCGGCTTGGCCGCAAAAGCCTGTGGGATGCGGATCATATCCTGCCGGTCGCCGAGGGCGGCGGCGAGTGCGACCTCGATAACCTGCGGACGCTCTGCCTGCACTGCCACCGGGTGGTCACGGCTGCCTTGCGCGAGCGTCTGCGGGTACGCTCACAGATAAACCGCCCCGCGCTGCTACCATAACCGCAAGGGCCCGGGTGGCGAAATCGGCAGACGCAGCGGACTTAAAATCCGTAGCCCGTAAAAGGGAGTGGGGGTTCAAGTCCCCCCCCGGGCACCATGCGGTTATTAACTGGCCAGTTCGCGTTGCAGGCGCGCGTGAAGCCGGTCGCTGAACCCGGCCGGCAGTTCGAAAACACGTTCGTCCGCCGTGAGCAGGATGATGTTGCGGGTTGAGTCCAGCACCGCGGAGCAAAGCTCGCAGTGCTCCAGGTGTGCCTGCACCATCCGCTTGGTTTCCTCTGGAAGCGTGCCATCCAGATATTCGGAAATATAACCCCAAACATGCTTGCACTCTATGACCATGGAAGCCACCGTCTTTTAGGCTGTTCCGTCGCCCTTTTCAGTTGTGGGGTGAGCTGCTTTTGCAGCATGATCCGCGCCCGATGCAACCGCACTTTGACAGATGCGATGCTGATACCGAGCGCTTCAGAGGTTTCATTCACGCTGAGCTCCTCGATGTCGCGCAGGATAAAAATCTGCTTGTAGATTTCCGGCAGCTTCGCCACTGCTGCCTGCAACATCTCACGGATTTCGCGCCGCTCCACTGCGTCGGACGGAATCTCACGCCAGTCGCGCAGGAGAGCAGGCGAAACGGCCTCCCCATCCTCGTTCGGCTGGTCGAGCGACTCGGTTCGAAGATTTGCCTGCTTGCGTAAACGGCTTCTCGCCTCGTTCAGCGTGATGCTGATCAGCCAGGTGCTGAACTTGGCCTCGGCGCGAAAGCTCGACAGATTGCGAAAAGCTTTAAGGAAAGCTTCCTGGGCTACATCCTCGGCGTCGGCCTCGTTCTTCAGAAACGAAAGCGCCATCAAGTAAACGGTCCGCTCGTGCGGGCGGATGAGCTCGTGGTAGAGCTGCGTTTCCCCAGCCAGGATGGCGGCGATCATCGCCGGCTCGTCTCTGCGTGCCGCTTCCGTCACCAGCTTCAAGCTTCTCATCCCTTTCAGTCCCAAGTGTATGCTGTGCGCCCTTGTTCGCGCCTTCAAGTATCGGGTCTTTCCATCCCTGCGGAAACAGCAAAGTCCGTTGAAAACTCGCCTGCCCCGGTCGCCAAGCGTTTTCCAGGCAGGTTGTAACTCATTCAAGCGAAGCGACTCTTAAACGTGTGAGCATCCGCCGGGCGTAAGTTTCCTACAAGAAAGCCGGCCAGGACTAAGAACAGGCTCCCATGCAACACTTCGATTTTTGCGAAACCATCTGCTGAAAAAACCAGCCTCCGTTCCCGACGGAATAGGCAGCGCTGCTGTCCCGAAACTCCGCATGCGACCCCTACCAATTAAGAAAGGAAACCGGCATGAACCTTAATCTGAAACGAGCCTTCCCCGTTTTATCTCTACTCTGCGCAACCACCCTTGCCGCGCAAGCTCCCAGCGATGCGAACAAGAAAAACGAGGTAGGTTTAGTTATCGGCCCGGCGCTTACGCCGGGCGTGGGTTTGCAGAGCGGTCAGCAGATCACCTTTAACTCGAGCTTCGCCCTGGGTGCCGAGTACGATTACCGGATTTTCAAAAGGAAGACGATCGGCGTTTCGGCCGGCGTCGATTTCCTCGCCTCGCCGAACGACGTATTCGTGTCCAACCCGCCGCCGAATGTGAGCCCGCAGTACGCGTATCTGTTCCTGACCCCGCACGTGCGCGTGACCCTGCGCCCGGACGCACCGATCCGCCCCTGGCTCCTGTTCGGCGGCGGTTATGCGAACTATGCACCGTCCACACCGGCTGTGCCGCTGGTCCAGGTCCAGGGCGGCGGCAGCACGAACACCTTTGTCTTTGGCGGCGGCGTCGATACCAAGCCGCTCATAACACTGCCGAGCTTGCCCATCCTCGGCGCCTTGCCGGTGGGCGCGCGCGTTGAGGTCAAGGATTTCTATGCCGGCCAGGCGAACTTCGGCGTCCCGACAACAAGCAGCCGGCAGAACACCGTCGCTTTCACGGGCGGCCTTTTGCTCCACTTCTAAGTACCGCTGTTCCAGGAGCGGAACAAAGGCGCCGAGAGCAACTCCCCGGCGCCTTTGGATCGAGGCAGAAGCAAAGCTAGTTCGCTGCGATATGACTTAGAACATCCGCAGCCGTGGTGCGTCCGCCGTGCTCACGGCTGATCTGCTCAAAGGCGATCTTGCCATCTGTACCGAGAATAAAGGTCGAAGGATAGGCCGTTTCATGCGGCGCATCCCAGCGCAGACCATATTGATTGGTCACCTTGTAGTCGGGATCAGTTACAAGCGTGATATCGGGCGGCAGATTCGCCTGCTTAGCCAGGAACTCCTTGGAGTGCTGGTCCAGGCCGGCCGGCGGGCCGGGGTAAACAAAGAGCACATGCGCGTGCCTAGCGGCGAAATCGGCGCTGTGATCGACAAAGTCGTGCACTTGCTTGGTGCAGTAGGGGCATTGGTAGCCGGGGTAGCCGCGCAGGACCACAAGCACGGTCGTGCCTTTCGCGGTTTCCTTTTTTAAGTTGATGGGGATGCGGGTCGGCGTGGAAAGCGTGAAGTCGGGAGCGGTCGCGCCTTTCGCGGGCGTTTCAGCGACGGCTACCGTTACGGCGATTGCGAGGGCAAAGGTCGCGGTTGCACATCGCAGCGCTGAAAATCGGCTGCGCCGCAAAGCGGGCCTTGCCGGAAGTGCTGTTTGACGGGTCATATGCTGGGCTCCTGCATCGGGCTAAGAAGAGATCTGTCCGCAATGGATTCACCCTTGAGAGAGCCGGGGCCGCCGGAGGTTACAAATCCGGACCGCTTTCAGCAAAAGTGGACGTAACGTCCCAGGCGACACGGCGCCCCATAAGCGTCGGATTGTTTGCTCGCCGCGAACGGTTTGCCGCCAACCGTCTTTACCGAATGAGGTTTTACAGTGACGCATACGCGCCCCATACGGCGGCTTCTTATGTTCCTGCTGGTGAGCCTGGCAGCCTGGGGCTCGGCGCTCGCGCAGATACACGAACTAGGCAACGGCTCGCCCGGGCCGGTCAAGGCGGCGCACCTTATCGCTGAGCTGGTGCCGGGAGCGGCTTCCGTGACGCAGGGCAGTGCGACGACGGTAGCGCTGGCGCTGGCGCTCGACCCGGGCTGGCATGTGTACTGGGCCAATGCCGGGGACTCCGGTCAGCCGCCGCAAGTGGACTGGACCCTGTCCCCAGGGCTGACCGCGGGGCCGATGCAGTTCCCTGCCCCGAAACGGCTGCCGCTGGGACCGCTGATGGACTACGGATATGAGGGGGTAGGCTCGGACAGCCGGGCGCTCCAGTCGGCGTTCGCGACCGAAGCAAAGCAAAACGGCATCGACCTGCGCATCACTTCGGCGGTAGTCGCAGACGGCAAGCTGAATTTCAGCTACTCCGCAGCAGGGCTGCCGGCCAATGGCGGCCTGACTTTGGTAGCCGTGCTGACGGATGGCTTAGATCGTCGAGCGTGCTGCGCGGCGAGAACGAAAGCGCTGTAAGTCGTGGATCGCGAAAAGCCGGGTTCTGCGCCCGCCTTTCAGGCTTTCACGCTTTGCACAATCCCCTTCGCCCGCAGCCCTGCTTCCGCTTTCGCGAAGTAGTCCTCAACCGAGCCCTGCGTCTGGATCCACTCGATATAGCGTCCAATCCCCTGCTCCAGCGTCGTTTGGGGCTCATACCCGATCGTCCGGATCCGGCTGATGTCGGAGATCAATGAGCGAATCTCGCCGGGACGGAACTCACCGCGCGCGAGCGGCGCGATTTTCACCCCAAGCTGCCCGGCGATGATGCCGGCCAGATCGCGCACACTGGTGGCGCGGCCCGAGCCGACATTGACGGGCAGCCGGTCCAGCTTGTCCGACTCGGCGACCAGCAGGTTCGCCCGAGCGATATCCTCGACGAAGCACAGGTCGCGGGTTTGCCCGCCGTCCTCGTACATCACCGGCGGCTGCCCATTGAGCAGTCGCGTGCAAAAGATCGCGATCACCCCCGTATAGGGATTGAACAGCGACTGCCGCGGTCCATACGTGCAGGAGTAGCGCAGCGCGACGGCGGGAATGCCTGTCTGCTTGCCCCACAGCAGCACCAGCCGTTCCTGATCGACCTTGGTGAGGGCGTACACGGTTTCGCCGCCGCCGGGGGTCGCTTCCGGGGTCGGGATAGACTCAGTCGGCTTGCCGCAGAGCGGGCAGTGAACCTCGAAATCGCCCGAACGCAGCTGCTCGGCCGGGCGCAAAAGGGGCACAACAGCTCCATGCTCCGGGCAGCGCGCCGCGCCCTCTGAATACACGGCCTGCGAGCTGGCAACGACCACCTTCTTCACCGGCAGCCGGTGATCGCGGATGATCTCCAGCATCTGCGCCGTGCCGAAACTGTTCACGAGCACGTACTTGGCCATCTCCGGCATGTAGCCGCCGTATGCGGCCTCGTGGAAAACCACGTCGATGTCCGTGAGCGCGGCCCGCATGGTCTCGTAATCCTGAACCTCGCCCTGTCGGAACTCCGCTTGTGGGTTCACCCACTCCGGCTTCCCGTTCTTGTGCGTTTGCGGCTCCAGGTTGTCGAGAATACGCACCGTCCAGCCTTCTTTGAGGAGCAGATCGACGATGTGGGAACCGATAAGGCCCGCGCCTCCGGTAACGAGAGCGCGTTTCTGATGCTGGGGCATGAAAGCAGTCCTTTGCAGCGGTGAGATGGAGCGACGGAAGTCCCTACGCGCCGGGTTCATCCTACACTTCCCGAGCTTGCTTTTCGGAGCTCTTCAGATGCCCGGCGCGAGAGCGGGTAGGATGGTCAGGTAGGGCAAGAACGTTCGGTGGAGGACAAACGTGATCAAGCAGGAAGCCTCATTCGGCACGCCGCAACCATCCGCTCAGGAGTCGTCGCGGGCAACACGGATGACCGGCTCCCGGCTGCTCGGCTTTACCAGCTTCGGGTTCATCCTGCTCCAAAGCGTGTGCACGGCGGTCATGGCGCTGAGCGGGCTGCGCTTCCTGATCGGGGTCGCCTCTCTCGCCGCCGCTTCCGGGCTCAAGGCATCTATTCTGGCCTTCCACGCGGACGCAATCCGGATACCCATGATGACTCTGGCGGTGGGCGGCTCCTTGCTGAACCTGTACGTCCTTTGGCGCATCCGGTCTCTCCGGGCGCGCAGCGCTTCCCAGTGGCGGATGGCTCCGGTTCCCGCAGCCAAGAAACGCGCGGAAACCTTCCAGATCGCGCTCGCGCTCGCCACTCTCATCCTGGTGGCCGTGGAGTCCTCCTTCCATCTATACCTGCACGGCCAGGCATAACAGGCCTGCTTTCCAGCCTAGCCCAGCTCCCCCACTCACCCGCGCGTGCAGCCGGTCGCTATAGCCGAGCGGCAGTTCGAATATCCGGTCGTCCACCGCAAGCATCAGGACATTGCGCGTCGAGTCCAGGATCGCCGAGCATATTTCGCAATGCTCCAGGTGGCTTTGGACAAGCTCCTTCAACTCAGGCGAAAGCGCGTCGTCGATGTAATCGGAGATGTAGTCCCAAATGCGATTGCAATAAATCACCATCGGGTGCACCTCCTACGCATCGTCTTTATTTCAGGAAATAACATCTGGCGAGCCGCTCGATGCGCGCGAAGGAAGTCTAAACAAGCACCGCTCGACAACGCTCTCATCCCTGGACGAGAGCGAATCGCATTTTATTTCACCGGCGCGCGCCTCCACCACGCAATGCGCAGAACTGCCGGAACTTCGCAAGCCGTCATGCTGTACCGCGGATCGCATGTACGCGTTAGAGAATCCAGAGTACGTTTGGTTACACCGTATCTGCGAGTGGCTTTCGCCGGTAGGCAACGCACAGCGGCTTCCGCTGGCTTCGGACGCGTTCTGGCCCTCGGCTTACGAAGACGGAATTGCCCGTTGTCACAGGCGCGATTCATGTTCCAATGGACCGCATGGTACCCGATCGAATTGCAGCTATGCTTCTGTTCTCGCTGTGCACAACTGCCCTTGCTCAAACGACCTTTCTCCATGGTGTAGACGCCTCCAAAGCGCTCCCGAACGGGATCGAGCTGCGCTCGGGCCCCGGCGCTGTCCGCATCACTGCCCTGCGAGACGACGTGCTCCGCGTGACGATTTCCGCGGCGGGCGCAATCCCTTCTGACGGCTCATGGGCCGTGCTTCCACAAGCCCGCACGGCGCAGGTAGCAGTGACCCCGGTGCAGGACGCCACCACGACCGGCTTTGACACAAAACAGCTCCACATCCGCCTCAACCGGGCAGACCTCGCCGTCACCGTCACCGACGCAAACGGCAAAACCGTCGTCAGCGACGCGCGCCCTGTCGACTTCCATAAAACCACCGGCGGCAGTCTCGCTTTCACCGTCCACAAGCACATGCCCGAGAACGAACACTATTTCGGCCTCGGCGATAAAACCGGCCCGCTCGACCGCCGCGACCACGCGTACACCATGTGGAACACCGACGCCTACCGCTTCCAGGAAAGCACCGACCCGCTCTACAAAGACATCCCGTTTTTCCTCACCGACCGCGCCGGCGAAAGCTACGGGCTGTTCCTCGATAACACCTGGCGCTCCTCCTTCGACTTCGGCCAGCAACTGCGCGACGAGTACTCCTTCGGCGCCGACGGCGGTCCGCTCGACTACTACATCCTGTACGGCCCCACGCCCAAACAGGTGGAAAGGAACTGGGCCTGGCTCACCGGCACCACGCCCCTGCCGCCGCTCTGGTCCTTCGGCTTCCAGCAGTCCCGCTACAGCTACGAGACGGAAGCCGAACTGCGCGCGGTCGCCGACCGGCTCCGCGCCGACCGCATCCCCGCCGACGCGGTTTACATGGACATCGACTACCAGATCAAGAAGCGCCCCTTCACGCTCGATTCAACCAAGTTCCCTGACTTCCCCAAATTCGTGAACGAACTCAAGGACAAGCATTTTCACCTTGTTCTGATCACGGATCTGCACATCGCGCACGCTCCCAACGAAGGCTACGCCGCTTACGACACCGGCACGGCGGGCGACCATTTCGTCAAGAACCCGGACGGCTCGCAGTTTGTCGGCGAGGTGTGGCCAGGGCCGTCGGTGTTTCCTGATTTCACCAACCAGGGCGCGCGCGCCTGGTGGGGCTCGCTTTACAAAAACTTCTCTGATTTGGGTGTCGCGGGCTACTGGAACGACATGAACGAGCCTTCCGTTTTCAAGACTCCGACCAAGACCATGCCGCTCGACGTCGAAAGCCGCATCGACGAGCCCGGCTTTCCCAAGCGCACTGCGGATGAGCGCGAGGTCCATAACATCTTCGGCCTGCTCAACGCGCGCGGCACATATGAGGGGCTGCTCACCCTCAAGCCGAACGAGCGCCCCTTTGTGCTGACCCGTGCCACCTACGCGGGCGGCCAACGCTACGGGGCCACCTGGACCGGCGACAACTCAAGCTCCTATGCGCACCTGCGCCTGAGCACCCCCATGCTCGAAAGCCTCGGCCTCGGCGGCTTCTACATGGTGGGCGACGACATCGGCGGCTACGCCGGCTCGCCGCAGCTCGACCTGCTGACGAAATGGCTGGAGATCGGCGCGTTCAACCCCATCGACCGCGACCACACCGAAAAGTACACCAACCCGCAGGAGCCTTGGGCCGGCGGCCCGGCGATGGAAGCCGTACGCCGCCGCTACATTGAAGAACGCTATCGCCTCCTGCCTTACCTGTACGCCACTGCCGAGGAAGCCTCACGCACCGGTATCCCGATCATGCGGCCGCTCTTTCTCGAGTTCCCCAACGCGACCGAGGACAAGCACCCGCTCGACCTTGATGCCGGGAACGAGTTCCTTTTAGGCCCCGACCTGCTCGTCGCCCCGGCGGTCTGGCCCGATGAGCCTCTGCCCTACAAGGTCACCTTGCCGCCAGTGCCCTGGTTCGACTACTGGACCGGCAAGCGCGTGACCCACGACACAAACCCCTCCGCAAAAACCACCGCAAACAGCGCCGCAGCCGTGAGCACCGGTGCGGCGCTGGGCGTGGGCGCGCTCGAAACCCTCACACTCACGCCCGCCGTCAACGTACTCCCAGTCTTTGTGCGCGGCGGCGCGATCCTGCCCGAGCAGCCGCTCATCCAGGACACTGAACAAAAACCGGATGGCCCGCTCACCCTGCGCGTCTACCCCGGCCCTGACTGCAAGGGCGCCTACTACGGCGACGACGGCAAAACCCTCGACTACCGGCACGGCGCATTTCTGCGCATTGGCTACACCTGCGAGGCAGCCGGCTCCGGCAATCTGAAACTGCACATCGGCGCCCGCGAAGGCAGCTATACACCCTGGTGGAAGGAGATCGAAGTCGCCGTGTATGACTGGCCTTCGGCGCAGATGCACGTAACGCTCAACGGCCAGCCGATGACGGGCGCTACCTACGATGCGACCAATCGCATCCTGCGCGTCCGCTTGCCCGAGCGCGCGACAGCTGCGGAACTCACGCTCACCTCAGCCCAATAATCAGGGGCGGGCTCGGAGCATTTCCCCTAAGGTATCCAGGGTCCAGCAACTGTGCATGTGGCTTTTCCGTAAAGAAAAGCCACATGGAGATCCTCTCCTCGCTGCACAGTATCAGGGAAATTATTTCAGTAGTTCTGCCGGTTCTGCTCTCCCTTTAAAAGCGCTTGCCGGCGTGCACGATTTATCCGCCCTGGACCAAAGCTCTATCAACTCTATCGATCCCTGCTTCCCTGGCCGGTACTTCCAGTTCGCCGGCAGCGGAATGCTGGCCCCCATCTGCTGCGGAACGGAGCGCTTTCTGGCTTGCCCACCGCCGGTGCTGCGCTTCCACAATGCGGCGGCGCCCTTGTTCCGAGAGCATTCTCTTCTTTTGCGGCTTCTCCCCCGTAAGCGCCTGTACCTGTGCCCGAATCGCTTCTAGCCGCAGCACTTCCGCCTCCACAAGACGGACCATCTCGCTCCTCGTCATACTTTGAAAACGTTGGAAACGCGTCTGTGGATTTCGCCTGCGATATTCCTTGTGTACAAAGCGGCCCGAGTGATAGTTATTAACTGAAATCAAGGAGTAGATACGGTCTCACAAACCCGCAAGCTCGGGAGATGCCCCGAATGAGACCCGCCGCAAAGCGGGGCTCACGAAGGCAAATCGAAGCCGCAAATCTATGTATGAGACCGCTTCTAGATACTCCAAGTACATTCGCTTCACAGGTTCCTGCCGCTTCCCCCAGATTGGCCGCAGCATGGAAGAGATCCTTTCTCTCTTCGAAAGTAAGCAATTTAGAGGGATCCATGTCCGAAATAGCACTCGCCTGTTTCACGGCCGCAGCTTTTGTTGCTCTTCTGGTTCTTTGGGCGCCATTGCTGGACGAGCTAACTTCGCTCGCCGCCAGGTATATCATCCCGATGCGGCTCGGGGTCGCGGAACGTGCAAAACCCATGCGGCCGCGTCCTTCGTCGCAAGCTAGGTTCTAGCCGGCTTTAAATACGCCCGGCCAGTTGAAGTGCAGCAATCTCCCCGTCCGTAAACACCCGCGAGCGGATGTGAAAGCGCACGCCCTCCGGACCTTCGAGCGAAAACATCCCTCCGCGCCCCGGCACCACGTCGAGCGTGAGCTGAGTATGCTTCCAGTACTCGAACTGCGGGCCGCTCATGTAAAACGGTGTACCTGCGACCCTGCCGAGGAGCTTGTCTCCGTCGCCGACAAGAAACTCGCCGCGCGGGTAGCACATCGGCGAGCTTCCATCACAGCAGCCGCCCGACTGGTGAAACATGAGCTCCCCGTGTCGCGCGGCTAGCTTGCCGACCAGCGCCGCCGCCGCCGGCGTACATAGAACTTGCTCCGGAACGCTCTGCTCAGGCGCGACAGCCACGCCTAGAAGAACCCCAGCGCATTGGGACTATAACTCACCAGCTGGTTCTTGGTTTGCTGGTAGTGCTCCAGCATCATGCGGTGGTTTTCGCGCCCGATGCCGGACTGCTTATACCCGCCGAACGCGGCGTGCGCCGGATACAGGTGGTAAC
>CAXTWG010000033.1:0-27315 GCA_964247895.1 uncultured Acidobacteriaceae bacterium
TGGTTGAGCCGGGGGAGTCGGGGAGGTCACCCGCCTGTGGCGCAGCTGCCGCTGGCGGTGTTGGAGTGGTTGGTTGCGCGGGCGGAGCTTGTTGGGCGAGAGCGCCGGCGGCGCAAAGCAGAGGCATGAGAAAAACGGAGAACGCGCGTTTCATGTCGTCTTTAGACTAACGAAGAAACACAGCGGGGCTGGCCTGGAGCCGGAAATACCGGTCGCGAAACCAGAATGCCACCTGCACAAGGCCAATCAGGGCAGGCACCTCAATAAGCGGGCCGATAACGCCGACAAAGGCTTCGCCTGAGTTGAGGCCGAAGACAGCGACAGCCACGGCAATGGCAAGCTCGAAGTTGTTGCCGGCAGCCGTGAAAGATAAAGTCGCAGATTGTGCGTAATTCGCTCCGAGTCGCTTGCCCATCCAAAAGCTGACTAGAAACATGATGAGGAAGTAAATGACGAGCGGCACTGCAATCCTAACGACATCCAACGGGAGCCGAACGATCAAGTCGCCCTTGAGCGAAAACATGACAAGGATGGTGAAAAGCAGAGCGGCCAAGGTAAGTGGGCTGATGCGAGGGATAAAACGTGTCCGGTACCATGGTTCGCCCTTGAGCCGGATAAGCAGGGCACGGGTCATAAAACCGGCAAGGAAGGGTACGCCGAGATAGATGCCGACGCTCTTTGCGATCGAGCCGATGCCTATCTGCACCAGGCTGCTTTCCAGGCCGAACCACTTAGGCAGGATGGTCAAAAAAATCCAGGCATAAAGGCTGTAGAAAACAACTTGAAAGATGCTGTTGATGGCAACCAGACCCGCGACATAGTCTGTATCGCCTTCGGCCAGCTCATTCCAGACAAGAACCATCGCGATACAGCGGGCGATGCCGATAAGGATAAGGCCGCGCATGTAGGCGGGTTCGCCCCGCAGGAACACGATCGCCAAAAGAAACATCAAAACCGGGCCGATAAGCCAGTTCTGCACAAGGGAAAGCCCAAGGACGCGCTTGTTGCGGAAGACATCTCCAAGCTTCTCGTAGCGCACCTTTGCCAATGGCGGATACATCATGACGATGAGACCGATGGCGATGGGGACATTGGTCGTGCCCCATTGGAACCGGTTGACGAGGGCAGCCGAGGACGGAACGAAGTGGCCGATTGCGACGCCGACAGCCATAGCCAGGAAGATCCAAAGGGTGAGAAAGCGATCGAGGAAGGAAAGCTTTTTGCGGGCGAGCGGGGCGCAGAGACGGCCTTGCGTATAGGGGGCTGTGGACATGCTTACTGGGCCTCATTGAAAACAGGTAGGGGACGTGGAGCGGCCGCGAGCGCGGCGAATTCCGCCGGGCTGCAGCAGGCCTTGGTCAGCCGCGTGCGGTCGGCTTGCATCGCGCGTTCCTCGGCTAGCCAGGCGAGGGTTTGCCTTAGGACCCCGGCAGCTCCCTCGTTGGCCGGCATCACGATTCGGTAATGCATCCACCGGCCATCCCGCCGAGCCGCAACGATGCCCGCTGCGCGCAGGTATGCCAAGTGCCGCGATACTTTCGGTTGCGGCTGCCCAAGCACTTCCGTCAAATAGCAAACGCAAATCTCCTGCTCGCCCATCAGGTTGAGCAGGCGGAGGCGGGTGTGGTCGCCAAGCGCCTGAAACAAGCGCTCCATGTTGAAGGAAACTCGCTGCCGCATGATTCGACTATACATGCGGATTGACAGATGTATTTGCCGTGCATACATTTGGTTTACCGCATATGGAGGCGGCCCGGATGGTAGTGCAGGCGATCAAGGCACATCTCGCAATCAACGTACGCGATCTACAGCGGAGCGTAGCTTTCTATCGCAAGCTATTCGGTGTCGAGCCCGCGAAGGTGCGCTCGGCTTACGCGAAATTCGAGGTGAGCAATCCACCACTGAACTTTTCGCTCAACCAGCAGCCATTCCAGGATGCGGGTGCGCTATCGCACATGGGCATCCAGGTCGGTTCAACCGCGGATGTCTTGGCTGTTCGTGAACGGTGGCACGAGTTGGGACTGGTGACACGCGACGAGATGCAGACCGATTGCTGCTTCGCTACACAGGATAAAACGTGGGTACTGGACCCGGACGGAAACGAGTGGGAGGTCTTTGTGGTGCTGGAAGACAATCTGCCGGAAGAAGTCCCAGTCAGCAAAGACGAATGTTGCGCGGCAGATGTGGAGGCATAAGGTTTATGCGGATATATCTCTTTGCTTGCGTGCACAACGCGGGTCGCTCGCAGATGTCGGCTGCGTTCTTCAATCAATTGGCCGGCGGGGACCAGGCCCGCGCGATTTCAGCCGGAACCGAGCCCGGCGCGCAGGTGCATCCCGTGGTAGTTGAGGTTATGCGCGAGGTTGGGATCGAGCTCGCTTCCGTAAAACCGCAAAAGCTGACGCAAGAACTCGCGCGGGGTGCCGCAATGCTGATCACGATGGGTTGTGGCGATGCATGCCCCTATGTGCCGGGGCTCCGGCGGGAAGATTGGCCGCTCCTGGACCCGAAAGGGCTACCTCTTGTCGAGGTGCGGTCGATTCGGGATGCGATCCGTGCACGGGTTGTAAATCTAGTCGCGGCAGAAGGTGTAACTCCTAGCGCGTAAACACATCCTTCACCGCCTGCACCATTACGTCCCGGTTCACGTCCGAGATGGCCTTGGTCAGGGGGATCATCTTGGGGCATGCGCTCACGCAATTCTGGGAGTAGCTGCATTCCTGGATGCCGCCGTCGCCCATCAGAGCGTGGAGGCGATCGGTTTTGAGGGCTTTTCCGGTGGGGTGCTGATTGAAGAGCTTGACCTGGGCGATGGTGGCGGCGCCGACGAAGCCGGTTTCCTCGTTGAATTGCGGGCAAACCTCCATGCAGATGGTGCAGGAAATGCAGCGGGAGATGGGGTAGGCTTCTTCCTGCTCGGCGGGGGTGATGCGGGGGCCCGCGCCGAGGTCGTAGGTGCCGTCGACCGGGATCCAGGCCTGGACGCGCTTGAGATTTTCAAAGATGACGGAGCGGTCGACGGAAAGGTCGCGGACGAGCGGCATCTTGGACAGGGGCTCGACGCGAACGACGCCGTTTTCCTGCACGTTCTCGATCAGGGCGGAGCAGGCCATGCGGGCTTTGCCGTTGATGCGCATGGCGCACGACCCGCAGACCTCCTCGAGGCAGTTGGCGTCGTAGGCGATGGGGGTGGTTTCGCGGCCCTCGACGGTGACCGGGTTGGTCGCGATCTCCATCATGGCGGAGATTACGTTCATGCCGGTGCGGCGCTGGAGGTCGAACTTGTCCCAGTATGGTTTCTCGTCCGGCCCCGCCTGCCGCTTGACCTCGATGCGAACGGTCTTGCCGATAGGCTTGGAGAGCGGAATCGCTGCGCCGGTGAGCTCGGGGGGGTGTGTCGCTGTCGCCATAATTTTCTCAGTTTACTCCGCGAGTTTGTTGCTCCGCTCCTCGCGTTTGGAGCGCATCAAGTCGCAAGCACCCCACCGCGCGAGCGGATGATGTCCCGGTAGGTTTGGGCGGAGTCCTTTACGGTGCGCTTGAGGGTTTGGCGGTCGATGTAGACAAGCCCGAACTGTTCGGTGAACCCGGAGGAGAACTCCCAGTTATCGAGCAGCGACCAGTGGAAGTAACCGGCGAGCGGGACGCCTTCGTTGTGCGCGCGCAGATAGTTGCGCAGGTAATCGCGGAGAAAGGCGGCGCGTTCGGGGTCGCGGACGCGTCCGTCGGCATCGGGCTTATCGGCACGGGCCATGCCGTTCTCGGTGATCGCGATGGGCTTTCCATACCGCTCGTGGAGAAAGCGCGGCGCCCAGTAGAGTAGGTCCGGGTTGATGGTCCAGCCGTAATGGGTACGCGGGAAGTCGGGTGGGTAGGGGACGGCTTCCGGTTTGGCATCGGATCCGGCCCCGGCGCGGACTCTGGAGCCGAAGTACAGGTTGACCGCGCAAAAGTCTAGCGGCTGGTGGATGAGGGCCATGCTTTCCGGCGTGGCGAGTTTTGCAAGCGTCGGTGCCAGGTCGAAGCAGGCCTGGTCGTACTTGCCTCGGTAAATGGGGTCGAGCCACCAGCCGTTGCCGACGAAGAGCAGCGGGGGGAACTGCGGGGCGAGCTTGGTCTCCTCGACCGTAAAAGACTGCGCGCGAGCCGCGGCAACATCGGCGGGGCTTTCGCTCGCGGGGAGGCTGAACATGCCGGCGAACGGGAGGCCGACCTGCACCGGTTTCTTCGCGCCCGCGCGGAGGGCCTGTACCGTCCGGCCGTGGGCTTCGAGGATATGGTGCGCGCCCACGGCGAGCTCCTCGCGCGACCGCTTGGCAAAGGGCGGCATCTGGCCGGCTTCATTCGAGAGGCTCCAGAAAATGTTGGGCTCGTTGATGGTCAGCCAGTGGTGCACCCGGTCGCCGTAGCGGGCGGCGACAAGGTGCGCGTAGTCGGCGAGCCACCTGGGGGAGTCGGGATGGAGCCAGCCGCCCTGCTTCTGGAGCGCTTCGGGGTAGTCGAAGTGGAAGACCGTGACCCACGGCGTGATGCCGGCGTGGAGCAGGCCGTCGAGCAGGCGGTCGTAGGAGTCGAGGGCCTTGGGGTTGGGCGTGCCGCGGCCTTCGGGCAGAATGCGCGGCCAGCCGAGCGACAAACGGTAGCTGTTGAGGCCGATCTCGCGCATAAGCGGGATGTCGCCGGCCCACTGGTGGTAGGTGTCGTCGGTGATGAGGTCGTTGCTGCCGTCTTTGACCTTGGCCGGGTCGTTGTCGAGGACCGACCAGATGGAGCGGCCGCCGCCGTCGGCGAAGGGGTAGCCCTCGACCTGCATGGCGGAGGTCGCGGCGCCCCAGGCGAAGTTTTTGGGAAACAGTGGGGGTGGGGCGAGGGCTTGAAGTTTGGGACTGGCCGCTGCGAGGGCTGCTGTTTGCGCGCTACGGGCGAGGAATGCGCGGCGGGTGGTGTTTTTAATCGTCATCGTATATGCGAAAGGACGGTAGCAGGCGCTAGGCGCGGGTGTAAAGGATCACAGCTTCACCAGCATTTTGCCGAAGCTTTCGCCGGTGAACAATTTGGCGAGTGCAGCGGGGGCGCGATCGAGACCTTTGGTGATGGACGTATCGCCTTAACGAAACTTGCCGATTCCGCCGACCACCTGATCCAGATCGGCGTCCGGTGTCCACCAGCTACGAATGCCGTCAGCCGTTACGAGCGCTTGATATACCCGCTCAGGAGGCGCATAAATCGAAATCTGGTGCGTGATGTCGGGCGTGCATCTCCTGAACGCGCTTACTTGACCGCGTCGTACCGCCTTGGCCTTGGGGTGATGTACTGCGTATCGACCGCCTCGAAGGTAAACCGGGGCTCATCCGCATCCGGGGCGAAGCTGGCCTTCGTCGTTTTAAGGAAGCGCTCGTCGTCGCGGTCGGGGAAGTCGGGTTTGTAGTGGGCGCCGCGGGACTCGTCCCGCAAGGCCGCGCCTTGGGTGACAACGCGGGCGAGCTGGAGCATGTTGCCGAGCTGTCTTGTAAAAGCAAACGAGGTGTTGGCCCACTGGCTTTTGTCGCTGAGGTTGATGTTGCGGAAGCGTTCGAGAAGCTCGACAATTTTCTCGTCGGTTTCGCCGAGGGCTTTGTTGTAACGGAGGACGGTGACGTTCTTGGTCATGGTTTCGCCGAGCTCGCGCCACAGGCGGAAGGGGTTCTCGGTGCCGGTCGAGGAGAGGAGGCGGCCGTTGATTTCGTCCTGGCGCTTTCGTTCGTTCTCGCCGTGGCCGTTGGAGGGCGCTGCCTGCAAGCCGCGCGCGTATTTGAGGGCGTTGGGGCCGGCCTGGAAGCCGCCGTAGATGCAGGAGAGCAGGGAGTTCGCGCCGAGGCGGTTGGCGCCGTGGTAGTTGTACTCGGCCTCCCCCGCGGCGAAAACGCCGGGGATGTTGGTCATCTGGTCGAAGTCGACCCACAGCCCGCCCATGGTGTAGTGCATGCCGGGGAAGATCTTCATCGGAACCTTGCGTGGGTCGTCGCCGACGAACTTCTCGTAGATTTCGAGGATGCCTTCGAGCTTGCGGTCGAGCGTGGCGGCGTCGATGTGAGTGAGGTCGAGATAGACCATGGGCTGGCCGTCGATACCGAGCTCGTGCTCGTAGACGACCTTGTGGATGGCGCGGGTGGCGACATCGCGGGGGACCAGGTTGCCGTACTTGGGGTACCACTCCTCAAGGAAGTACCAGCGGTCGGCCTCGGGGATGGTGGTGGCTTCGCGGGGGTCGTTGAGCTTGCGCGGGACCCAAACGCGGCCGCCCTCGCCGCGCGCGGACTCGCTCATGAGCCGGAGTTTGTCCTCGCCGGGGATGGAAGTGGGGTGAACCTGGATGAACTCACCGTTCGCATAGTAGGCGCCTTGTTGGTAAAGGGCGCTCTGCGCTGACCCGGTGCAGACGACCGAGTTGGTGCTTTTGCCGAAGATGGCGCCGATGCCGCCGGTGGCAACGATGATGGCGTCGGCGTCGAAGGTGCGGACGGACATGTCGCGCAGGTTCATGGCGCAGATGCCGCGGCAGACGCCCTGCGCGTCGAGGACGGAGGAGAGGAACTCCCAACCCTCGTACTTGGTTACCTTGCCTTCGGACTCGTAGCGGCGGACCTGTTCGTCGAGCGCGTAGAGAAGCTGCTGGCCGGTGGTGGCGCCTGCGAAGGCGGTGCGATGGTAGAGCGTCCCGCCGAAACGGCGAAAGTCGAGCAGGCCCTCGGGGGTGCGATTGAAAGGCACACCCATGCGGTCGAGCAGGTCGATGATGGCCGGGGCGGCGTCGCACATGTTCTTGACCGGGGTCTGGTTGGCGAGGAAATCGCCGCCGTAGACCGTGTCGTCGAAGTGGGCAGCGGTGGTGTCGCCTTCGCCCTTAAGATTTTTCGCGGCGTTGATGCCGCCCTGGGCACAAACCGAGTGCGAGCGCTTGACAGGGACGATCGAGAAAAGGTCGACCTTGCCGCCGGCTTCGGCGATCTTGATGACTGCGGAAAGCCCGGCGAGGCCGCCGCCGACTACGATGATCCTGGGTGCTGCTGGCATGGTTAGTCCTTTGTATGCGCTTGGCCGATGGGCGCGGGTGCTTGGGTGCCTTCGGTGATTTGAGCCGGTGTCAGGTCGGCGGGAGCGTTGCGGTATTTCGGCTCAACAAAAGCGACCATGCTGGCCAGGCCCACCGCGCACAGGGCGACGCCGCCCGCGGTGCAGACGTAAGCAAAGCCACGGCGGGCGCGGTCGCCGGAGGTAATGCCCCACTTAGCCGCGAACAGCCAGACGCCGTAGGCAAAGTGGTAGCAGGTGGCGATCATGGCGATGGCGTAGATGGCGAACATCCAGGGGTGCAGGAGCTCAGCCTGCACTTTGTGGAAAGCCGCGCCGGGGTGCTCCGGAAGGCTGACGCCGGCGAACCGCTGCCGGTATACGTGCTGGATGAGGTAGGCGAGGGCAATGCCGCCCGTCCAGCGCTGCGCGGTGTACAGCCAGTTGCCGGCCCAGGGATAGTAGACCAGGTTCGACTTGCCGCGGAGCCAGATGTACATGCCGTAGAGCGAGTGATAGAGCAGGGGAAGAAAGATAAAGACCCACTCAAGGACGCGGACAAAGGGCAGTGCATTGAGCCACTTGACTTGCGCGGCGTAGGCGGCGGGGCCGTTGAGGGCCTCGTAGTTGGAGATAAGGTGCTCGATGAGGAAGGCGCCAATGGGGACGATGCCGGTGAGCGAGTGGAGGCGGCGCAGCAGGAAGGAGTGGCCCTGCCCTGCGCGCAACGGCTGGACGCCCTTGTTGCGGGTGCCTTTGCGCGCGCCGGAGTCGGGGCCGGAGACGGGTTGCGGAACGGTGGTGGTGGCCATGAACTCCTTAGCTCTCCTTCGCTTGACGGACGCGACATCGGGGATCAGCCAACTCCTGATTATTCGTGTGCATCGGTGGGGTGGTCAAGGTTACGGCCTTGCCGCGGTGTGATCCCCGTACAATCATCTGCAAAAGGCGGGCTTGATGCGAATACGGTGGACGGGGGTATGGATGATAGCAGGGGTGTTAGCGGTGAGCGGCGCTGCGGGCGCGCAAGGGAGCTTTGGGCCGGGGAACCCGTTTTACGCCGAAAGCACGCTGCCGTTTCATGCGCCGCTCTTCGACCGGATCAAGGATGCGGATTACGAGCCGGCGATCGACGCGGGACGCGCGGCACAGTTGAAGGAGATGGCGGCGATTGCGAACGACCCGGCCAAGCCGACCTTTGAAAACACGTTTTTAGCCATGGAGCGCTCGGGTGCGCTGCTACAGCGGGTCATGCGGGTGTTCGGCGGCGTAACGGGGGCGAACACCAACCCAGCGCTACAGGCGGTGCGAAAAACGGAAGCGCCGAAGCTCGCGGCGCAAAGTGATGCGATCTACCTGGATGCAAAGCTGTTTGCGCGGGTGAAGGCCGTGTATGACCAGCGGGCCTCGCTCGGATTGCAGGGGGAGCAGTTGCGGCTGGTCGAGGTGACCCACGAACGGTTTGTGCATGCCGGGGCGAACCTGAGCGAAGCGGATAAGGCGAAGCTGAAGACGCTGAACGAGGAGGAGTCGACCCTCGGCAATGCCTTTGAAACCAAGCTGCTGGCGGCGACCAAGGCAGGTGCGTTCGCGACGACGGACAAGGCGGCGCTGGCTGGATTGAGCGAGGCGCAAGTCCAGGCGGCGGCGGGTGCGGCAAAGGGGCGGGGGCAGGCGGGGTTCGTAGTGCCGCTGCAAAACACAACGCAGCAGCCGGAACTGGCCGGGATGACGAATCGGGCAGTACGGGAAAAGCTGTTTAACGACGCGTGGACGCGGGCCGAGCGCGGCGGGGACGACGATACGCGCGCGACGATTGCGCGGCTTGCGCAGGTGCGGGCCGAAAAAGCAAAGCTGTTGGGCTATCCGACGTATGCGGCCTGGAAGCTGGAAGACCAGATGGCGAAGACGCCGGAGCGGGCGGTGCAGTTCCTGAACGAGCTGACCCCGGCGGCGACGGCCAAGGCGCATGCGGAGGCGGCGGAGCTGCAGGCGGTCGCGGGCGGCCAGGCTATTGAGCCGTGGGACTGGGAGTTCTATGCCGAGCAGGTCCGCAAGCAGAAGTACGACCTGGACGAGGCGGCGGTGAAGCCGTACTTCGAAATCAACAACGTGCTTGAGAATGGGGTATTTTACGCGGCGCACCTGCTGTATGGGATCAGCTTCACGGAGCGCAAGGACATCCCGGTATACCAGCCGGATGTGCGGGTGTTCGAGGTAGCGGATGCGGACGGAAAGCCGCTGGCGCTGTTCTACGCGGACTACTGGAAGCGCGACAACAAGAACGGCGGCGCGTGGATGAGCGAATTCGTGGGGCAGTCGAAGCTGCTCGGAACCTTGCCGGTGGTGTATAACGTGGCGAACTTTCAGAAGCCTGCTGCTGGGCAGCCCGCCCTGGTCACGTTCAGCGATGTGACGACCATGTTTCACGAGTTCGGCCATGCGCTCCATGGAATGTTCGCGGCCGCGGAGTACCCAAGCCTGAGCGGGACGGCGGTGCCGCGCGACTTTGTGGAGTTTCCGTCACAGTTCAACGAGCATTGGGCGCTGTATCCCTCGGTGTTCGCCCACTACGCGCAGCACTACCAGACCGGGGCGCCGATGCCGGGGGAGCTGGTCGCGAAGATCAAACAAGCGCGGACGTTCAACCAGGGGTACTCGGTGACCGAGTTGCTGGCGGCGGCGCAGCTCGATATGCAGTGGCATACGCTGCCTGCGAGTGCACCCTTGCAGACGCCGGATGCGTTTGAGAAGGCAGCTTTGGAGCGAACGAATTTGGCGCTCAAGCAGGTGCCGCCGCGGTACCGGTCGAGCTACTTCATGCATATCTGGGGCAACGGCTACGCGGCCGGCTACTACGCGTATCTGTGGAGCGAGATGCTGGATGATGACGCGTACCGGTGGTTTGAGGACCACGGCGGTCTGACGCGAGCGAATGGTGATCGGTTCCGGCAGATGGTGTTGTCGCGCGGGTTCACGGAGGATTTGCCGGCGATGTACAAGGCGTGGCGCGGCGCGGAGCCGAGCGCGGAGCCGATGTTGAAGTATCGAGGGCTGGAGAATGTAACCGCGGCGAAGTAGGCCGAAGCAGGGAAAGTTTAAACTCCGGCGAGTTGCCGGAGGAGGCGGCGTAGGGCTTCGCCTCGGTGACTCAGTCCGAGGCGTGTCTCACGGTCAAGCTCTGCCATGGTCTTGCCGAGCACAGGGAGGAAGAATAGCGGGTCGTAACCGAAGCCTTCCGTGCCGCGCTCGCTTGTAAGGATTTCGCCTTCCACCGTACCCTCGGCGGTGTGGAGGAGCTGCCCGCTACGGGCGACGGCGAGGGTGCAGCGGTAGCGGGCGCGGCGCGGAGCGGGTACGCCGGCGAGAGCAGCAAGGAGGCAGGCATTGTTGCGGGTGTCTTTGCCGGCGTTTGCGGCGTCCGGGGAATAGCCTGCGATCTCGGCATAACGGGCGGAGTAGACGCCGGGGGCACCCCCGAGCGCATCGACCTCTAGGCCGGAGTCGTCGGCGAGGATGAGTGCGCCGGGAAGGTGCTGGGCGTAATAGAGCGCTTTGAGGCGGGCATTTTCATCGAAGGTCGTGCCGGTTTCCTCCGGCGGTGCTATCTCGGAGAGGCTGGGCAGGGCCTCGATGGTCCAGATGGAACTAGCCTGCACGGCGGCCAGGGCGAAATCCCGGAGCTTGCCGGGGTTGCTCGTGGCTATGTATAGGGTGCTCACGCAAGTGCCTTGCGGGTTCGCGGTGCTTTTTCGGGAACGGCGGGCGGAGCGAACTCAGCGCGGTTGAGCGGGCAGCCTTCGCAACGCGGGACGCCGCCGCAGTGCATTTTGCCGACCATGACGAGCCGCGCGTGAAACGCGTGGTAGGGCGCCAGCAGGGGCGCGGGCGAGTCGCCCGCGAAAGCAGCCAGGGCGAGCGCTTGCACAGAGGGGTAGCGCGCGGGCTCATCGATGAGTCCGTGGCGCGTGACCACGCGGCGCAGGTACTCATCGACCACCATGACAGGCTGCCCGAGGGCGTAAAGCAGGATGGCATCCGCGGTTTCCGGACCGACGCCGGGCAGCGCGAGCAGGGCTTCGCGGGTTTCGGGTAGCGGCGCGGCGGCCATCTTTGTAAGCGATCCGGCGTAGTCACGGTCGAGCAGGGCGAGGAAGGCTTTGATGGCGGCAGCCTTGCGGAGCATGTAGCCGGAAGGGCGGATAAGCGTTTGTAGCTCCTCCATGGGCAAGGCGCGCAGCGCATCCACCGAGAGCGACTCGGAGGCTTTGAGGTTCGCGATCGACCGCTCGACGTTGCGCCAGGAGGTGTTCTGGGTCAGGTACGCGCCGACGATGGTTTCGAGGGCGGTTTCCGACGGCCACCAGTGCTGCGGGCCGTACGTTTCGACGAGCGCCTCGTAATATCGGCGCAGAAGGCGGGCTGGGGTGGTCACAGAGCTTGCTTCGTTCCAGCGCTCGCGCGCAAATGCTGCTTCCAGCCGAGCAGCTTGGCGCGGGTCGCGGCCTCCTCGGCTTCAGGAATGCGCCCGAGATGTTGGTAAAGGATGGAGATTGCTGTTAGGGCGAGCACGTCATCGGGAGCTTCGGCGGCGAGTGCCTGCGCTTCTGCAAGTGCTTCTTCGTACGCTCCTGCGTCCTGGAGGGCGCGGATGAGACCGTGGCGGGCGTCGAGCAAGGCGGGATCGGCGGCGAGGGCGGCGCGAAACCCCGCTGCTGCCCCGGCCGAGTCGCCTTCGGCAAGAGAGTCGAGCGCGGAGTAGTACAGGTTTTCTGCTTGTGTGGGGTCGTGCTGCATCTGTCCAGATGATAGAGGACAGGCATCTACCCTGAGCAATGAAAGCTGATGCGATGAAGGCACACACGGAGTATCTCTGGTTCAACACGGCGCGGGAGCGCGAGATGGTGCATATTACGCCGCAGGTTGAGGCGATTGTGCGGGCAAGCGGCATCGAGGACGGGCTTTGTTTTGTGTCGCCGATGCACATTACTGCGGCCATTTACGTGAACGACCACGAGGACGGGTTGATTGAGGACATCGGCGAGTGGCTGGAAAAGCTGGCGCCCGCGCGGCCTGAGTACCGGCACCATCGGACCGGCGAGGACAATGCGGACGCCCATTTGAAAGCGCTCCTGCTGCACCATGAGACAACGCTGCCAATTACGAAGGGCAAACTCGATTTGGGTACGTGGCAGAGGGTGTTTTACGCGGAATTCGATGGACGGCGGCGCAAGCGCGTGATCGTGAAACTTCTCGGGATTTGAGGGCAACCTCCGAAGGGCTGGGCGCATTTTGCTGACACCGTCTCAGGTGAACGTGCAAATACGAAAGCTCTACAGCTGCCGCGCGAGAACCAGGGTAATGTCGTCCGGCTGCTCCGCGTCGCCGATCCAGCTATGGAGAGCGCGCATGGTGTGCCTGGAGATGTTGGCGAGGGAGTCCCTCCGGAGCGTGGACACCAACTGGAGCAGGCGCTCCTCGCCGAACTCGCCGAAGGCGTTTTCAGGCTCGGTGATGCCGTCGGAGTAGGCGACGACGAGGTCGCCGGGGGCGAGGGTGATAGTGGCTTCCTCATAAATGACGCCAGGCAGAAGCCCGATGACGGAGCCGCCGCAGTCAAGCCGCTGGACCTGCCCTTGCGCCCGGAGGAGCAAAGGGGGAGGCTGGCCGCCGTTGGCGTAGGTAAGGCGGCGGGTGGCGCTGTTGTAGCAAGCCAGGAACAGGGTGGCGTACTTTTCCGGCTGCGTGCTAGCGAGCAGGTGGCGGTTGAGCAGGGTGAGCATGCGGGCCGGGGAGGTGAGGCGGAATGGGGCAGATCCGTGCGCGCCTGCTTCCTCGTCAGCATTCCCGTCTGCGGAGGAAAAAGCGCGCACCGCAGCGTGGAGTGAGGCCATAAGGAGGGCGGCGGAGATGCCTTTGCCGCTGATGTCGCCGAGGGTGAAGCAGATTTCGCCTTCGGAGGCGAGGAGGAAGTCGTAATAGTCGCCGCTAACGGTGCGGGCCGGTTTGCAGACGCCGTGGAGCTCAAAGCCGGGCAGGTGGATGGGGCTGGGGGGGAAGAGGTTGTTCTGGACTTGCTGGGCGATGGAAAGCTCATTCTCAAGCCGCTGCTTTTGTCGCTGCTGCTCAAGGAGGTCGGCGAGCGAGCTGCTCATTTTGTTGAAGGAAGCGGCGAGAGCGCCGAGCTGGTCGCGGCGGCGGACGGGGATGCGGTGGTCGAGGTGGCCGCGGTCGATCGCGGTGGTGGCCTGGTAGAGGTCGGCGACGGAGCGGGTGATAGTGCGGCTGAGGCGGAGAGCCATGGCGAGCGCCAAGCCTTCCAGCAAGGCAAACAAGACCGCGATGGCGATGAGGATTGTTCGAACGAGAGCGCCGATGCGCACGGAGGTGGAGAAAAGGCGGCTGTAGAGAAGACTGGCGCGGGAGGCGACAGCGACAAAGGTGGGGAGGTGCGCGCCGGTTTGCCATTGCACGCACGGCATGGGGGCGGTGAAGAGGACGGGGAGGTCGACGAGGAATGCGGAGCGGGAGATAGACCCGCCGCTGACCGGGGCAAAGGGACCGGGCTGGCGTTTGGGTTTTGCTTCAAGCTCAGTCTCGTCTGTACGGAGAGCAGAGCCGGCGACGATGCTGACGACGCCGAGGTTGCGGGCGATCGTGTCGAGGCGGTCATGGCTGAGGGGCGCGCTGACGGCGACCCGCAGGCTATGCCTCGGCGTATTCTCGGGACCGAAGCTGAAACCGTCCACGGCGCGGAGGTAAAGCCGGCCGTTTTGTTCGACGACGCCGCTGAACCCTGGCTGGGACCAGGCGGGAAGGGCTGCCTGGGGGGAGGGGAGAGCGCCGATGCCGGTGAGCTGTAGGGGGACGCCATCGACCCAGGCGGCAAAGGTAAGGTCGTCGGTGCTGGGGAGGAGGTTACGGGCCCTGCCGCGAGAACTGCCGCGGGTGTTGTCGGCGAGGTCGGGAACCGCGAGCTGACGCATGTCGGGATGCACCAGGATGTTGTGGGCTACATAGCCGGAAAGGATGACGCTGCGCTCCCGGAGCAGGAGCAGTTCGGCGTCAAGAGTGGAAAGGGCGGTATTAGTGGCGAACTGGCCGGAAAGCAGGTAGGCGGTAATGCCGGTGAGGAGGCCGAAGAGGACCACGGGCGCGAGACCCATGAGCAGGTAGGTCGCGATGAGGCGGTTGCGAACAGTCCAGAGCGCGCGCCGGCTGATCCATCGAAAAAAAAGCAGGCCTGCGAGCAGGGCAAGGGCGAGAAGCGCAAAAAGGGACAGTTGTGAAAACAAGGACCGGAGCGGGCCGGGCAGTGTGTGGAGCGGCAAGGAAGCAGCGAGGATCAGGAGCAGCCAGGGGATGAGGCGCTCAGCGCGGCCGGCCAGGCGCCTGCCCAGGAAGCGGTGCGCGAGGCGGTCGAAAGATCTTTGTAGTTTGTTGCTCAAACCGGGCTCCCCTCCGGCGCCGCGTAGTGAGTGCCTGAGCCGAGAGTCTACCGCAGAGAGCGCGGGGAGGCCGCGTTTGGGTCAGGATTTGTAGCGGGTGAGCAGCGCCGTGAGTTGTTCGGGGGTGGCGTGTTCAAACTCCTTCTCGTGCTGGGCATAGAGGACGTGGCCATGGGGGTCGATGATGGCGAGGCCGGGAACGCCGTGGGCGATCTGCACGTGATATTTCTGCGCGATGTCTAGGTTCTTGTCGATGTGCCCGATGTCGATGTGGACGACGATGTAATTTTCCTGGAGGAGCGCGGCGGTGGGGGCTTGGTGGAAGTTGTAGTCGAGCACCTGGCAGTCGCCGCACCAGTTGCCACCGAAGTCGAGCAGGATGTTCTTGTGTTCGGCGATGGCGGTTTTCTCGGCGATCGCGATGTCCTGGGCGGGGTTGGCGGTTTCATTGTAAAGCTGTTTATTGACGTGGAAGGGTGTTTGGGCTTGGGCAAGGAAGCCGGACGAGAGAACACTGAAAGCGAGAAGGGCGATACGGAATCTGCTAGCGGACATGGCTAAAAGCCTCAATCCAAATGTAGTCAGAAAAGAAACGGATGAGAAGGGCAATGGGCTACAGCCTCGAGCGAGGCTCACTCTCACATACGATTCATTGTGTGTTGAATGAATTGCGGCGTCTGGCCACTGAGCGAGATCGCCGTTCAGGAACAATGGAAGGCTTCTCATAATCTGATTGAGGCAGTGAAGTCACCGCATGCGAGGTAGGATTAACCTTCGGCTTGGAGTCTCATGAATACGTTTTGAACGCTTTTATGTACGCTGAATGCAGATGGTTTTCACTCGACCAAAGTTTCTCCTCCGCTCCCATGCAAAGGGTTGCCGCTCTGTAGCGAGGAATAGTTCGATTTGATAGTAAAAGAACTGCCGCTCAGCGACATGCTGTCAGCAACTATCTCAAGATAGTTGTTGCATGACACTATGCTGGAAGCAGTTATCCCCATGTAAGGAGCATAAATAACTCCGTCTAACGTGTTTACGGACGAGGTTGTAAGCGAGATCGCCTGTCCGCCCGTTTTCCAGTTGCGGTCAACGAAAACAAGAACTCCCGGTATAGCACCGGTGGCGTCGGGTGTAGTTGGTGCAGTAAGGGAGACGACAGAACTGCCACTTACAGAAAAAGCTCCGTAACCACAAGTGCTGCAACCCCCGCCGGATGTTAGAAAAAGAGTCACCCCTGTTCCGGTAACCACCGAATATGCGTTGATGGAGAGCCCTCCAGTTATGATGTAAAGTCCGGGTTTGAAGCTGACCACTGCGTTGTTGTGGATCGTGAGTCCGCCACAATATGTACCGGGCGAAAGGGGTAGAGAATAACCGCTAATGGCTTTCGCTGTATTGCCAGCTGTGCACGCAACGAAAGTAGGTTGAGTTACATAACTGAGGGGATCGAGCACAGTCGCCGCGTTGAATGTTGGGATCGGCGTCACAGTACCGGGACTGATGCTGGAAAGATTGCTGGCGCCTTTGATCGCGGTTGCAGTCGTAGATAGGCGGCTCTGAGAATCGACCGTCATCGAGCGCCCTAGATAAAAGGGACAGCTTGCCGAGGCATATTCACTTGAAACGGTCAAAGACGCTGTACTCGTGATGGTGGACAACAGGTTGACACATGGCGCCGGAGGCTCGTAAGTGGTCGCTTGCGCGCTTAGCGTTTTAGTGCCTGGAAAAAAAATGGGATTGACTTCTTGGGTGACCGTAGCCTGTATAGCGCCCGGGTACTGCGATGTTTGCGAAAGCACGGAGAACGCCACTGTAGTGCTATTCACACCATTCGCGAAGCCATTTAGAGCTGAGTCGGCTAGACCTTCGTTCTGACCTCCATAAAGGTAGCCGAGTGCAGCGGCATCGGCTGCACTTTGGAGGTGCAGCTTCTTGAGCTCGAGCAGGCCGACGTCGATGGCGAGACCGCAGAAGCCGAGCAGGACCACGAGAGTGAGGGCGAACTGGATGAGCATGGGCGCGTTTGGGTGCGGCTTCCGGGGCGTTGTGAGGGAACCGTAGCATGGCGGCGCGTCTGTGGGCAGAGTACGGAGGTACCCCGGCATTTCGAAAAGCTCTAACCGACTCAGTAGGAAAAGTTCGGCGCATCCAACAAGAAGTACGGCAAGCGCACATGCTTCGCCGCTGGAGGAGTGAGGATGTCGGATTTAAAAGGAACGACGGTGACCTGGCTAGGGCACGCGACTGTGCTGGTGAAGACTGCGGGCGGGACAAACATCCTGATCGACCCGTTTATCGAACACAACCCGAAGTACCCGAAAGGGTTCGCTATGCCGGAAAAGCTGGACCTGATTCTGGCGACGCATGGGCATTTCGATCACATAGGAGACTTGATCCCGGTGGCACAGCGGACCGGGGCGCCGGTAGTAGCGATGTATGAGCTCGCAGCGTGGTTCGGGAAAAAAGGCGTGGAGAAGACACTGCCACTGGGGTATGGGGGCAGCCTAACCCACGGAGACGTGACAGTGACGATGACCGAGGCGCGACACTCGTCGGGAATCCAGGATGGAGACGGATTTATCTACGGAGGGGAGCCGGCGGGTTATGTACTGACGATCGCGGACGGGCCGGTGCTGTACCACGCGGGGGATACGAATGTATTCAGTGACATGCAGCTGATTCGCGACCTGTACGGGCCGAAGTTCGGGATGCTGCCGATCGGCGGCAACTTCACCATGGACCCGCGCGGGGCGGCGTTGGCGACCAGGTTTCTGGGGCTCGACGTAGTGCTGCCGCTGCACTGGGGGACCATGCCACAGCTGACCGGGACGCCGGAGGAACTGGAACGGCATACGGGGCAGACGGTACAGGTGCTGAAGCTGGAGCCTGGAGAGTCGGCTCGGTAGGGCGTTGCCCCTGATGCTGCATAGCGCAGAAACCGTCTCCATGTGGCCTTTCCGCTGGATAAAACCACATGGAGGGCTGCCCCCTCCTGTATGCCTTCAGGGAAATGTAAAGGCGACTGACCTTCAGGACAGGACGGTAAATGGGCCGTCCTGCTCCTCGTGCGACATGGCAGTAACCCCGGCAAGCTGCGGAAGGGGCAGGACGAGAGATTCCTGCCAGTCCGGGGATTGCAGCTCGGGCATGGGCTTGGCCTTGAAGAGGCGCTTGGTTTGCCGGGCCATCCAGCGGGCCATCGTTTTGGACTTCTTGCGCCGGGCGCTGTCGGTGGAGATGCCGGTACCGGCGTACATCTGCCGGTAAAGCTTGGACAAAAACATGAAGGCAACGCGGGCGTAGAGCGTAGGCGCACATGCAGAGCGCTCCCAAACGGCTCGCCAAGTGTAGAACTTGTCCCAGACCGCCTGAGTGCGCTGGCTGATCTCGTTTGAGCTCATGGAAGGATGGGGCGTGAACATTTTGGGGCGGGTGGCCGTCGGAATGAGCCAGTAGCGGGTGATCGGGACATCGCCGACCATCTCGGGGGCTTTTGCCTGCTCCTTTTCCCATCGGGCGAAGTCGACTGTGCCGGGAAAGGGAGTCATCATCACAAACTGAGCGAAGGTCACCCCTGCTTGGAGAGCCATGCTCGCGGTGGCGTCGAAGGTGGCGGGCTTGTCGGTCGGCAGGCCGAAGATGAAGGAGCCGAGCACGTGTACGCCGTGCTTGCGGAAAGTCTGGAGCTGTTTGGCAAGCGCGTCACCGGAATAATTGAAATCCTTGAAGACGGCTTTGAGGCCTTCCGGCGTGACTGCCTCGACGCCGACGAGCGCGCCCTTGATGTTTGCCTTGCGCATGGCGTCTAGGTATTCGGCATCTTCGGCGGCTTCCATGGTGATCTGGGTAAAGAAGACCATGTCATGGGGAAGTTTTGCGAGCTCTTCCATGAGCTGAAAACGCTCGGCGCGGATGGCCATCAGTTCATTGAGTTTGCTTTGGTTGTTTTGCTCGCGCGCCAGGCGCATGTCCGTGAGGGTAACCGGGTAGAAATTATCGTCCGCGAGAGCGATAAAGCGGAAGCCGAGGCGGCGGAGGTCGACGATCTCGTCGACGACACTCTGGAACGCGCGCTGGCGGGGGGCCTGACCGTCAGTACGCCAAACGCTACAGAACGAGCAGTGCTTGGGGCAGCCGCGGATCGTTTGCACGGAGGCCCACATATACTTGTCGGTGTTCATCAGGTCCCAGCGGGCAGCCAGGAACTGGCGGCCTTCAATGCGGCCACCCTCGTAGATGCGGCCGGGATTGCCGGCCATGCAGTCCATGACGACCTTGCCCCAGGCGATGTCGCCGTCACCTTTGACGACGGCGTGCGCCGCGCCGCGCTCCAGCACTTCCTCAGGGAATAAGGTGGCGTGGATGCCGCCGTAAACGACCCAGGCGCCGCGCTCGTGCGCGATGCGGCCGACCGCATAACCGCGCAGGGCGTTGCCGGTATGCACGCTGATGCCGACGATATCGCCGGGCTGGATGGTTTCCGGGTCAAGCGGTTCGAGCGATTCGTCGACCAGGATCGGATCCCCGGCGACCTTGGGTGTGGCGGCGGCAAGGACAAACAGCCAGCGCGGCGTGATGACGGCGGTGCCGAAAGAGTTGTCGCTGGGGTTAATTAGGTGAACGCGCAATCGATCCCATCCTCGTACGAGTCATTGGATCAGAAAGCGTGGTGCAAGAGCGGAGGGGGTTGGCTGCTTGCTCTTCGCCTATCTGAGTCTGTAGTCCACGATACAGAACAAAGGGGTATCGCGTTCAAAGAACAGCTGAGTCCATGAAAGCGGAGCCATTCGAATTGTTCACTAGCTAACAATGGAATGGAGGAAGCAGAGTGCTATACGTCTTTTTCTCGATCGTGCAAAGCGCGCATGGGCATTTTCGTTGTTTCCGGTGTGGCGGCAGCCCGCAATTGGGGTGCCGCTGCCCGGCGCAGATCGTTGAGGATCTCGGTTTTACTCCTGGCGTAGTCGGAAGCAAGGCGGGACAGGGCGTAGGTGACGATATCGGAGTGGTGTAGGCCCGAAAAGTTCGGCTCGCGGCTCATGTTGAGCCATAGACGGTGTACGAGTGCGACATCATCGCCGCCCAGGGCAGGAGCGTGCGGGCCGATGTGGAAGTTCTGGGCCTGACCGTCGGGGGTGACGATGACGTAGGTGAACTGGGGCTTAGGGTCGGGCAGGGCTTCCCAGGCGTGGCCGATACGGTAAGACTGTTCGGCGGCGGTCATCGTGGAAGCCAGGCCGGAAACCAGAGTGCTGACTTCGAGCGAAACGGCGGTACGGACGAGGGCGACAAAGATGTCGGCTGCGGGCACGACGAGCAACGAAATGTGCTTGCCGAAGCTTTCCGCGACGGAAACGGCTTTGGTGAAGAGCATCTGCTCGTGCTCGGAGAAGCTTTGCTCAGAGGGGTCGAGATACTCGGAGCCGCCGGCGCCGACCCGGCGCGCAGTAAGGACGATAATGTCCTGCTCGTCTGTGTCAGTACGGGCCAGAGCCCATTTGAGGGCAGCCGAGCGGGTAGGGTCGGCGAGGGTGACGAGGACGCTGGAGCGGCGGATCCGGAGATTTTGGCGACCGATGTCTTCTTCGTGCTCGAGCTGGAAGTGCTCCTTCATCTGGAGGGCGGCGAACTTTTGCTTGCGGGCGTTTTGGCGCTCGGAAACGGTGAAGATCACAAAAAAGGCGAAAGCAAAAACGATGCCGGAAACGGTAGCGACCTTCTTGGTGAACAGATTGGTGATCGCGACAGTGAGCAGGACACAAAAAACAGAGATCAGACCGAAGGGAATCTCCCGGCCGCGAAAACGCAGGTTGATGGGGACCTTCCAGCCGCGGTCGCCCTTGTACTTCCAGCGGAGGACGAGCATGGCGAGGGCGTTGAAGGTGAAACTCCAGATAACGCCGAAGGCGTAGGCCTCCCCGAGCACGATGACGTTGCCGCGGGTAATAAAGATGGTGAACAGCTGGAGGGCGGTGACGAGGTTGACGATGCGGTAAGCGGTGCCGAAGCGGCGATGGGGCTTGCGGAACCAGTCGGCGAGCACGCCGTCCTCGGCGATACGCATGAGCACGCCGGTGGAACCGATGATGGAGGTATTGACCGCGCCGGACAGGATAAGGAAGCCGACGACGACGACGAAAACGCGGAAGATGAGCCGGAGCGTCACGGGCCCGACCATGTTCATGGCGAGGCCGGCGATCAGGTTGTCGCGGTAGACGGGGATACGGACCGCGTCGGGGATGATCATGACGGCGAGTAGTGACACCAGGCCGGTAAAGGAGAACGAGTAAATCGCGATGACGGTAGCAGCGCGCTTGAGATTGAGCAGTTTGGGATGCTCGATCTCGCGGTTGACCTGGGCGAGCGTTTCCTCGCCGCTCATGGCGAGCACAGAATGGCCGAAGGCCATGATGATGCCGAATAGGCCGAGGGTGGAGGCGAAATGAGTGCCGTTAAGGAAGCCGAGCGCGTCGGGCGAGAAGTGAAGGTTGGAAGGGATGGGCGGCGGCGGGAAGTGGATGCCGTTATGGAGGACGGTGAAGATACCCCAGACGATAATGATCACCACCATGATGGTGGTGATCTTCATAACCTCAAGGGCCTTGCCGGTGGACTCGTGGATGCCCTTGGTGTTTTCCCACCAGTAGAAAAGGGTGACTGCGATGCAGAAGACGGCGGAGGTGGCATCAACCGGCAGCTGCCGCGCAGCATGGGCGGCGGTGAGGATGGCCGGGGGCAGCCAGCCGTGGTTCGCGCCGACGGTGAGCAGCTCGTTGAGCAGGCCGGTGATGTACTGGCCGGCGGAAACGCCGGAGATGGGCCCGGTAAGGATGTAATCGAACATGAGCGCGGAAACGCTCACCTTGGCAAAAGTCCCTCCCAGGGCCTCCTTAACAACGCGGTACACGCCGCCCCGTGTGAACATGGAGCAACTTTCGACGTAAACCTTGCGGACGGCGAAGGCGAATACCATGACGGCAAGGATGAACCAGGGGGCGGATTTGCCAACCGATTCCTCCGCGATGCCTCCGGCGTAGAAAGCAGAAGAAGCGAGGTCGTTGAGTACAACGGCGGCCGCGCGCCAAAAGGAGATAAAGGAAAGCATCACGGAGGATGCGACAACCAGGCGGACGCGGGTCGAGGAGCCGGTGAGACCCGGGGCGGTGACGGTTGTGCTCGGGGGTGCGCTCATGCGGCGCTCGGGCGGAGGCTGCTCATTCTTTACTTCTGCTCATCCTTATGGAAAAGCAGGTCCTGCATGTCGCCGATAGAGGAGTACAGGACGACGGCAAGGGAGCCGAGAAGCCCGGCGAAAAAAAGGGTCTCGAGGAAATGGACACCGAAGTGGGCGAGCTGGTCCATGTAGTGGATTGTATCGCACATATTTCGAGCGAAAGCCGGGCAATTTGACTATAGTAATGTGACTATGGGAGAAATCGTGGAAACGATGGCGGCGGGTGTGTTCAAGGCCAAGTGCCTAGCGGTGATGGATGAGGTGCAGCGGAAGCGCAAATCGGTGACGATCACCAAGCACGGCAAGCCGGTGGCGCGGTTGGTGCCGGTGGAGGAGAAGGACAGCTTTATCGGGGCTTATAAAGGCAAAATAACGATTCATGGTGATATCGACGTTCCAATCATTCCTAAAGAAGACTGGAAACGGCTTAGGTGATTGTTCTCGATACATGTGTCGTTATCTGGCTTTCTGAAGAATCGCCGCTGATTTCAAAAGCTGCCGCGGAGAGGATTGAAGAAGCGAGGAAGTCCGAAGGGTTGAGTATCTCGGGTATTACGCTTTACGAACTGGCCTGGCTCATTGAAAACGCACGCATCACGATAGCTTCGTCATCACAGACCTTCCTTGCCGATGCGGAAGCACGCTTCCAGGTGTTGCCGGTGACGGCAAGAATCGCGCAACTGGCAGTCGGGCTTCCAGACAGCTATCCGGCAGACCCGATGGACCGCATTATCGGGGCAACGGCGCTTGCGCACAATGGGAAGCTGATAACGCGGGACAAGGCCATTCGCAAGTCGAAAGCGGTACCGGTGGTCTGGTGAGGACCGCAGCGCCTCCCAGGAATTGAGGAGCTTCGGGGGAACCTCGCCGTTCCGCATGGATCGAAGCTAGCTGGTAGGCTGGGCGGGCATGAGGTTACACGGGCGCATAGCTTTGGGGTTGGGGACAGGGGTCGTGCTGAACTGGGCCTTCCCGGTGGGCGGGCCTTTGCCGCCGATGCGTGGGGTGCTGAGCATGGTCGCGCTCCTGCCGCTGCTGGTGGCCCTGCTCGATCCGGCAGCTGTGCGGAGCCGCCGGTACCTGCTGGAGTCTTCGCTTGTCGGCTATGCGGCGGGGATGGTTTGGTATGGGCTGAACTGCTACTGGATTTACGCGACCATGCATGTGTACGGCGGACTCGCGGCTCCGGTGGCGGCGGGGATCGTGGTGTTATTCGCGCTGATTCTGGGTTTGTATTTCGCCCTGTTCGGATTCTTAGTGGCGCTGGTGCGGCGGGGTACGGAGCGGGTGCTCTGGGCGGCTTGTGCGACACCGTTTTTGTGGGTGGGGGTGGAGTATCTGGCGGCGCACCTGACCTGTGTGCCGTGGGATCAGCTGGGGTATGCGGAGGTCGATAACCTCCTGTTGACGCGGGTTGCACCGTGGACAGGGGTGTATGGGCTGTCGTGGGTGCTCCTGGGGGTCAATGCAGTCTGGCTGGGGTGCTTCCACGCCCGGACACCCCGGCGGCGGATGCGGTTCGCCGGCGGCGCATTGGTGCTGACGTGCGGGTTGCAGGCTGGATCTTTATCGCACCCCGACCCACAAGTGGCGGGGCACAGGGCGGTACTGGTGCAGCCGGATTTGCGGGTAGGTGCAGGGCTGGCAGACGAGAACGACTGGGTAGACACGCCGGGACACCCAGTGTGGACACAAAGGACAAGGGAGCTGCTCGCGCTGAGCGAGCGAGGGTGTACGCCCTACCTGCTGGGGATGCCCGAGCCGGAACCGTTGAAGGTGGAGCGGATTTGTCCGGCGATGCAAGCCAACCCGGTCCTTGCAGCGACACTGGGAGTGCAGGACAGGCCGGGCCTGGTGGTTTGGCCGGAGGCGCCTTCGCCGTTCCGGACTTGGGACCTGCGTTTTGCGCTGCTCGTCGGGCAGTTAGCGGCGCGGACCGGGGCTGTCTCGGTCATAGGAGCGCCTGCTGTCGGGTTGGGCGGGGAACTGTACAACGCGGCCATTGTGACCGATGGCGAAGGGCGGCGGATGGGGGAGTACCACAAGGTGCATCTGGTGCCGTGGGGGGAGTATGTGCCGTTTGCGCGGTTTTTCTCGTTTGCGGGGACGCTGACGGGCAACGTGGGGCGGTTTGCGCATGGGCAGTCCCGGCCTGTTTTTACGCTTCCCGACGGGCACACGATGGGAGTGTTTATCTGCTACGAGGCGGTGTTCGCGGATGAGATCCGGCAGTTCGCACGCGGTGGCGCTCAGGTTCTTGTGAATATCTCCGATGATGGTTGGTACGGGGACACAAGCGCGCCGTGGCAGCACCTGAACATGGCGCGGATGCGTGCGATCGAGAACCGGCGGTGGATCGTTCGCGATACGAACTCGGGGGTAACGGCGACCATCGACCCGCTGGGGCGGGTGACGGAGTCTATGGAACGGCACAGGCTTGGAGTGCTGGCGGTGGATTATGGATACCGGTCGGGGGTAACGTTCTATACGCGATATGGGGATGTATGGGCCTGGGTGTGTGGAATACTTTCGCTAGGCGCGGTGGGCTGGTCGGCGCGTGAAGTTCTTATGAAAAGACAGGTGAAAAGCAATGCTGAGTGAGTTGGAGTTTATGTACGGGCCGGTGCGGGACAAGGTAGCCAACCTCCGGGAGTATCTTTGACCCGGACTTCTTGCGGGCGCAGCTTACCGAAATAGAGACAAAGCTAGGTGACCCGGCATTGTGGGCAAATCCGGCGCTGTCGCAGCCGTTGATGCGTGACCGGAAGCGGGCTGAAGCCTTGCTCACGAATGCAGGCGAGCTGGACCGGCGGACGGGGGACGTGGAAGCGTACTTCGACCTGCTGCGGGAGGGTGAGCCGGTCGACGCTGACCTGGAGCGGGAGATCGACGGGCTTTCCTTGTTCACCGACGAGCTGGAGCAGCGGACGTTGCTGTCGCAGGAAACGGACGGGCTGAATGCGATCATGACTGTGCATCCGGGCGCAGGCGGGACCGAGTCGCAGGACTGGGCTGAGATGCTGACGCGGATGTACCTGCGCTGGGCGGAAAAGCAGGGCTTCAAAACGGAGATGAACGACTACCAGGACGGAGAAGAAGCCGGGATCAAGTCGGCCACCTTTACAGTGACAGGCGAATATGCGTTCGGCCTGCTAGGCGGAGAAACGGGAGTGCACCGGCTAGTGCGGATTTCGCCGTTCGACCAGGCGAAGCGGCGGCATACTTCGTTTGCAAGCGTGTATGTCTCTCCGGAGATCGATGACTCGATCGTGATCGACATCAAGCCGGATGATATCCGGACGGATACGTATCGGTCGGGGGGCAAGGGCGGCCAGCATGTAAACACGACGGACTCGGCGGTGCGGATCACGCACTTGCCGACAAACATCGTGGTGCAGTGCCAGAACGAACGCTCGCAGCACAAGAATCGGGAAAAAGCGATGAAGATGCTGCGGTCGCGATTGTATGAGTACGAGCTCGAGAAAAAGAAAGACGCGACGCGGCAGATCGAGGACGCGAAGCTGGATATCAAGTTCGGCTCGCAGATCCGGTCCTATGTACTGCAGCCGTACCGGATCGCGAAGGACCACCGGACGAAGGTTGAGGTGGGAGATGTGGATTCAGTGCTGGATGGAGGGTTGGGGGCGTTCTTACAAGGGTACTTGCGGATGCGGCGGGGTGGGGTGCCGGTGGTCGCGGGTGGAGAGGACCTAGAAGTGTAGCGGAGGCGTAAAGGAAGGCCGCGTCGCTCGGCCCGGAAGGACATCTGTTAAAGAGAGCGATTGGCTCGACTGGAAAGGCACTCAATGAACGAGCCGGAAACGATGGAGCGGATTTTACGGGAAACGAAGACGATCGCGGTTGTAGGACTCAGCGAACAACCGGGGCGGGCAAGCGCTGGGGTTGCCAAGTACATGCAGGACGCAGGGTATCGCATTGTGCCGGTAAACCCCGGAATTGAAAATGCGCTGGGAGAGCGGGCCTACCCGGACCTGGACGCGGCTTGTGCGGAAAGTAAGATCGACCTGGTGAACGTGTTTCGGCGGCCGACGTATGTGCCGGAAGTAGTGAAAGACGTCATGCGCCTGAAGATTCCGGCGATTTGGCTACAGCTGGGGGTTTGCCACGGGGAAGCGGCGGATTGGGCCGATGCCGCCGGGGTGCTGACAGTGATGGACCGATGCCTGATGCAGGAGCACGCGGCGTGGCAGCGGGACGGGGCACGGTGACCTTTACCGCGACGCATGCGCGGGGGTTGATCGGTCAGGACATTACCGTGATCGTCAAGGCGGGCGAGCACGACGTAATTGCGAGCGTAACGGTGGCACTGGATGGCTTTGAGCTGGAAGAGCTGGAGCTGGGGAGTGGAACGGAAAGCTACACGCGAAGCTTTTCGGGGGTAGGGTCGGGCTCACCGGGAGCCGAGCACACCTTAGTGGTGACGGCGCGGGACGACGACGGCGTGGCGCACGGCGCGACGACGCGCTGGAGCGACCAGTGAGACTGCTACTTTGGTTTCTGGTGTTTTGCGGGATGCCGGCGATCGCCGGGGCGCAGGGAGCGTCCGCCGCGACAGAGCACCTGACGGTGGAGCTTCTCCTCCCGGAGCAGCAGCTCGCCCGCGGAGCGCAGTTGACGGCGGGGCTGCATTTCACGCTTGAAAAGGGCTGGCATATTTACTGGGTGAACGCGGGGGACTCCGGAGAGCCGCCCCATGTGAAGTGGACACTGCCTGCCGGAGTGGCGGCGGGAGCGTTTGCGTATCCGGCTCCGCAGCGGCTGCCTTTAGGGCCGCTGATGGATTTTGGGTACGAAAACGAGGTGACCTTTCCCGTGCCGGTGCGGGTAGGTATGGATGCGGCGCTGGGGGCAGGTACTTTGCGGGCGGATGTGGATTGGCTGGTGTGCCGCGAGGTGTGCCTTCCCGGAAAGGGAATGGTGGCCGTAACGCGGCCTGTGGTCACAGCCGGGACCGTGGCGGCGGTGGATGCGGGCGCACGGGCAGTGGTGGCGCGCGGAGTGGCTTCTCTGCCGAAGGCGCTGCCAACGGGTGCGGCGCGGTTCGCGGTGGTGAAGGGGAAAGTCGTACTGGGGGTGGAGTCGGGGCATCCGGTCAGCGCCGGGACGTTTTTCCCCGTGGATCAGACGGTGATCTCAAACCCCGCGCCGCAGGCTGCTTCGGCGACAGCGCGGGGGGTGCGGCTAAGCCTGATGCGGGATGAGAGTGGAGCCGGTTCTTTAACTCGGCTGAACGGGGTTCTTGTAGTGCCGGGTGAGGGGGCGTACACGGTCGAGGCAGTGCCGGGAGCGGTGGCGGCGGCCTCTGCGGCGCGGCCTCCAGCCGGCAGTACCGGGCTCCCGCGGGCGCTGCTGCTCGCCTTTGCGGGCGGGGCGATCCTGAACCTGATGCCGTGTGTGTTTCCGGTGCTGTTTATCAAGGGGTTATCCCTGCTGCAGTCCTCACGCGAGGAGCGCGGGGCAATGCGGGCGCACGGGTGGGTGTACACGCTGGGCATTCTCGTCTCGTTCTGGGCGGTGGTGGGCGTGCTGCTTGGGTTGCGCGGGGCGGGCCATGCGCTAGGG
>CAXTWG010000034.1:0-26305 GCA_964247895.1 uncultured Acidobacteriaceae bacterium
CACCCCAGCAATGTATCCGCCCCCAGCGCCAGCAGCGCCGCGGGGATCGCCCCGGCGAGCACCAGACGGTTGTCGACAGAGGCGACCCCGCGGAAGATAAACTCTCCGAGGCCGCCCGCGCCGACCGCCGCCGCGATGGTCGCGATGCCTACCGCCGTTACTGTTGCGGTGCGCAGGCCGGCCAGGATCACCGACGCGGCGAGCGGCAGCTCTACCTTGATCAGCCGCTGCCACCCGGTCATCCCTAGCGCGTACGCGACATCGATCACTGCCGGTTCCACCCCGCGAATGCCCACGTAGGTGTTTCGCAGGATGGGCAACAGCGCGTACCCGGCCAGCGCGACGATGGCGATGCGCGAGGCTCGCTCGCCCAGCCAGGGGAGCGGCAGCAGAAAACCGAACAGGGCCAGGGACGGGATGGTCTGGATGATATTCGCGACCGTTAAAGCCGGCTTCGCGAGCCGTTCGTAGCGGGTCAGCAGAATGCCGAGCGGCACCCCGATACCGGCGGCGAACCCGAGCGAGGCCCCCGTGAGCCACAGGTGTTCGAGCGTGAGCGTCGCGATCTCGGTCCAGTGCTGCCGGAGGAAGCCGGCCGCGAGCAGGGAAGCGATCAACCCTCCACCTCCCGCTCTCCACGGTGGAATGCCCGCACATAGGCGCGCACCTCAGCCTGTTGCGACTCCAGAAACTCCGCAGGCGGCAGATCCGCAACGATCCGCCCCTCTTCGACCAGCACAATCCGGTCCGCCAGGTATATCGCCTCGTCGAGGTCGTGCGTGACGAGCAGGACAGTCTTGGGTGAACCCGCATCGCGCAAACGGCCTAGAAGCCCGCGCAGCATATCCTGCATTTCGGCCCGGGTCAGCGGGTCGAGCGCGCCGAACGGTTCATCCATGAGCAGGATAGGCGGCTCCGCCGCGAGCGCCCGGGCCAGGCCCACCCGCTGCCGCTGCCCGCCTGAAAGCTCATGCGGGTACCTCGCCCTAAAACGCGCAGGGTCCAACCCCACGGACTGTAACAAGCTTTGTACTTGCGAGGCGAACCCGGCGCGGGGCCGCCCGGCGAGCTCCGGCACCATCGATACATTGCGCGCGATCGGCAGGTGCGGAAACAACCCGGTTTCCTGGATCACATAGCCGATCCCGCGACGCAGCGCGATGACATCTTCCCGTGCCACGTCCGACCCATGCACCCGGACCGTTCCGCTTGTAGGCGTGGCGAGCCGGTTCACCATTCTGAGCAGCGTCGTTTTACCGGAGCCCGAGCGCCCCAGCATCGCCGTCACCGACCCGGCTTCAAGCTCCAGATTTACGTCCGAAAGCAGCGCACGCCCATCCGGCAAGCGGAGGTGAACGCTCGAAAACTCAATCGCTGCGCCCACCTTGGCCCTCGCTTATCCAGACCTACTCGCCCGCGTCGGGCTCCGCGGAGTAGGCGCTGGTCGGGGTTACCTCCGCGCTCGCCTGCGCCGACCCTTTCACGCGCACCACCGTGATCTTTGAGAAGCCTTCCTTGAACGACGGTGGCCGCAGCCGTTCAGCAAGCTTCGCCATCACGTCTTCTGAGACGACCCGCTCGCGCCGCCGGTTCCGCTCCATGCATACCTCGAACGGCACGTCGAAAAACACCGCGTGGACGTCGTAGCCGAAGCTTTTGGCCATCTTGATCCACTGCCGGCGCTCATGGGGGCTCAAGTTGGTCGCGTCCACATAGTTCCACGGCATCTTCGCGATGAGCCGCGCCCGCAGCAGCGACCGCAACGTGGAAAATACCAGCCCCTGATAGCGCTGCTCCGTGATGTCGTCGAACAGAATGGTCCGCAGCATGTCGCTTGAAAGCGGCTGCACGGCCCGGCGCTTGAACCAGGTTGTCTTACCCGAGCCCGGCAGCCCGATCGTCAGCACCACGAACCCGCGCGGCGCGCGCGGGCTAGCCCCCTGCGCAGCCGGAGGCGGGGTTGAGGTCGAGTCCGGCTGCGTTTCATGCTCCAGCCTGCCTGCGGGCTCGTCGTCCACAGGGCCCGGCTCGCCGTCGAAGTCCTCCGGTTCATCTTCCAGAGCAGGAGCGTCAGCGAATGTGCCTTCCGGTTCGGCCTCGACCGGCGCGCTCTCCGGTGACCTGCTTTCCGGGGCTCGGTTTTCAGGGTAGGAGGGCCGCAGCGGCGCCACTTGCCCCTGCGGGATCTCCTGCCCTACCTTGCCGGTTGCTTCGGATGTGTTCGGTGCTTTTTTCCCGCGTCGTCTCATCGTTTGTTCGCGCCACCACCTGCATGCTGCTTCGGATGCTACATGCGGCCTGCGGCTGCTGCAATCCTTGTGCAATTTCCGGAGCTCGCGCAACGCAATCGCACGCCTCGCTTTCCGTCTGGTCCCGATGCTAGCATCGTGCTTGCGGTTTGAAGCACACGGCAACAAGGAGCGGACACAATGGCAGTCAAGGTAGGCATCAACGGCTTCGGGCGTATCGGGCGCAACGTCCTGCGCAGCGCCCTGGGCAACCCCGAAATCGAGTTCGTCGCCATCAACGACCTGACCAGCCCTGTAACGCTGGCCCATTTGCTCAAATACGACTCCATCCTCGGCAACCTCGAAAACAAAATCGAAGCCACGGAAGGCGCGATCACCATCGACGGCAAGACCATCAAGGTTTTCGCCGAGCGCGAGCCGCAAAAGCTCGACTGGGACGCAACCGGGGCTGAGGTCATTATTGAGTCCACCGGCCACTTTACCGATGCCACCAAGGCCTGCAAGCACCTGGGCGGCTCGGTGAAGAAGGTCATCATCTCCGCCCCGGCCTCGAACGAGGACATCACCATCGTCCTCGGCGTCAATCAGGATAAGTACGATCCGACGAAGCATAACGTGATCTCAAACGCTTCCTGCACCACGAACAGCCTCGCACCGCTGGTTAAAGTGCTGCATGAAAGCTTCGGCATCGCGTCCGGCATCATGACCACCATCCACAGCTACACCAACGACCAGGTCATGCTGGACTTTCCGCACAAGGACCTGCGCCGCGCCCGCGCCGCCGCGCTCAGCATGATCCCGAGCTCGACCGGTGCCGCCAAAGCCCTCAAGCTCGTCATCCCGGAGATGGCCGGCAAGCTCGACGGCTTTTCCATGCGCGTGCCCACGCCGAACGTTTCCATCGTCGACCTGACCTTTGTCGCAGAAAAACCGGTGACCGTGCAGTCCGTGAACCAGGCCCTCAAGGCCGCGGCGGAGGACGGCCTCAAGGGCATCCTCGGCTACTCGACTGAGCCGCTGGTTTCAGTCGACTTTCGCGGCGACTCCCGCTCCTCGATCGTCGATGCCGAGCTGACCAAGGTCGTCGGCCAGTCCGTTAAGGTGCTCAGCTGGTATGACAACGAGTGGGGCTACTCCTGCCGCGTCCGCGACCTGGTCCAGTTCGTCGCATCCAAGGGCTTGTAAGCCGGGGCGCCCTCGCCCGGCTCGCCCACCCCAACGCCCGCCTGGAGTGAAACGAGAAGCATGCCCAAGCTGTCAATCCGCGACCTCGATCTCAGGAACAAGCACGTTCTCCTCCGCGTCGACTTCAACGTCCCGCTCTCGGAGGACGGCTCCGAGATCACCGACGACACCCGTATCCGCGAAACCCTGCCTACCATTGAGTACGCGCTTCAACAAAAGGCCAAGCTCATCCTCGCCTCGCACCTGGGCCGGCCCAAGGGCAAGCCGACGCCTAAGTACAGCTTGCGCCCCGTGGTCGACCGGCTGCGCATCCTGCTCGATAAACGCATGGGCGAGAGCATCAATGTTGCCTTCGCGCCCGACTGCGTGGGCGAGATCGCCGAAGAGCTCGCGCGGCAGCTTGAGTCCGGCCAGGTGCTCCTGCTTGAAAACCTGCGCTTCCACCCGGAAGAGGAAAGCAACGACCCGGCTTTCGCGAAGCAGCTCGCGTCGTTGTGTGAAATATACGTCAACGACGCTTTCGGCACGGCGCACCGCGCTCATGCCTCTACTGAAGGGATCACGCACCATGTCGCCCAGGCCGCGGCAGGCTTGCTGATGGAAAAGGAGCTCCAGTTTCTCGGCGGCGCGCTCGGGGCAACCGGGGCGCCGCCGGCAAAGCCCTTTGTCGCGATCCTGGGCGGCGCGAAAGTCTCCGACAAGATCGGCGTGATTGAGAATCTACTCGATAAAGTCGACGCCCTCTTGATCGGCGGAGGCATGGCCTATACCTTTCTGAGAGCCAAAGGCCAGGGCACCGGCAAATCGCTTGTTGAAGCCGATAAAATTGAGCTTGCCGCAACTCTGCTCAAACGCGCTGAGGAGCGCGGCGTGCGGTTCCTGCTCCCCTCCGACCACATCCTCGCCGATAAATTCGCGCCCGATGCCGCCACGCAGGTTTTCTCGGGAACAGGCGACTTCCCGGCAGAGTGGATGGCGCTCGACATCGGCCCCAAAACAGTCGAGCAGTTCTCCGCCGAAATCGCCGGCGCGGCCACGATCGTCTGGAATGGCCCCATGGGTGTGTTCGAGCTCCCCGCCTTTGCCGCGGGAACAACCGCCATCGCCGAAGCCGTAGCCGCCAACGCCGCCGCGGTGACTGTGGTCGGAGGCGGCGATTCGGTCGCGGCACTCCAGCAAGCCGGCGTCACCGAAGGCATTAGCCACATCTCCACCGGCGGCGGCGCCTCGCTTGAGTTCCTTGAAGGCAAACGCCTGCCCGGGGTTGAAGCACTTACCGAAGTGTAGGACCGGCTTCGCTTTTCGATGAAACGGCGCCGTTTCATCGACGAAAATAGAACGGAAGGAGAAACACGATCGCCGGCACGCGCAAACCGTTCATCGCAGCGAATTGGAAGATGTACAAGACGCCGCACGAGGCTTGTGCCTACGCCGACGCGTTTCTTCCCCTGGTTGCCGGGCACACGCGGGACGAAATCGTCGTCTGCCCGACTTTTCTTTGCCTCAACTCATTCGCGCAGCGGGTTAAGGAGTCGAGCGTGCTGGTCGGCGCGCAGGATATGCACTCGGAAAAGCAGGGCGCGTACACCGGCGAAATCTCCGCCCCCATGCTTCAGTCCATCGGCGTTTCGCACGTCATCCTCGGCCACTCCGAGCGCCGCCACTACAACCACGAAACCGACTGGGACGTGAATCGCAAGCTCCGCGCCGCCCTCGCCCAAGGGATGACCCCCATCGTCTGCATCGGTGAGGTGCAGGAAGAGCGCGAGGAAGGCCGCACCAATGATGTGCTGCTGCGTCAACTCAAGATCGGTCTCGAAGGCGTGACGCCCGACACCGCCGGGCCGATCGTGATCGCGTATGAGCCCATCTGGGCTATAGGCTCCGGCCAGGCTGCCTCGCCGGAGATCGCGGACGCGACGCACGCGTTTATCCGCGGCGCGGTCGCGGAGCGGCTGGGGGCTTCTGTCGCGGATGGAATGCGCATCCTTTACGGCGGCTCGGTCAAACCGGAAACCACCCCTGCGTTAATGGCGAAGCCGGAGATCGACGGGGCATTGGTGGGCGGGGCTAGCCTGGACCCTAAGTCCTTTGCGCAGATCGTGAATTACTGATTATTCTATAAGCAGGCAGGGAAGCCGGCAGCAGTCGGAAGGTCCGACAATGCTCCATACCGGAGCTTGCAGGAAGGAGCGCCATGGGCAGCGACGCAGCAATCCAGACAGCGGGAAGGAATGCCCCTTCCGGGGAGGCCGCAACTGAGATTCGCCCATTTCAGCCAGGCATTGATGCCGCTGCGTTCCGCGCGCTCAACGAGGAATGGATCAGTTTTCATTTCATCCTCGAAGCAAGGGATGTGGAGACGCTGAGCGACCCGGAAGGGTCCATCCTCACCAAGGGCGGGCATATCTTCATGCTCCACGTCGAAGGGAAGGCGGCCGGATGCGTCGCGCTCGTTCCCATGCATGATGGTATTTTCGAACTTTCCAAGATGGCCGTCGCACCTCATCTGCGCGGCCGCGGGCTGGGCCGTAAAATTCTCCGGCACGCGATCGCTCAAGCCAGGCTGTTCGGCGTTCGGCGCTTGTTCCTGGGCAGTAGCACCAAGCTCCCAGACGCCGTGCACCTTTACGAGACGGTCGGCTTTCGTCATGTTCCGCCCGAGCAACTGCCGCCCCTGCCGTATGCGCGAGCCAGTGTCTTTATGGACATGGTTTTGTAGAAGCGGCCCACCTCTGAGCCAGGGCGTAACTATCTACACCGGCTACGCCTCGAACAAATGCCCCATCTTCTCCCGCTTCACATCCAGGTAATGCTCGAAGCTACCGAGAACCGGCACCGCCGCAGACACCCGCTCCACCACGCGCACCCCCGCCCGCTCCAGCGCCGCCACCTTCTCCGGGTTATTCGTTAATAACCGGACAGAGGAAACCCCAAGCTCCCGCAGCATCCCCGCCTGCAGCTCGAACTCCCGGCAGTCCGCCTTGAACCCGAGCTCCAGATTCGCTTCAACCGTATCCCGCCCGCGCTCCTGAAGCTCATAGGCCTTGAGCTTCGCCATCAGTCCGATTCCGCGCCCCTCCTGCTGGTCGTAGAGGATGATCCCCGCCCCCAGCTCGGCGATCGACTTAAGCGCAAGCTCCAGCTGCAGACGGCAATCACAACGTAGGGAGTGGAACACATCCCCGGTCAGGCACTGCGAATGAATCCGGACCAAAGGAGGCGTTGAGTGAATGTCCCCCATCACCAGCGCGACCGCTTCCTGGTGCTCGTCCACACGCGACGGGTGCCGCTCATCGCAGGGCATCTGCCCCGTCAGCTCCCCCGTAAACCCTAAAATCCTGAAATCGCCCCACCGGGTGGGCAAGCGGGTATCGGCAACTTTGCTCACACGGGCCAGCGGCATGTTCTCCATTATACGGAGGCGCTCACGCGTCTTTAGGTAAACAAGTACTCTAGGACTGTGCTCGAGCCCAAGCTGATCCTCATCACGCTGCTGATCCAGCTCGGCGTCGCCGCCGCTGTTTCCAGCGCCCTTGGCCGCTCCCGAGAGTTTCAGCGCGTGCTTTTCGCCGAGCACCGGCGGGGCTCGCAACAACTCCGATTGCTCCTGTTCCTTTGCGCCCCGCTCGCGCTTGGCGTGTGGATTCGTACCATCGTTCCCAACTTCTACGCCGCCGACATCGGCTTTGAAACTACGATCATCCTCGGTATCCTGCTCGGGCCCCTTGCGGCCATGCTCGGCGCGGTCATTCTCGCCATTCCCGCCGTCCTCCACAACGAGCTGCTCACCCTGCCCTTTTTCCTCCTCGTCGCCCTTATCGCGGGCTCCTTCGCCCGACTTATCGAAGCCGAGGAGGTATGGTCCTTTTCCCCCTTCGTCGACCTCAACATCTATCGCTGGATCAGCCGCACCGTCCGCCAGCCCCGCTTCGACCGCCAAATCCTGCTCCTCGCCCTCATCGTCGGGCTTGAGATCGCACGCGAATGGCTCGCCGGCGCCGCCCCGCACCAGCTTTTTGCTCTCCGCAGCCCTCAGTGGCTGCTCAAAATCTGCATCTGGACCGGCGCGGCCATGGTTGTCGGCATCCCACTCAAGATCTGGAATGCCATCCGCATCGAGCTCAAGTTCGAGGAGCAGAAGCGCCTGGTGCTCGAGGCCCGCTTCGACGCCCTCCAGCGACAGATCAACCCGCATTTCCTGTTCAACACGCTCAACTCCATTGCCACGCTCATCCGCGTCCGCCCGGAGCAGGCCCGCGAGCTCATCGTCAAGCTCGCCTCCATCCTGCGCGGCCTGCTCAAGGACCACGACTCCTACGTCCCCTTCCGCGACGAGCTCGCCTTCACCGACGACTACCTCGGCATCGAGGTCGTCCGCTTCGGCGCGGACAAGCTGCGCGTCGTCAAGGAGATCGACCCGGGAACTCTGGAACTCCCGGTCCCGTCGATGCTTTTGCAGCCCCTGGTCGAAAACTCCATCAAGCACGGCCTGGAGCCCCGCATCTCCGGCGGAACCATCACGTTAAGATCACGCCTGGAACGCGGCAAGCTGGTCATCGAGGTCGAGGACGACGGCGTCGGCATTGCCCCCGAGCGCGCCCTGCGCACCGGCGTGCTCACCCAGGAGGGCAACGGCATCGGCATGCGCAACGTCCGCGAGCGCCTCGAAGTCCTCTACGGCCCCGCCGCCGCCTTTGAAATCACCAGCCGCCCGGGGCGCGGGACGCTGGTGACCATGCAGATGCCCAGCGCTGCGCTGGTGTGATTTGCACTTATAGCCGAACTAAACAGGGGTCATCCTGAGCGCAGCGAAGGACCTGCTTGCTCACGCGCGAGGAGGACGTACAGCATTACACACGCAGTTCCCAAGGGTTCAAAAGCGAGAGCTCGAGGCCATCGAAGTCTCTTGTATTGCGGGTGGCAAGAATGAGGTTGTATTCAAACGCGGTCGCCGCGATAAGTCCGTCAGCCGCTCCAAGAGGGCGTCCAACGCGCTGCCGGTCGGCAGTCAGTACACCCCAGCGGCTTGCGATTGCCTGTGTCACCGGGAGAACCCGGCCGGCAAAGACAGGAAGCAGGTCGTCTCGCAACCATTCTTCCAGAACGGAGCGGCGCTTGCCCAGCGGAAGCAATGCAATTCCTTTATGCAGTTCGCCCAGCGTGACAACGCTTAGATAAAGAGTCTCCGCCGGCTGTGCGCGCAGCCACCCGTTCACACTGGGCTCGGGCCGCGATTGAATCTGCTCGGAAGCTACGTTGGTATCAAGCAGGAAGCCGGAGCTCACGAGAAATCGACAGGCCGACCCGACGATGGATCACGCGAAAAGTCAAGATCGTCCGCAAGACCCCGCACCTTCGCGAATACCTCCTCCAGCGTTCGCTCCCGCTCAGGCTCGAAATCGACGTCCTTATAGGGTATTGCCTGCATCGCTGCGACCAGCTCCGATCCCGTCCGCACGGGTGCATCCTCCGTCGGGGCCGGCGCGGGTTGCGCGGTGGTCTTAAAGGCCTGAAGCATTGCCTCCTCCACCTCGCGAAAACGGCCGTCCGCCATCGCCTGCCGGATGAGGAATTGGAGCTCGGGTTTGTGGATCTTAATCTGCATCGCGATACCAGCTCTCCTTGCAAGTTTGGCTTTGCCTCAAGCATAACGCCCGTACTAAATCAGGGTCATCCTGAACGCAGCGAAGGATCTGCTTTCTTCTCGGACAGACAGCTAAAATGCTCGCATGAAAGCCAAGCTGGCCCTCATCTGGTTGTCAGTCTGTTCCCTCGCGGCACAGACGCCGACGCCGAAACCCTCGGCGAACAGCCGAGAAATTTTCTTATCGGCAGTGCTCACAACCTCCACTTTGAAGAACGTTACCATTATTCGCTTGTTGACTTACAAACTCAGGTGAAAACATTGCATCCGGATGTAGTCTGCGGTGAAATCACGCCCGAGGCTTACAACCAGCCGATGGAAGGCAACTTCCCGCCTGAAGCTGCCATGCTGGCCGAACTGGCACCGCTCTGGGGCGCGCGCTTTATCCCCGCCGACTGGCGCATCAGCTTTGCCTGGCAAAATCGCGCCTCGCAGCAGGAAGCGGAAGACAAAGCCAAGCTGGCCAGAGTGAACGCAGCACAAAACAATGCGAAGACCTTCTTTGACGACTTTTCCGGTACTTCACTCTATGACTCTATAGCTTCTGCACAAGAGTTAGCCGCCGTCGACCATCTATATGAAAACGTGATTGGAGAAAACAATCCCTCCGACATCGCCGCCGGTGCTTGGCATGAGCGCAACCGCCAAATGGTAGAGAACTGCCTGTCGCAAGCGGGAAGTGCTGAACGGATCGTCTTCGTTTTCGGCGCTTCCCATCTCCCGCAATTGCGCCGGCAATTAGCCGCGCGCGGACTGATCGGACGCATCCCGGAGCGGACTTTCGTTCCCGCTGGATTGGGAACTCTCCCTCAGTCTGTTATCGCCAGATGGCAGAGAAACCTCAAGAATCTGGAAGGAATTGCCGACGGCTCGATTCCTGTCTCCGCCGACATGCGTGCAAAAGCAAAAGACACAAACCGCGCGCCCGTTCTAAGGAGCGAAATTGCTGTGTATTCAGCGCGCCAGGAAGCTAAACAGAAGTAGGCACCATTTACTGTCTTTTAGAGTCAACCACCTCCCGGTAAAACGCCTCATACTGCGGAATAATCCTCGTCGTGCAAAACCGCTCCTGCGCGTCCTTCCGCGCCGCCGTCGCCATGGCATCCAGAGTTTCAGAGTCCCGCAGCAGTGAGATAGAGGCGGAAGCCATCCCCTCCACATCCCCTACCGGCAGCAGGCGCCCGTTCACCCCGTCGGTGATCAGCTCCGGCACCCCGCCCTGCCTCGTTGCAATCGTGGGCACACAGCAGGCCGCGGCTTCCAGCGCCGCCAGCCCAAAGGCCTCCAGCTCGCTCGGCATCAGCATCAGGTCGGCGAGCGGCAGCAGCCGGTGTACCTCGTCCTGCTTGCCTAGAAAGTGAACACGGCCTTGCAGGCCCAAAGCGTGAACCCGGTACTCCGCGTTCGACCGCTCCGGCCCGTCCCCCACCATCAGCAGGTGCGCCGGGAGCTCCCGCGCAACCCGCGCGAACACCTCCACCACGTCCCCCACCCGCTTCACCGGGCGGAAGTTGGACAGGTGCAGCAGAATCTTCTCGCCGGGCGCGGCAAACCGCGCTCGGCCCATCTCGCGCTCTTCCGGGGGCAGCGGCATATATAGGTCGCAGTTCACGAAGTTCGGCACCACCGCGATCGGCCGCTGCACGTCGAAGCGCTGCACCGTCTTCTCCCGCAGGTAGTCCGAGATCGCCGTCACCCCGTCCGAGTTCTCGATCGCATACCGGGTCACCGGCAGGTACGACCGGTCCAGCCCCACCAGCGTGATGTCGGTCCCGTGCAGCGTCGTCACGAACGGCAGCCTCCTGCCCCGGGCCGCGAGCATCTGCCGGGCCAAAAGTGCAGAAACTGAATGCGGGATCGCGTAGTGGACGTGCAGCAGGTCGAGCCCGTAATATTCCCCCACCTCGCTCATCCGCGTCGCCAGCGCCAGATCGTACGGCGGGTACTCGAACAAAGGATAAGTCGGCACCGCGACCTCGTGGTACGAAATCCCCCGCTCCCGCCCGGTCAGCCGGAACGGCTGCTGGTAGGTGATGAAGTGCACCTCGTGCCCGCGCGCCGCGAGCTCGATGCCCAGCTCCGTCGCGACGACCCCGGAGCCGCCGTAGGTTGGATAGCAGGTAATGCCGATCTTCAAGCGCGAGCCTCCAGGGCGAACCCTAAAGGTCCAAACCCTTCCCTTGGACGCCCGGAACCGCGCAGCGCTGCAAAAACCTTCGGTTACACGTCGGCAAACGAGACCAGCCGGTGCGGGCCGTCGGGGCCGCACCATCGCGGCACAACCGCTCCCAGCGCCTCGCGCTCTCGTTCCCGTTCGGCTTTCAGCCGGGTCCGTGCGGCAAGGAGCTCCACATCCACGTACCCCGGATGGCACACCAGCTCATAACACTCCTCCGGGCGGCCATGGTCGGCAAGCGCCTGCAGCAGCCGCTCGAGCGTGCTCGCATCGAGCGTCCCCGTTGCCAGCACCCCAAGCACCCCGGCGGTGGTCCGCATCCCGGCCAGGGCAACCTCGCGTAGGAACCGGGCCCGGTAGAACGAAAGCAGTTTGGTTTCCGCCCTCCGTACCAGCGAAGCACCCGTTACGGTCGCCCGCGCCCACTCCGGTTCAAACGGGTTCCTCAACGCCGTGATCCCACACTGGGCGGCTGCCCGCAGCAGCGGCCGCAGCACGCGCGGAAACATGTGCGTGTGCTTGTGTGTGTCTATATGGGTCAGCTGCAGCCCTTTGCCCCCGAGCGCCCGTATCTGCGCAACGGCCTCGAGCTCGATCTCCCGGTCCCGCACCGCCCCTCGCTGAAGGTCAAACAAGAAACGCTCCAGGGTTGTGCGGAACCCATGCCCTCGCGTGAGCGATGAAACCATACCCGGCTCCGCGCTCGCGAGCCCATCGACCAGCACTATGTGGCAGCCAATGTGCAAACCCGGCGGTCCCGTGGCCAAGCTTCCCTCCAGCGCAGCCCCACGGGCCATGGCTGTCGCCGACGACACAGCTCCAGCCTTGTAGAGCTCGAAAACAGCCCGGTTCACGCCAAACGTGTACCCGAGGTCGTCCGCGTTCACAATCAGCCGGCTCACCAGAAGCGAGTGTAGCAACCTTGGACAAAAGCTCAGGAATCCAGTTCACTGTTAAAATTCAAACAACCCCGCACGGCGCGCAAGGCGTCGGATAAGGAATGGGCGGTTAGCTCAGTTGGTTAGAGCGCCTGCCTTACAAGCAGGATGTCGGGGGTTCAAGTCCCTCACCGCCCACCAAGGCGCTGTTCCGTGATGCGTCCTCGGGTTGTTCGACGGGCTTTTCCAAGCTCGGGCGCAGACCTCCCCGCACCCTATTCCGCAGAGCTCGACGAGAGGCCCCCTGTGCGACAAGCGTCGCTGCTGAACTTTGTTGTTCTGCTTTTTTTCCTTTTCCTGTTTGCCTCCTTGTACCGCAAGCGGCCCACAGAACAGCTGCGGTTCTGGATGGTGGGTTGGGCGGCTGCGGTGGCGCACTTCGCCGCGCTGCTCGCGCACCCCTCCACAGCACGGCTCAATTCTTTTACCGGCGCCTGCTCAGCTGCTGCTTTGCTGGTGTGCGGCATCTGCTTTCTCGCCTCCTTTGTGCACGTGGCCGGCCTACCCCAGCGCGCGCTGCTTGCGGCGGCTTTTGCCCTTCCGGCGACCGCGCTTGCGGCAGCGCTCGCGTTTGATGTCCATGCCGTCGCCGTCCTCCTCACGCTGAATCTGCTTCTTCAAGGCCTTGGCCTCGTCCTGCTCTGGCGCTGGTCGGTCAATCGCTGGAGCGTTGCGGTTCCCGGAACCGCAGCCCTGCTCCTGTGCAGCCAGTGGAGCCTGCTAGCCTCGGTCGCGCACCGCGGCAGGGTCGCGCTGTCCGTCCTGCTCGCAGAGCTGTTCGCTTCCTGCGCTCTCTTGTTCTTTCACAGCCGGCCCCGTCGTTCCGCCGGTTTCTGGACCGTTCTGGCCGGTTTTTTTGCCTGGTCCGCTATCTTCCCCCTGGATCTGCTTATCGGCAGCCGCTGGCCCTTCTTGTCGATCAATCCGGAGATCTGGAACGTACCCAAACTCGCTGTCGCGTTCGGTATGCTCCTGCTCCTGCTCGAAGAGGAGCTGAACCTCGCCGACCGGGAACGGGAGCAGTACCGGAGCTTGTTCTACGGCAATCCCTTGCCCATGTGGATCATCGACGCGGAATCGGCTCGCCTGCTTGAAGTCAACAGCGCCGCCGAGCGCACGTTCGGCTGGAAACAGGACGATCTTCACCACCTCACTCTCGAGCACCTTCTGGCAGGCGAACAGGCCAGCCCTGTCGGCTTGACGGAAATGCACTGGAGCCTTGCCGCGGGATCGCAGGAGAACCCGGGTTTCGCGCCTGTGCGCGCCCGCTCCCTGCGGTTTGAAACCAAAACGGGCGATGAGATCGCAGTTGACGCCACGCTCCAGCGGGTTCGCTTTCACGGAAGCGACGCCCGCTTGCTGGTGGCCAGGGACATGACCGAAGAACTGGAGGTGCGCCGTCAACTGATCGACCAGGCCAATCACGACCCGCTCACCGGATTGCCGAACCGCCTGCTCCTCAAGGACCGGATGGAGATCGCCTTGGCCAAAGTGTCCCGCCACGGTACAAAGACCGCGATCCTCTGCGTCGACCTGGACCGCTTCAAACAGATCAATGACACCTACGGTCACGCGGCCGGGGACAGCTGCCTGCGCGAGGTCGCCGATCGCTTTCGCCACCGGCTCCGTTCCGTTGACACCGTGGCCCGCACGGGAGGCGAAGAGTTCGTCATCATCCTCGACGAGATCGGCAGCCGCGGAGATGCGGAGCGAGTCGCCGATGACCTCCTGTTTTCGCTGAGCGCGCCCCACTATCTGGGGGAGCACAGGATTCAGCTCAGCGCCAGCATCGGTGTGGCGCTTGCGCCCGAGCACGGCGCCGACCCGTCCGAACTTTGGAAGGAAGCCGACTCGGCCATGTACCGTGCCAAGCGGAGCGGCGGCAACCGGCAACATACCTATTCCCGGGCGAGTTGAGCCATATCTCGCACAAAGCTTTCCCTGCGGGCAAGGTACCTTCGGCACCTCCGGGCGTCTCCCTTTCATTGACCCCACTAGGCAACTTGGCTACACTCAGGTGGAACTTGGGACCTGTAGGCGCTTAAGACTGCCTTACGGGAAGTGAGCTTGAAGCGCCCGGTAATGAAATCGCAAAAAAACCGCCGGGAGCCCTGAAGCCGTTGCTCCTCCAAGCCGATAACGGAAACGGAACGCGCGGTGTAACTTCCGTCCGCTGGCGCGGCGGTCAAGGGAAAGGTGGATTTTTCTGCAGAAGCATTCTGGCTCCCCGAACCGCACTGACGCCCGTCTTGCATGGACTTTGCTTTCTCCATTGCGTGGCCGGTGTGGGAACCATCTGTCCAGCCTGGGACTGGAGCTAGCCTGGATTTCCACCGGCGTATTTGCCGGCCAGGATATTTTGCATTTTGCAGCATCGAGCCGCAAGCGTCTCGTTGCCGGACGGCACAGGCGTCCAGCCTGCACCCTTTGCTTTTCTTTCCGCCCCGACAGCACCAGCACACAAGGAGTCCACTGAGATGGAAGGCCCCGCACTGAAACCCGAGCGCAACGCCGCGGCCGAACCGCTCCTCGCTCCCGAACAGGCAATCATCACCCCCAGCGACATCCGCAAGATCCTGATCAAGCGCAAGTGGCTCATTCTGGCGGGGATCGTCGTGGGTCTAGCCTTTGCGGCGGTCTATATCCTGACCACGATTCCGCAATACGAAGCCGTTTCGCTCATCAACATCAACTCCGGCAAGCAGAACAATATCGGTATCTCTGACCTTGTGCAGCAGCAGCAGGGCGGCATCGCAGGCAGTCTGGAGCAAACCGCAACCGAGATTTCAATCATGCAGAGCGATACCGTGTCGCTGGACGTGATACAAAGCCTCGATCTCTACCACAAGGAGCCTTACGCTCAGGTTTTTGTGCGTACCCCCTACAACGGGAAGCTCAATCCTTTTCAGCGCAAGGATCTTCTCGCCATCTTCAAGGGCTCGACCCGGATTGCGACCAAACCGGGCACCGATCTGGTGGAGGTTCGGTTTCGCAATCAAAGCCCGGCCGTTGCCGCCGATGTAGCCAACGCGATCGTCGATCGCTACATCGACCGCAGCCTCCGGGTTCGCTACGAAGGTACGACGCGCATTTCAGATTGGCTTGCCAGGCAGCTCGACAACCTCAAGAACCAGGTCACCACGGCTCAGGACGACCTGGCCAACTACCAAAAGCAAAATGGACTTATCGGCGTCGACCCGAATGGAACCGGCGAGGACATCACGGTTGAAAACCTCCGCATTGCCAACCAGCAGCTGTCTGAAGCGCAAGCCGATCGCGTCGTCAAGGAAGCCCGTTACCGGATGGCTTTAAGCGGAAACCCGGAGCTTCTGCTTTCCGTCGCGCCTTCCGCCATACTCTCGCAATTGCAGCAGCAAGAAGCCGCGCTTACCGTGCAGCAGGCTCAACTCCAGTCCAAATTCGGCTCCCAATGGCCGCGTTTGAAGGAGGTGGATGAGTCCCTGAAACTGGTCAGGGTTTCGATTGCAGCCGAGATCAAAAACCTCCAGCGTCGCTTCCAGGTGGAGTACGACACGGCCGCCAGCACGGAAAACCTGATGCGCCAGCGCTTGGACGCAGCCAAACAGCAAACCTTTCAGCAGAATCGCAGCTCGGCCGAATACCAGATTCTCAAGCACGGCGCCGATTCTGCCTCCGATTTGTATGACGCCCTCCAAACCCGCCTGAAAGAAGCTGGGATTACCGCCGGGCTGAACGCAAATCAGATCGACGTGGTCGATCGCGCGACTCTCCCGCCCATCCCCGTCTTCCCGGTGAAGCGCAATGACGCGAGTATCGGCCTTGGCGCCGGTCTCGTGCTCGGCCTCATGCTGGCGCTTTTCGCCGAAACGATCGACGATACGATCCGTACCTCGGACGATGCTGAGTCCATCTCCGGCCTCCCTGCTCTCGCTGTCATCCCTCACTTCGATCCCGCGCAGAAGAAGGTCGTCGCCGCAGTCGGGACCGCGGCTGCCGAAGCGGAAAAGGAGCGCATGTCCCGTGTTTCCCCCGATCTGATCTCCTACACGGAGCCGCAGTCCTATGTATCGGAAGGTTTCCGGACCCTGCGCTCCTCGATCCTGCTTTCTGCGGTTGACCGGGAACCGAAACTGCTCCTGCTGACCAGCTCATTCGCCACCGAAGGCAAGAGCACCTGCGCCGCTAACCTGGCGATCTCCTTTGCCCGTCGTTCCGCGCGCATCCTGCTCGTGGACACGGACCTGCGCAAAGGCACGTTGCACATGAAGTTCCGCACCTCCAACCGCTTTGGCTTGTCTACGCTGCTGGTCCGCGAACACGAAGGCAGCGCATATGAGAACCCATTGCCCGATCTGCCCAACCTCACCCTCGTGACGCGAGGCCCGGTCACAGTCAACCCTGGGGAAGCGCTCGCTTCCCGCTCCATGGAAGAGCTGCTCCAGCGTTGGCGTTCCGAGTACGACCACATCATTCTCGATACCTCGCCGGTTCTTGCCGTGGCCGACACGCTTTCGCTCGCGCCTCAGGTGGACGCCAGTTTCATCCTGGTCCGGTCCGGTATCACCAGGAAAAAGGCCCTCCTGCGGGTGCGCGAACAGATGCGTCGTGTGAACGCTCGCGTCCAGGGCATCATCGTCAACGACGTCGACCTCCGGCTCGAGAACTACTACACATATTCCAAGCGCTACAACTACAGCTACAACTCGACATACGGCGCCGGCTATGGTGGAGGCATGGATGCTGAACAGTAAAGTGCTCCGCATCGCGGTTTTCGGCTTTTTCGTTGCGTTCCTCCCCTCGGCTGGCGCTTCCGCGCAGGCGCCTCCGGCCGCAGTTTCAACTCCGCCCCTCGCGCAGAACAGCTCTCCGGATCAGGCGGAGATATCTTCTGATCAGCCTCCTTCCATTCTCATCGGTCCAGGCGACCTGCTGAGCGTCACAGTTTTTGAAACACCGGAGCTGAGCGCCTCTGCCCGTGTCAGCCAGGGTGGCGAAGCGAACCTTCCTGTTCTCGGCCCTGTGCGCGTTGCCGGGCTCACCACCGAGCAGGCCGCGGTCGAGCTTGAAAACGCATACCGGACGCGCGCACTGCTCCTCAACCCGCATGTGAGCGTTTCGGAAACTGAGTTCGCTTCCCAGGGCGCGACCGTGCTTGGCGAGGTACGCACTCCGGGCGTGTACCCGACCCTCGGCTCACGCAGGCTGCTCGACATGCTGTCGCTTGCCGGCGGCGTTTCTTCAACCGCCGGCCGGCTGGTTTCAATCGTGCACCGGGGAGACGCCCAGCACCCTGCGCAGATCGCCCTCCAGCCGACCCCCGCTTCGCTCCATGCCCAGAAGAACCCGGTGATCCTTCCTGGCGACACGGTCGTCGTCGCCAAAGCAGGCGTTATCTACATCATCGGAGACGTGCTGCGACCCGGCGGCATACTGGTGGACAACAATGAGCGCCTGTCTATTATTGAGGCTCTCTCACTTGCCGGAGGCATGAACAAAACCGCGGCTCTTTCCCAAACCAAGCTGATCCGCAAACTCCCGGCCGGACGTGAAGAGGTAGACCTAGATCTCAAACACATCCTCTTCGGTAAACAAGCCGACGTGCTTGTATCCGATGGCGACATCCTGTTCGTGCCTTCGAGTATCGGGAAAACTTTCCTGTATCGCGGTATCGAAGCCGCCTTCGGCCTCGCGACCAGCTATGCGCTTTTCATTCACTGATGCAAGGATGGGCAGAGCTCGCGCGCTGTCCGAGGACGTAGAAAACGAATGATGGCAGCCGCGACAATGGTCCAGCAAGGGCGGCAAACCCTGGTACGGCTTGCCCGGCCCCGGCGCTTCGGATCGCTTTTTCTTCCGTTGCGCCGCGCCTACCTCCTTGTCATGCCGTCCATGCTGGTCCTGTGCGCGTTGTTTTGCTGGGCAACGGGTACAGACCTTTCCCTTGTCACAGGGGCTGTCGTCCTTGCAGGCGTAACGACCTATCTTTTATTCGATCTTCTCGGCCGCCGCCAGCCGCTCCGCGTTTCTACCGTTTTTGCCATTACCTTCGGCCTCGCCTACGGTCTGGGTACGGTAAACACCTGGTTCACCCTGCCTAGGGGCGACGAGTTCCTGGCAGAGTTCCTGCAGCTCAACACGCCTCAGGTCTCGTACGCGATGGCATCGATTCTGGTGGCCGAAGCATTGCTGCTCTCGCTCGGCGAGCTTTACGAGCGGCCCCTTTTCGGCGAGGAGTTCGAACTACGGTTTAACAATCGTGCAGTTGTCTTCCTTACCCTCGGCACCCTCGCGCTTGCCGGCGGGTATGCAAGCGGCATACGAGGCTTCATGGGATCCTCAGGCGATATAAACGGGCACGTCGGCGTGATCGCCAGCCTATCCGAGTGGATCGCCGGCCCCTTGCTCGCCCTTGCCGTGTGCATGGCTTTGAATGTGCCCCAGCGCTTCACCCGCAATTACGCACGCATTCTGAGTGTTCTCATTTTCGCCATGATCTTTCCTTTAGGCCGGCGCGTGATGATCTTTTCCATCGTTCTCGCAATACTGGGTTTGCGGCTTGGCCGGTACAAGATACCCTTTTCGCCGCTCAAGAAAGCAGTCCTCTTAGGTCTCCTAGCGTCCGTGTTGTACTTCACGACAATTGGCTTCTTCTATCTGCGCATCGCCGGCTACAGGCTGGTAGCCCCCACCCTTACACAGAGAATTTCAGCCGGTATCGAGCTTGCGAAGGAAAAGAGCTATGCGGATGTCCAGAAAGAATTCTCCGAAAACGTTCAAAAAAGAACATTTGTGCTCGGCTTCCTTTCGCAGCTTGAGGACTATGCAGGCACGATGGAGACCGCGCACGGACAAGACTTTGTAAAGCAGTTTCAGCTTGCTCTTCCGTCTTTGCTTTATACAGAAAAAGACGTCTTCTTTACGGAAGAAGGGCTCGCGAACCAGATTTTCGGGGCTCGGTATACAGATGAGGCAAACTCCATCTTTTCAGCAGGCGCGGTGGATTTCGGACTGCCGGGTGTGTTTTTGTACCCTCTCTTGATGGTGGCTTTTATTCGGGTCATCCTGGAGGTTGTCGCCGAGGCGATGCCCGTGTTTGCTTCCTGCTTCATCGTTCTTGCCTCGTTCGCGACAATCTTGGAGCCTGAAAACACATTGACAGCCTACTTTGTTGTTATCCGTAATGGCATATTTTTCGGCTCTGTCGTCTGGTTCATCATGTCGCTTCCGGAGTTCCGGGTAAAGAATGTGGGTTTATGAAGAATCTCCAATGCAAAGCTGGCCTCCTATGTTTATCGTTCGTATGCGCATCCATGTTCGCACCTCAACTTGTGATTGCCTGCTTCGGTCAGTCGCAGGGAGGTGGTTTCGATTCCAATATTCCGGATGCGTTTAGCGTTCCGATCGTTACGACTTCGCAGCAAAGCGGGTTTAACTCGGTTTTCGACGCAGGCACAGCCAATCTCACCAGCTCAGGGTTCCGCGCTGACGTCAACGATGCGACGCACTCCCAGCTGATCGGCTCGGCCTTGTCTCCCTTTGACAATGCCCTTGTCAATCCGCAAACCGATGCTTCCCCGAGAACCGGCATCACCACGGATGCACAATCCACAATCGGCCTGAACGACTTTTCCTTTGGCGGCGGCGGCAGCCAAGGTTTCACGGCAGGAGGGCGGCAAGCCTTCAGCGCCGGTACCACCGCGGGCAGGGGTGCTCCGAACGGCTTTGGGCTCGCCTCGACGGGTGGGGCATTTTCAGGGGACGCGTCGAGCAGGCGGTTGTTCTCCGGGCACCTTGCCGTAGTCGGATCGACTGGCGCCAGTGCCTCCGGGCAGGGTGGTTCACCCCCCCAGGTGCAAATAAGCGGGCGCTCGATGCAGCCCCTTGCGGAGGATGGCAGCGTATCCGAGGCAACCGGCCTTCCGGCGACCGACCCTGTTCTTACCAACTCCATCTCCGGCTCTGAAGCCGGGCCTGAACTGCATGGGGATCTTCCCGTGCCCTCCGGCCAGACAGCGAGCTTTTTTGCCGAACCCTCCCCCAGGGTGGATAGCTATCAATATGACGACGGGCAAACCCCATCGCTCACAAGAGTCCCGGTAGCCGGAGCTATCCTCGGTACGACTTCTGTTTACAGCCATGCATTGAGCGGCTTTCCCGACTCCACAAAGGGTTTGGCTGCTTCGCCTACAGAAACAGAATACGAACAGTCTCCCCTTTCCCACTCCTTCGCTACCGAAGGGTCCCCTTTTGCTCCTATCAGCGGAGGGGCTGTGTACGCGCCGGGAGTTCGGCTCCATCCGGACATTCACACGGAGCCATTGCAAACCGCCGGCGCGGGTCAGGGGCACCGTCCCGAGCGTTTACGCGCCCTTGGCGGCCCTGCGGGAGCGCCGTCTTTTGACAGTTACAACCAGTTTCAACGCGAGCTGAGGCACAATCAGGGCAGACCCAAAAGAAAATCTACCCTGACTCCGGCTTACCAGGGGGGCATCACCGGACAAAAACCTATCCGGTGATGCGGACAGTAAACACAAAGATATGTGTGCGAGCGAATGAAGGAAATGATCAAAGATGGTAACTGATATTTGTATTGCTGTAGTCGGCTCCGGCTATGTCGGCCTCGTGGCGGCGGCCTGTTTCGCTGAGATCGGGCACAAAGTCATTTGTGTCGACAACGACGAACAAAAGGTCGCCATGCTGCGATCCGGTGGCGTCCCCATTCACGAGGAGCACCTCAAAGAACTCCTGGACCGCTATCGCGACACCTCCTTGCGGTTCACCACCGACCTCCGCGAAGCGACCCGTGAAGCCGATGCGATCTTTATCGCGGTAGGCACGCCGCAAAGCGGCACCGGCTCGGCCGACCTTTCCTATGTCGACGCGGTCGCGAGTGAGATCGCACGCTCTATCGATTCCTATAAGGTGCTGGTCGAGAAAAGCACGGTTCCGGTCTACACCAATGAGTGGATCCGGCGCGTGGTCGAGCGCAACGGGGTGCCGCGTGAGTTGTTCGACGTCGCCTCCAACCCCGAGTTCCTACGCGAAGGTACGGCGGTCGCCGACTTTCTCCATACCGACCGCATCGTCGTCGGTACCGGCTCCGAGCGTGCCGCCGCGTTGATGTCGGCCATCTACGAGCCGCTCACCAGCGGCCGCTACTACGCCGGCGCGCACAGCATCCCCGGCCACCGCAGCCAGGACGCCCTGCCTCCGCTTGTCCATGTGTCCACAAAGGCGGCTGAGCTGATCAAGCACGCCTCCAACGCCTTTCTCGCGGTCAAAATTTCCTTTATCAACGTCGTGGCGAATATCTGCGAAGCGGTCGGTGCCGATGTAGAGCAGGTCGCACGCGGCATTGGCATGGACACCCGGATCGGCTCCAGATTCCTCCACGCCGGGATCGGCTACGGCGGTTCCTGCTTTCCTAAAGATGTGGCTGCCTTCCGCTATGTCGCCGAGCAGTGCGGCATCCCTTTCGGCTTGTTGAGCGAGGTGGAAAAGATCAACACCGAGCAAAAGCGGCGCTTTTTTCAGAAAGTTCGATCGGCACTTTGGACATTTCGAGGTAAAAAGCTTGGGGTGCTCGGCCTCGCCTTCAAGGGCGGCACCGATGATATTCGTGAGTCCCCCGCAATCGAAATTGTCGAGATGCTGCTACGCGAAGGCTGCTCCATCGATGCTTTCGATCCCGCGGCCATGGAGCGCACCGCGGAAGTTCTACCCGCTTCCTCCGCCATGCACTACGTCGAGGATGCATACGCTGCGGCCCAGGGCAAAGACGCGCTCCTGATCCTGACCGACTGGGAGGATTTCGCAACCCTGGATCTTGATCGGCTTCACCGGAGTCTGCGCTACCCCATCATTCTCGATGGACGCAACCTGTACGAGCCTGAGTCGATGGCCGCGCGCGGTTTCACCTACCTCAGCGTTGGCCGGCAAGAGTTTATTCCCGCACGGGACGCGGTCGCGCGCTTTTCGGAGGAAAGCCGGTCAGCCGTTTCCTACTCGTAACCTCCCGGTCGTTCGTGGTTACGAAAGGACTCGGCGCGGCACATAGGCCTTGACGCCTGGCCGGAAGGCCTCAATACTGAGGCCATCCTTTACGGGGAAACTCCCTGGGACCGGATAAGATAAGCAGAGCCGCCAGCCTTCCGGACGCTGGCGCGCAGGGTTCGAACGAAGGAGCATGCGTATGAAGCTGACGAATGAAAAAGTGGTGGTCTGCGGAGCGGGAGGGTTTATCGGGGGCCACCTCGTAAAGGATCTCCTGGCTAAAGGAGTGAATGTCGTCCGCGCCGTAGACGTCAAGCCGCTCAACGAGTGGTACCAGACCTCGAAGGGCGTCGAGAATCTTTCGCTCGACCTGCGTGACCGCGCCAACTGCCAAACCGCCGCCGATGGGACCGAGGTCGTCTTCCAGCTCGCCGCCGACATGGGCGGCATGGGCTTTATTGAGAACAACAAAGCCCTCTGCATGCTGAGCGTGCTTACCAATACCCACATGCTCATGGCCGCCCGCGAGGCCGGGGTCGAGCGCTTCTTCTTTTCCTCCTCCGCCTGCGTGTACAACGGCGAAAAGCAGACCAACCCCGACGTCGTCGCCCTCAAGGAAGAGGATGCTTATCCGGCCTTGCCCGAGGACGGCTACGGCTGGGAAAAGCTCTTCTCCGAGCGCATGTGCCGCCATTTCGAGGAGGATTTCGGCCTCACCACCCGCGTCGCCCGCTACCACAATGTTTACGGCCCGCTCGGCACCTATGAGGGCGGCCGCGAGAAAGCACCCGCCGCCATGTGCCGCAAAGTTATCGAGGCCAAGCAGAGCGGCAAGCACGAGATTGAAATCTGGGGCGATGGCCACCAGACCCGCTCCTTTATGTACATCGACGACTGCACCCACGGCACCCAGGCCATTCTCGAGTCCGAGATCGAGGAGCCCATCAATCTCGGCTCGAGCGAGCTCGTGACCATCAACCAGCTTGTGGATATTGTTGAAGACATTGCAGGCATCAAGCTCCAGCGCCGCTACAACCTCAACGCTCCCAAGGGCGTCAACGGCCGCAACTCCGACAATACCCTCATCCAAAAGCACCTCGGCTGGGAACCCTCCATCAAACTGCGCGACGGCATGGCGAAAACCTACACCTGGATCGAAAGCCAGATGCTCGCGCCGGTAGGGAAGTAAGCGTCTTGCCTGCGTAGCTTGAGCGAAGTGCAGCGGGCCGGTTGCAAACCCGGGCTCGGTATTTTTCACGTTAAGCAAACGGAAGCCCCGTCCGGCCCAAGTTCCCGATGCCGAAGCCTACGGTTGCTCCTGTCATGCGCTAGCCACAACCCGAGCCAAAAACGGAATGACCGAAGCAGAACGAGCAAAAATCCGCCGCATCCTCATCTACCGGCTCGGCTCGCTCGGCGACACCATGGTTGTTCTGCCCTCGTTGCACCTTGTCGCCCGGCTCTTCCCGCACGCCGAGCGTCGCATGCTTTCCAATCAGCCCGTTCACGGCAAGGCCCCTGCCGCCTCCGCCATTCTCGACAACTCCGGCCTCATCACCGGCTACATGGCCTACCCAGTGGGCACGCGCAACCCGCTTACCCTTGCCGGAATCGCGCTGAAGATCCGCGCCTACCGCCCGGACCTGCTCATCTACCTGACCAAGCCCCGTGGCGAAGCCGTCCTCACCCGCGACCGGCGCTTTTTCGCAACGGTCTGCGGCATTCCAAACATCATCGGCCTTCCCACCGGCGCGCTCGGGGCCAACCTGTCGCCCACCGTGCCCGGCGGCCTTTGGGAGCACGAAGCCGCCCGCCTCGCCCGCTCCCTCGCCCCGCTCGGCCCTGTGGACACCAACGATCTTCGCAACTGGGACCTGTGCCTGACAGAGCAGGAGAAAGCCGCCGCGGACCGGGCACTCGCACCCTTCAAACAGCGCTCGGTGATAGCCTGCGGCCCCGGCACCAAGATGCAAGCCAAGGACTGGGGCGCCCCCGCCTGGCGTGCCCTCCTGGACCGGCTTGCTGCGGCCTACCCCGAGCACGGTCTGCTCCTTGTCGGCGCGAAGGACGACTACGCCGTCTCCGAAGAAGTCTCTCAAGCCTGGGGCGGCCGCGTTCTGAACGTATGCGGCGCATTGAAACCTCGCGTCACCGCCGCTGCTCTCGCCCGCGCCCAGCTCTTCCTCGGCCCCGACTCCGGCCCCATGCACTTTGCCGCCGCTGCGGGCGTCCCGTGCGTCATCGCGTTCGCCTCTCGCACGGAGCCCGGCATCTGGTACCCCGCCGGGCCCGGCCATCAGGTCGTTTATCACCGCGAGCCCTGTTCCAACTGCGACCTTGAGCTCTGCGTCACTAACCGAAAACGCTGCCTCACCTCAATCACCCCCGACGAAATGTTTCAGGCCGCCCAGCGCGCACTCCAATCGCCGTCGCTCACGACCCGTCAGCTCGCCGCCGCCGTTCCGGAAAATTAGGAGAACCCCATGTACATCGTCACCGGCGGCGCCGGCTTTATCGGCAGCAATCTCGTACACGAGCTCAACGCCCAGGGCATCGCCGACATCCTCGTCGTAGACAACATGGGCGATCCGCGCAAATCCCTCAACCTCCATGGCGCGCAGTTCGTCGACTACATGGACAAGCACGAGTTTCGCCGCGCCCTCGCCTCGAATGCTCTCGGCCTCCCGCGCGTCGAGGCCATCCTCCACCAGGGCGCCTGCTCCAACACGCTCGTCGACGACGGCGTCTACATGATGGACAACAACTTCACCTACTCGAAGGAGGTCCTCCGCTACGCGATCCGGATGGATGCCCCGCTGGTTTATGCCTCCACCGCCGCCGTTTACGGCCTTAGCGGCCCCGGCCATTTCTCCCCCACCCCGCCCAACGAGCGCCCCCTCAACATCTACGGCTTCTCCAAGCTCACCTTCGACCACTATCTCCGCGCCCAGTTCCTGCTCGGCCGCGTCCCCATCACCGCCGTCGGCCTCCGCTACTTCAACGTCTACGGCCCGCGCGAGCAGCACAAGGGCCGCATGGCCTCCGTCATCCATCACTTTTCCAAACAAATTCTCGAGTCCAAGAAAATACGGCTCTTTGAGGGCTCCGGCGGCTACGCCCACGGCGAGCAGCGCCGCGACTTCGTCTACGTCCGCGACCTTTGCCTGCTCAACCTCTTCTTCGCCGGCATCGGCGTGCCGCCAGCTGAAAAAAAGCAGTATCACGCCATCGTCAACGCCGGCTCCGGCGTTTCCCGCTCCTTCAACGAGGTCGCCCGCGCCCTCATGCAGGTCCACGGCGAAGTCTCCATCGAGTACATCCCCTTCCCCCAAGACCTCGACGCCCGCTACCAACACTTCACCGAAGCCGACCTCCACGCGCTGCGGGCGACGGGGTATACGCCGACGTTCACGCCGCTTGAGGAAGGTGTCCGGGAGACCTTCAGTACACTCACCACCTTGTAAGCAGACACGAGGAATGAGGCAATCAATGTCGTGGCTCGACCCCCCAAATCAAAGGTGTACACCTTACCTCCCGGTGTTGTAATTGCCGGTGTTGTAATTGCCAGTCTTGATGATGTTCCTGAAGTCGCGCGCTTAGCTGCACGTCAGGTGTTCCTTTTGAAGTGGTATCAGGCGGTCGGACTCGCACCCCTTGGGGTGATTGTTTTAGTCATCTCAAGATTCTTTCCAGATTCGCAAAGCCAGTTTTTGTTTACTCTGGTTGTTGGTTCACTCTTGTGGATCATCGGCATAGCGGCCTACAGCTTCTATCTCTCATTCTTCCTGAAGTGCCCAGCTTGCGAGGAGAGGTTTGGTTCAGGTAAGGTTTGTGGCTCATGCGCTCTGCCTCGGCATCCGACACTGGCACCCGTCTCAGGTATCACGTTTCAGGACTAATTCTTAGAATGCGTGTCAACAAAACTTTTCACACCCGATCCCCCACCCAGTTCCCGTGAAACCCGAACGGCACCCGCACCGGCAGCCTCACCGTCGCCACCGGCTCCCCGGCAAAATCCCGCGCATCCAGAATCACCACATCCGAAGTGTTCCGCTCTCCATCATAGACATAAGAAAGTATCCACCCATCGTCCTCCGCGACGGCCCCCCGCCGCGGCACGAACACAGGCTCCAGC
>CAXTWG010000035.1:0-26019 GCA_964247895.1 uncultured Acidobacteriaceae bacterium
CCACCAGACGCCCCTGCTGCGGAAACTGCAGGTACGCCCCTGTCTGCGGATCGCGCACATACCCGAACCCATCCGAACCCAGCACCGCGCCCGCATGCACCACGACATTCGCCCCTAGCTGCACGCCCGGGTAGAGCACAGCACGCGGGTAAACATGGCACCCGGACCCCAGCACACAACCTGCGCCAATCACCGCGCCCGCGCCAATCACCGCGCCCTCACCCAGCCGCGCCCCTGCCTCCACCACCGCGAAAGGCCCTATCGAAAGGAGCGCAGGCAGTGCGACCCCATCTGCCACGCAGGCCAGCCCGTGCACCCCCGTATGCGGCTCCGGCGCGCGCAGCAGCCGTGCCGCCCGCGCAAACGCGAGCTTGGGCCGCCCCACAAGCAGGACCGGGAGCCCGCCCGGATGCCGCGCATGCAACTCCGCCGTGGCCAGGACCGCGGCAGCCGTGCTTCCATGCGCTTCCGCCAGCGCCGCCTCGTTCTCGGCAAAGACCAAGGCATCAGCCGTGAGCGTGTGTACGCTTGCCACTCCCCGCACGGGCCGTTCCGCCGCACCAGGCGGCTCGAGCCGACCGCCCAGCTCTGCGGCAAGCCTTCCCAGCGTCGTTTCACTCATGCAGTCTCACTCATGCCATCAGTACACGGCGAGCTCGCCGGGCGGTCGCGTCTTCCAGCGTCGATGCACCCAAAGCCACTGATCAGGATACGCCCGCACAATGCGCTCGATCGCATGGGTGCATCGCGCCGTATTCTCCACCGCATCCGCCTCACCATCCCCTGAACGCCGCATCGGTATTTCCGACCAAAAATGGAGGACGTACTTCCGCTCATCCTCGTGCCACAATAGGCAGCCCGGCAGCACCGCCGCGCCAGTCTTCGCAGCCACCCGCGCCAGCCCCGACGGCGTGCACGCCGGCACGTCGAAGAACGGCACAAACACCCCCTGCGGCGGCGTCATGTTCGTATCCATCAGGATGCCCACCGACCGGCCCTCCCGCACCGCACCGAGCAGCCCCCGCGCGAAGTCATCCTTGTGCAATACCCGGTTGCCATGCAGGCATCGGATGCGGTTCACCCACGCGTCGATATACGGGTTGTCGAGCCGGCGGATCACCATGCTCATAGGGTGGCCCGTGAGCGAATGGTAATAGCTTGAAAGCTCCCAGGCCCCCAGGTGCCCCGTCACGATTAGCACACCGCGGCCCTGAGTGGCGGCTCGTTCCCAGTGCTCCAGTCCTTCATAGCGCAGAAACGAGCGCGTATTCTCCGCCGAATAGCCGGGCATTAAGCAAAACTCGGCCAGTTGCCATCCTAGGTTGCGATATAGCCGCCGCAGGATCCCTTCCCGCCATGCCGGGCTGCTTTCAGGGAAAGCAAGCCGCAGGTTTCGCTCCCCGGTTCGCCGCATACGCCGGAACGCATGGAACGCAAGCCTGCCCAGAAGTGCCCCGCAAGAGCGAGACAGATTCCGTGGCATAGTGCCCAGCAGAGCGGCAAGCGCTCGAACAGCCCAGTACTCAAACCGCTGCCGCAGGAGGCCCTTTCCGTGACCGCATTTTCCGTTAGTGTACCGAACAAGCCTGCCGCAGACTAAAAGGCCGGCTCCGGGGAGTCGGCCTTTTAGTCTCCTTGCAGCTCCCTAGCTTTGTGTGCTGTGGAAGTACTTCGCGACCGTGGATACGAACTTCTGGGCATCCGGCGGTGGCAGCACATTGCCTTTTAGGATCTGCTCAAAGGTGTGCGGCTGCCCGTAGTACGTAGTCGTATCTTCCGTGTTCTCGTATACCGCGATCCCGTTCAGGTCGATGCCGGCGAACAAACCTTTGGAACGCGACCAGGTCAGCAGCTCCGACTGTAGCTTCCAGTTCGTGGACGCCTGCGTGTCGCGCCCAACTGGGCCGGCTGCAGCCGCCGCGTCTCCGCCGATCTTAAACTTGCTCTTCAGCAGATCCTGAAAGCCTTTCTGATTGACGGCAACCAGCACCAGGTCCGTACCCGAGCCGCCGATCTGAAACCCGAAAGAACCGCCCGTCAGCTTGATAAACGCAGGTGCGCTCCAGCCATGACCCGTGCGGCAGGTCACGACACCCTGCCCGTATTCAGCGCCGAAAATGAACGCACCCTTGATGATGCCGGGCACCACGCCCACGCAAGTCGCTTGCCTGAGAATCGAATCCGGAATGGACTTGTCGGGCACCGACTGAATCTCGTCTATAGTCGCGCTAGCACTCACTATGCGCTTGTCGATCGCATCCTTGTCGCTCGCCAGTGCCGGAACAGCCAAACCCGCCATGCAAACTGCCGCTAGTAGCTTCTTCATGATTTCTCTTGTTCTCCCGTAATCAGGTCGCGGCATTTCAAGATGAAAGACTCGCTTTCATATGCCGCTTTCGACCAGTTACGATGCAGAATTTGCCGAGGAAGCAGTCTCTGCCGGAAGGGGCAGGCAAAGAAGACCGGAAACACCGAGAGCGAAAAGCAAAGCGACGTTTCGCTCGGACCTGCGTACATCTCCGGCACCCACGACAAATAAAGGCCGCAATCCAACCACAGGCCCGGAATGTCGCAATCCAACCCCATACGCCCGCAACAGGCAAAAAGAGGGGCTGGTTGTGCGGTCGCCCGCCCTTCCAGCCCCGTTCCCCAGATCTGCGTTGTTACTGGTTACTTTGTATAACCGATAGGGCTGGAACGCAACATTACCAAAGTTGCAGGGCTGTGCAAATCTAGAGTTTTGGCAGCACAATTCCGTGCTGGCCTTGATATTTCCCACGGCGGTCAGCGTAGCTAACCTCGCAACTCTCGTCGGACTGGAAAAAGAGAATCTGGCATAAGCCCTCGTTGGCGTAAACACGAGCCGGAAGCGGGGTTGTATTCGAGATTTCAAGGGTAACGTAGCCTTCCCACTCAGGCTCGAACGGGGTAACGTTCACAATAATCCCGCAGCGCGCATAGGTGGACTTGCCCACACAGATCGTCAGGACGTCGCGCGGAATGCGGAAGTACTCGATCGAGCGGGCAAGGGCGAACGAATTGGGAGGGATGATCACAGAATCCGCGTGAACGGTAACAAACGAGCGCTCGTCGAAATTCTTAGGGTCGATGATCGCAGAATTGACATTGGTGAAGATCTTGAACTCGTCGGCGACGCGAAGATCGTAACCGTAGGAGGACAGGCCATAGGAGATGACGCCTTCCTTCACCTGCTTCTCACTAAAAGGAGAGATCATGCCGCGTTCGAGAGCTTCGGTACGGATCCAGCGGTCGCTTTTGATGGACATCGGACTCCAATGGCCTGGCTCACAACGGACGTGAGCATGGCCGCGCTAAAGGTACACGGTCGAATCCGCATCTTACGGTAGGCTGCATGGGACTGCAACGAGAGGAACCCGGTGATCAAGCAAGATATTATCCAGCAAGTCGTAGAGCGTACGGGCCTGCCCCGGAGCAAGGCGGAAGCGGCGGTGGACGCAATCTTCGACCGGCTCAAGCAAGCCATGGCGGCAGGCGAGCGCATTGAGTTGCGCGGCTTTGGCATATTCAGCGTGCGCCCGCGCAAGACCGGGATCGGACGCAACCCGCGCACCGGGACTGAAGTCGCCATCTCGCCGGGGCGGGCAGTGCGCTTTAAGCCCGGCAAAGATCTGCACCTGGTCGACTGAGCCATGCCTACATCAGGCTGAGAGCATCCACGTCGACGGTGAGGTTGCGGCGAGGTATCCCGGCCTGCTCCGCGAACGCGAGCGCGCCGCGCAGGGCATGGTGTAAGGAGACACGGCTTTCCCCTTTAACGACCAGATGAAAGCGGTAGATGCGTTTGATCTTCGACAAAGGAGCGGAAGCAGGGCCAAGGACGCGAACACCGGGCAAAGTAGTTTCGCGGAAAAAGTGGCCGAGTCGGGCAGCCCAGTCCGCGGCTTCTTCGAGAAGGGGGCTGTGCAGAACGAGATTGGCGAGGACGGCAAAGGGCGGGTAGTGCATATGGCGGCGAAGGCGGGATTCCCGCTCTACAAAACCTGTGTAATCGTGCGCAGCGGCGCGCTGGATCGCATAGTGCTCGCCGTGGTAGGTCTGGACAAGTACTTTACCGGGGAGCATGCCGCGTCCGGCGCGTCCGGCGACTTGGGTAAGCAGCTGAAAGACGCGCTCCGAAGCACGAAAATCAGGCAGCCCAAGGGCGTGGTCACAGCCGACAACGCCGACCAGGGTAACCCCGTGAATGTCGTGTCCCTTGGCGATCATCTGTGTGCCGACCAGGAGGTTGATCTCGCCCGAATGGAGCCGCGTGAGCAGGCGCTCCATGTCGAAGCGTCCGCGGACGGTATCGCGGTCCATGCGGCCGATGCGGGCTTCGGGAAAGAGTTCGGTGAGTCGCTCCTCCCCCTGCTGCGAGCCCGCGCCGAGATAGTACAGGTGCTCAGACTGGCAGGCCGGGCAGCGGGAAGGGACGCGGGTGCGAAAGCCGCAGTAGTGGCACTCCAAACGGTCGCCGGCTTGGGCGTGCTCGTCGCCCCCAAGGACGGCTTTGTGGAGGGTAAGGGCAATGGCACAGTTTTCACACTGGATTTTTTCGCCGCAGGCGCGGCAAAGCGCGACGTAGGAGTAGCCGCGGCGATTGAGCAGAATGATTGCCTGCTCGCCGCGGTCGAGAGTAGCGCGGGTCTCATCTAAAAGCTGTCGGGCGAAGATCTGCTCCTGGCCGGTTTCGCGGAACTCGTTGCGCATGTCGATGAGCTCGAACGCGGGCAGGGGACGGTTGCCGACGCGTTCGCGCATGGTGAGCAGCGTATATCGTCCGCGCGCAGCGTTGTGCCGGCTTTCGAGTGAAGGGGTAGCCGAGCCGAGCACGGCAACGGCGCCGAGCAGCTTGGCCCGCATCACGGCGACATCGCGGGCATGGTAGCGGGGTGTTTCTTCCTGTTTGTAGCTCCCGTCATGCTCCTCATCGACGATCAGCAAGCCGAGCGCACGAACAGGCGCGAACACAGCCGAGCGGGTACCGACGACAATGCGCGCCTCACCTCGGCGGATGCGGTGCCACTGCTCGGCGCGTTCATCCGGAGTAAGTGCGGAGTGGAGAAGGGCTATCTCCGCGCCGAAAGCGGCGTGCATCTGCCCGGCCATGGCGGGGGTCAAGCCGATTTCAGGGACAAGCAGAATTGAGCCCTGGCCCGCGTCGAGGGCTTCCCGCATTGCTTGGAGGTAAACAGCCGTCTTACCGGAACCGGTGATCCCGTAGAGCAGCATAGGGAGAAATGCGCGAGCCCGCATCGCGCGAGTGATGGCTGCAAGAGCCTCAGCTTGCGAAGGATTGAGTGCATGGAGGTGCGCGCCCGTCTGTGGGAGGCCGGAAACATGGAAGGCGAGCGGGCGATTCTCCAGGCGCACCAGCCCGCGCTTGACGAGCGAGCCCAGGGTGGAGTGTGGGGTGGGGCCGCTCCGGTCGAGCAGGATGCGCAGCTCAGGCAGGGGTAGTGCACCGTCCGCGCCGGCCAACTCGGCAAGGACGCGCTGCTGATTGCCGTTCAGCTTCGGCAGGCGCTGGTCTGTATTCAGGGGGGACGAAAGAACCGCCCAGCGCACCGTGCGCTCGGCTTCCCGCGCCGCAGCCTCGGTTTCGCGAGTGAGCCAACGCTTGCGGAGCATGCCATCGAGCAGCTCGCGGGTAGCCCCGGTCACTTTTCGCAAGGTGGCGATGCGGGCAGCTTCGCCGTTTTCAAGGTAATTCAGGACAGCATACTCGGCGTCCTGCTCGGAAGGCGTGCGCCGGGAACGGCGCGAGGAGCCCCCCTCGGCTCCGGCATGGAGAGCTGTTCGCCCCGCCTCGGCGATGCGCAACAGCACACGCTTGCGAACCTCGGCGACAAGCGGGAGCATGGTGCGCAAGACTTCGCCGAGCGGACACAGGTAGTAGTTCACGATCCACTCAGCCAGGCGCATCAGGTCAGGCGCGACGACGGGTTCCGCATCCAGCACAGCGAGTATGGGTTTGGCTTCGACAGGAGGCGGCTCGCCATGCACACGCGTGACAATGCCGCTCATTTTTTCATTGCGAAAGGGCACAAGCACGCGCGCACCCTCGACCGGCGGAGGCTCGGCGCAGCGATAAGTCCACACACGGTCGAGCGGGACAGGCAGGGCGACATCGCAGAACAGGGCCACTGAGGCGAGGGTAGCAGCCCGCGCGTGCAACAGAAAGGGCAAGCCCGGGGGCTTGCCCTTCCCTGCTGCAAACGGTTCTATTTTGCAAACGCGGTGAAGATCGCTCCCATGTCGAGAGTGCCCCAACCGGTCACCGTGTCAAACCCGGGAGTGACGGCAAGCGAGGAGTCCGTGCCGAAGGTCAGGTCGTAGGTGCTGCCGCTGCGGCCCTGGTAGATCGCACTGAGGAACGGGGAGTTGGTCTCAGGAGCGGCCAACGCTTCCGGCGAGTAGTACTTGAAGCCGGCAGCGTCCAGGATCGCGCCTTGGGTGTTGTAAGGCGAGTACGGCGTGGTCACATCGGCAACGACCAGCGTATTCGCATACTGGGCGATGAGCGGAGCGGCCTGCCCAAGCGGGAAGCCAAATCGCTGGGATAGAAGCGCCCACTCCGCCGAAAAGATCGGCGAGGCCAGGCTGGTGCCGCCGATCGCCTCAAATACCTGTTGCCCGCTCACGGTCAGGATGATTTCTACACCCGTGTATGGATCGGCCAGCGAGGAAACGTCCGGCAGGAGCCGGCCCGTACCCTGAATCGCACTCTGGTAGGCGGGTTTCTTAAAGTACTGGCTCACACCGCCGCCCGCGCCAAACTGGAAACCCCGGACCTGCGGTGGATCGTCGATGGTGGTAGCGGTGGTGAGCCGGGTAATGTTCGTGCCCCAGCCGGTTTGCACGATCGAGTTATCGAAAGGCGAGAACGACGCACTGGTGCCCCCAATCGCCGTGGCGTACGGCGAGCTGGCAGGTGAGCTTACGTCCGTGACTCCCTGCTCTACGGCCGCATAATCGCCGCTATCGCCGGACGAGAAGTTGGCCGAGATCCCGGTAAAGGCCGCCAGCTCACAAATCTCATCCCAGGAGGTGAGCGATTGCGGGTCGGACTGCAGCTCGCCGAGTCCGTAGCTGTTGGAAATCACGTTCGACAGATGGTTTTCAATGACGTACAAGACCGCGGACTGCAGATCGTCGTTGCTGTTGCTAGGCGCGGCTACCAGCACGATATCGGCGTCCGGCGCGATCGCGTGCGACCACTCAACATCCAAAGTCGTCTCGCCCGCCCAACCCGCATTTGTTTCTGTTACCGGCACGGGCGTAAGCACACGGAAGCTGGTGCCCGTCGCCCTCGGCAGACTGTAGACCAAATTGAAGGTGGCCAGATCGGCATCAATGGTCGGCGAGCCGTATGCGTCGACGATCGCGATGGTCTGACCCTTGCCTGTGTACCCCTGCCCATACGCGGTGTTCAGGCCATAGATGCGGTAAACATCCTGGGGGGAATAAGCGCAGGGGCTGACCGTACCGCGCGTCGTGTTCGCGATCGACGCCCCGTAAATCAGGCCCTGGTACTGGGCAGCTGTCGCGCCGGCGGTAAACGCGCGCGTGGCCGATGCGTAAAGGCATTGCGAGGAGTAAAACGCCCCTTCCGGGTTCGCGCCCGTTGTGACCGGCGTGACGCCGACGGCTTTACCCGTGTCCGGGTCTACCGGCTGCATGATGTAAGGTTGCATACCTTTGGAGCCCAGACCCGTGACGGCCTGCACCATGCCGGTCGCGCTGCCGGCCAGGGTCGGCGGCGTACTCATGGCAGTTACCACTTCCGTTTGGGTGCGGTACTGGTTCACCGTAGTATGGAAAGCCGCTTCAAAATCAGAAGTTTGGCCCTGGATCTTGACAGAGAAATTCATCGGGTCGGCGCTGATGATCTTGAGATTGTGCGCGGCAAGCTCTTTTTGCACTGCGGCCATCTCCGCCACGGTCGGCGCAAACTGCTTAAGCGCGTCCGCCCCGGCGAACTGGTGGAAGCTGGCCGAGCCGGGGGTGTACATGTCCTTGACGGCCGCATCGAGCGCAGCCTTGTTGTGCAGCTGTAACCAGACTGTGCCGGCGATGGGCGCCGAGGAGCGTTGCTGGCCTATGGCAACAGCCGAGTGCGCGAGCGCGGGGGCAACCTGGCCGTGTGCGGAGGCGGCAGGCAGGGCGGAAAGCAGGGCAAGGGCAGCGGCGGAGCGAAGGTCCGGGCGAAAACGTGACGAACGGAAAGACATGCGGCGTTCTCCTGGAGGGAAGCGGGGTGTGGTTCTGGTTGCTGTGCCGAGACGAGCAGTACGTAAAAAGGGCATAACGGAAGGACAAGGGAAGGCGGGGGGTTGTCGCAGGATGCGCGGGGATTCGCGGCACCTGTCTTTGTGGAAGCAGGTATAGCACAGGGCCTGACGCGTCCAAAGCGATTTCGGTAGCAGGTCTTTTTACACGGTTTACAGCCCGGCGGCGAGCTCGCGCATGGCGGCCTGGAGATCGGCCCAGGCTTCCTTTTTCTGGCGGGGGTCGCGCAGCAGGTACGCCGGATGGTACGTCACGATCAGCTTCGCTCCATAAGCCGGGTGGACACGGCCGCGCAAAGCACTCAGCGGGCTTTTTGCCCCGAGCAGATAAGTGGCGGCCGTGGATCCCAGGGCGACAATGACCTCCGGCCGGACAACGCCGATTTGCTGGAGCAGGAACGGGGTGCAGGTGTTCGCCTCGACCGGCTCGGGAACCCGGTTAGCAGGCGGGCGGCACTTGACGATATTGGCGATGTAAACGTCCTCACGACGCAGGCCCATCGCGGAGATCATGTTGTTGAGCAGCTGGCCGGCCTTGCCGACAAACGGGATACCGGAGGCATCCTCGTCGGCTCCTGGCCCTTCGCCGACGAAAAGCAGCCGGGCATTCGGGTCGCCATCGCCGAAAACGATGGTATGCCGGCCTGCAAAGGCGAGGGGGCAGCGGGTGCAATCGCCGATTTCGGTGCGGATTTCAGTGAGGGCATCAGGACGTTCAGAGGGGGCAAGCGGCATCCCGGACAGGATGAGTGGAGGCGGCACGGAGATGGGGGCGCGTTTACGGGCGGCGATTGCGGGATCCTCAGGAACAACAACGGTTTGCGGGTGCGGCGCGGCTGTTTGTGCTCGCTCTTCAGAAAACTCTACAAAGGCTGCAAGGGTTTGTGGCCGATTGGCCAGTGGTTCGCTGAGGGTTGGGGGCGAGGAAGCGAGCATTCCCTGCCCCCCTTCAACAGTCTCTGGCTGGTCTCTTTTTAAGCTGAACCCAGATACAGGGCGGCGATAAAAGTCGTGGATGCCGAGATCGTGCAGAAAGGTAAACTGAGCACGCAATGCTGCCAGAGTCTCAGGCGTGAGCATGTAAGGCTTAGCTTCCGGCGACGACCGGAGTGTCCATCTCCGTCATCAGGCGCTGGGGACGGCGGAGATGGAGCACTTCATCGAGGATGCAGTCGGCCAAGTCCCGCTTGCTCATGGCAGGAAGCTCGACGGCAGTGGTGTGGGTGAGAAATGTAGCGGCGTTGCGGTCCGAGTCGAAGCCGAGGCCGGAACGGGAAACATCGTTCAGGACGATCGCATCGGCGCCTTTGCGGAGAAGCTTGGCGCGGCCGCTGCCCAGGGCTTCTTCCGCGACGGCGGTTTCGGCGGCAAAACCGATGAGCAGGGTGCCGGGTAGCCGACGAAGGCCGAGCTCGGCAAGGATATCCTCGGTCGGCTCGAGCTCAAGGGTAAGCGGGCCTCCGGAGCGGCGCATCTTTTCGTCCGCCACCGCGCGGGGGCGGTAGTCAGCCACAGCGGCAGCCATGATGACGACCGAAGCCTCGGGAAGGCGAGCCAAAGTAGCCTCACGCATCTCCTGCGCCGTGGTGATGGAGATGAGCTCGCAGCCGGAAGGCGGGCGCAGGGCGGTGGGAGCGGAAACAAGAAGGACACGCGCGCCCCGGCGTACGGCGGCTTCAGCAAGGGCGTAGCCCATCTTGCCGGAAGAGCGATTCCCGAGGAAGCGGACCGGATCGATAGCTTCCCGCGTGCCGCCTGCGGTGATGAGAACGGTTTGACCGGTGAGATCGGTCGCGCGCTGAAGAGCATGAAGAACGGCTTCCACGATAGCGGGGATTTCCGCCAGGCGACCCGCTCCCACCATGCCGCAGGCCAGCGCGCCGGAGCCGGGCGGGACAATGGTCGAGCCGCGTTCGCGAAGCAGTTCGACATTGCTCCGGGTCGCCGGATGCTCCCACATGCGAACGTTCATCGCCGGCGCCAGCACGACAGGCGCGGGGGTGGCGAGATACAGCGTGGACAGGAAGTCATCGGCGCGGCCCCCGGCGAGCCGCGCGAGAGTGTCAGCGGAAGCAGGCGCAATGACGAGCGCGTCCGTCTCCTGCGCGAGCTCAATATGCTCCATGGCAGGGCTTCGACCGGCCGCCTCATCGGCGGCCTGCTCGTTCCATAGGCTCGTGATCACGCGGCGTCCGGAGAGCGCGGCGAAGGTAAGCGGCTGGATAAAGCGCTCGGCCCCAGCGGTCATAACAACCTGAACTTCAAGAGCTTTCGCCTGGAAGGCGCGTAGCAGCTCCACTGCCTTGTATGCAGCGATCCCGCCGGTGACGCCGAGAGTGATTTTCATCCGCTAGCCTCCCACGCTGCCCCGATTGTAAATGCGAGGTGAACCTGGAGCGGTTGCAGGAACGAGCGGCTATGGAAATCGAGGACTAAACAGCGAAGCGGGGAATCTCGGGAGCATCAAAGCCCGGCTTGATCACCGGAGTCTCTCGTCGGACATGCTGGACGAGCCCGGCCATGATCTCGTGCTGAGCGATTTTGGAGGCTTTGGAAGAAGGCGTGACGACCAGCGGGCTGGACCCGTTCTGGAGCTGGCGGGCGCGGCGCGCAGCCACGATGACGTAACGGAAGTTGCTGTCGAAATCGTGTTCTAGCTTCATGGACTGACCTCTGAAGTGGGTTGAGCCGCGATCCCGAAGGCCGCGAGAACCGGTTCCAATCGCCGCCGGATACCTGCCTGTCTGCACCCGTTCGCCAGCGCTTCTAAACGCTCTGTCTCCGCCGGAAGCGCACTCTTGCCGCCCCGGCATAAACGTTCTACCGCCACAATAGCCGAAAGTTGATCCACTGCAATGTCTAAGACGTCATTTATTAACACGTACCCATACCGGAAGTAATTACCGATCTCGCTGCGCGCCTTGCGGAGACGGCGAGCGATCACATCATCGTCAAGCAGCCCCTCGGCGCGGCTCCGGTTGCGCAGACGCGCTTCCAGGATGACGGGGGTCGGCGGCAGTACGAAAATGCTGACCGCTTCCGCCATCCGTTCGCGGACCTGCTCTGCGCCCTGCACGTCGATATCGAGCAGCAGATCGTTGCCGCGGGCGGTAGCGCCGGTGAGCGACTGCCGCGCCGTGCCGTAATAGTTGCCGAAGACGTCGGCGTGCTCGAGGAACTCGTCGCGCGCGATCATGCCCTCGAACTCGGCGACGGAAACAAAGTTGTACTCGCGACCGGACTCTTCCGACCCGCGCGGAAGTCGCGTGGTGTAGGAAACAGAAAACTCAAGGCCGGCCACGAGGGACCGGATTTGAGCGACGAGGGTGGATTTACCCGAGCCCGAGGGGGCCGAAATGATGAAGAGAATGCCTGCCAAGTGCCTCCTAGTTTGTTCGCTGCGGCCCCGCTGCTTCTGTTCGATCACACGGATGTACTGCCGCTGTACCGCCGCCTGCAGGACTTTACTCCAGATTCTGCACCTGTTCCCGCAGTTTTTCGATCTCCGCCTTCATTGCCAAGCCCCCTTCGGTAATGCGTGCGCCGCCGCCGGTGATGCCGGCGGTCTTGGACAGCAGCGTATTGGCCTCGCGATTCATCTCCTGAAGCAGAAAATCGAGCTTTTTACCCAATTCTCCACCGGCGCGGAGCAAGACCCGGAAGTGCTCCACATGCGTGCGCATCCGTGCGAGCTCTTCTTCCACATCGCCCCGCTCGGCGAGCAGGGCGGCTTCGGCAAGGATGCGGTCCTCGTCGACGGCGCCTTCAAGGAGCGCGTGCAGCTTGGCGGAAAGGCGGGCCATATGGGCTTCCTGTACGCCTTCGCGCAGGAAAGCAACTTCCTCGACATATACATCCAGCCGGGCGAGGCTTTCCTCGAGCGTGCGGACAAGGGCCGTTCCTTCACGGGCGCGCATGATCTTGAGCGCAGCAATAGCCTCGGCAAGCAGCGCCGGGAGTTCGCGCGCGAGATCGGACTCGAGCGCGGGATCGGGCTGGTCTCCCCCTTCCTCGCGCGTATCGGTTTCCCCGCGCAGGAGTATGCCCGGAAGAGCGGCGGCAAGGTTGAGATCGGGTTCCGCGGCAAGGCCGTGCTCGGCAGCTGCCATGCGAAAGCTCGCCACATAAGCACGCAAAGCGGCGGCATCAAACTGCGGCGGCATACGACGCGCAACGGGATCGCGACGCGCGAGGCGGTCCAGCGTCAGGGTGCATTCGACGTGCCCACGCGCAAGTTCACGCTTGAGCTCGGCACGCACCAGATTCTCAAGTTGCTCGGACCCGGGAGGAAGGCGCAGTTGCAGATCGAGAAAGCGGTGGTTCATGCTCTTGAGCGTAAGGGTGAGGGCGGGCGCGCCAGGCAGACGCGCGGAAACGCGGGCGTAGCCGGTCATGGAGCAAACGGAACGGACGGGCGAAGCGGGCAGCTCCGGGGTCGCCCGGGGAAGCGGTCTCGCTTCGGCGCTCATACGCGCATCTCCTGCTCCGCCACGTCTGCGAACTGGAGTTCGTACAAACGGCGATAGGTGGGCGAGCGGGTGAGAAGCTCGTCATGGGTGCCCACGGCGGTGAGCGCGCCAGACTCCAGAACAGCGATGCGGGTGGCGCGGCGAACGGTGGAAAGACGATGGGCGATTACAAGAACGGTGCGGCCCTGCATCAGGTTGCCGAGGGCGGGCTGCACAAGGGACTCGCTTTCCGCGTCAAGGGCCGAGGTAGCCTCGTCGAGGATGAGGATGGGCGCGTTCTTGAGCAGCGCGCGCGCGATAGCGAGGCGCTGGCGCTCGCCGCCGGAAAGGCGGAAACCTTTCTCACCGATGGGCGTGTCATAGCCCTGAGGCAGGCGGGCGATGAAGTCGTGGGCAAGCGCGGCGCGGGCGGCGGCTTCCACCTTGGCAAGCGGCACCCCGGGCCGGCCGTATGCGATGTTGTTGCGGATCGTATCGTTGAACAGGATGATGTCCTGCGTCACAGTGCCGATCTGTTCACGGAGAGAACGCAAGGAGACCGCGCGAAGGTCGTGGCCGTCGAGGGTGACGCGGCCTTCCGTGGCGTCGAAAAACCGGGGGATCAGGTTGGCAAGGGTCGATTTGCCGGCGCCGCTCGGGCCTACGAGCGCGATGACCTCGCCCTCATGGATAGTGAGATTGATCCTGGAGAGCACCTTTTTCTCCCATTCGGCTGCTCTTTCACTTTCCGCGGGAGCGTAGCGGAAGCTGACATTCTCAAGCCGGATCGCATCGCGGAAGCCCTTAAGCTCGACCGGGCGGGGCTGCTCGGGGAGATCGTTGGCCGAGTCCATGAAGCGGAAGATTTCACTCGATGCGCCGAGAGCCTGCTGGAAATTGTTGTAATAGAGGGCAAATTTGCGGATAGGGTCGTACAGCTTGAACAAGGCCACCAGGAAAGTGAAGAACTGCCCTTCGGTCATGGACCGGCTCTGGATCTGTCCGCGTCCGGCGAGGAGCAGCAGCGCGCTCGCGATCGCGCCGCTTGCATCCCTGAGCGGGGAAGCAAGCGCCTGGGCGCGCACGGCGCGCAGCTTGGCGCGGAAACGCCGGCGCGCGGCACCGCGGAAGCGGTCGAGCTCCCAGCGCTCCATGTTGAAGGCCTTCACGATTCGATTGCCGGTGATGGTTTCGTGGAGAATATTCTGGATTTCAGCCAGTTTGTCCTGGCCGCCGCGGGTGGTCTTGCGGACGTTGCGGCCGATGCGGCGCACGGAAAGCAGGACGACGGGAATAAACAGCAACAGTAGCCAAGCGAGCTTGCCGCCGAGAGCGATAACGAGCGCAAGCGTGAACACAAGCGTGAAAAACTGTTGAAGAAAGTCGGAAAGGACCGAAGACATCGCGAACTGGACACGCTCAATGTCATTGATGAGGGTTGAAAGCAGCGTGCCGGTAGCATGCCGCTGGAAAAAAGCGGCAGAGCGGCGGAGCATGGACTCATACAGGTCGTCGCGCAGGTCGGTGATCATGCCGAAACCGGCGTAGTTCACCAAGTATGTGCCGGTAAAGTCGCAAACGCTCTTGAGCAGGGTAGAGGCGACAAGGGCGAAGCCGACCACGGTCCATTCGTTGTGGAAGACGTGGGGAACAAGGGCGTGCAGGTCGAAACGGAAATGTGTACCGAAGCGAGCGTTCATGCTGCCGAACAGTGAAACGGAGCGGGTGGCCGAGCCCGGACGCAGGACGTTGTCAAAGATGGGCTGGATAAGCAGAACGCGAAAAGCTTCGAGTAGGCCGACCCCGGCCATCAGGAAGACGGCGGCGGTCGTTTGGAGCGCGTACCGGCGCAAATAGGCGAGCAGACGGAGAAGGCGGGTCACGTACAGGCTCGTTTGTTTTTGGGCGGATTCACCATGCTGCTGCCCACAGTGTAGAAGAACGTCTCATCGCGGCATGTCGCGGTGCGTGGTTTTGACCCGATAGCCCTCTCCTGCGAGCCGCTTGCCGATCTCCTCGGCGATAAAAACGGAGCGGTGCTGGCCGCCGGTGCAACCGAAAGAGACCGTCAAGTAGCTTTTGCCCTCGTGAATGTAATGCGGCAGGAGGAAGAGCAGCATGTCCTCTGTTTTGCCGAGGAACTCGCCTGTCTGGGGAAAGCCGCCGACGTACCCGGCGACGGCGGCATCCTGGCCGGTAAGGGGGCGAAACTCCGGGACGAAATGCGGATTGGGAAGAAAACGAACGTCAAAAACAAGGTCCGCGCCGAGCGGAACGCCGTTCTTATAGCCGAAGCTCGTGACGGAGATGAGCAGGCTCTTCCCTGCTTCAGCCCCGAAACGGGTGTGGAGGTAAGCGCGAAGCTCGTGGACGTTGAAGTTTGTAGTTTCGAGCACGACGTCGGCGACGTTGCGAACAGGCTCAAGCAAAGCACGCTCGGCTTCGAGGGAGGCTTCCACACTTGAATCTGCGCCAAGGGGATGCGGGCGGCGCGTTTCAGAATACCGGCGTAGCAGCGCAGGACCGGCAGCCTCCATAAAGACAATTGTGACCGGCAAGGTCTTGCGCATGCTGAGCAGCGTGGCCGGCAGCTGTTCAAGCGCGTCGCCCTCGCGTACATCGACGACAATGGCAGCTTTGCGGGCTGTTGCGCCATTCGCGATAAGGGCGGCGAATTGTGGGAGGAGTTCAATCGGCAGGTTATCGACCGAGTAGTAGCCGAGATCCTCGAACGCCTTGAGCGCCGAGCCTTTGCCGGAGCCGGAAAGGCCGGTGAGCACGACGAGTTCGCGGGTTGGGGCGGGGTCGGTCACAGGGCTGCAGGAAAGGGACCGCCCGCAGGCCGTCCCTCTTGCAGCTTAGTTTAAGGCAACTCGATGAGCTCAAGGGTATTGTCGCGCCTGCAATGGAGAATACGGAGCAGGCCGACCCTGTCGCGAAAAACGAAAAGTTCGCGGTTGCGGGTTTCAAGCTCCTTGACCGCTTCCTCCAGGCTCATGGGGCGGAGCGCAACGGCGTCGATCGACCGGGTAAGGTGGGGCTCGGTGGAGTGGTCGGCCTCGTGCGCTACGCCGTTGCCGTTTGCGGGAGCCGGGGCGATGTCAGGCTGTAGGCCGAGAACCTCGTCCAAAGGGGAGTCGGGCGTCGAAAGCAGCGCCGTGCGTTTAGACCTGCCGCCGCGCTCCAGCGCGGGCTCGACGAGGGTCTTCTCATCCTTAGGGCGGCGTTTTTCGGTTGCGCGTTTTTCCTTGAAGCGGATCGCTTGCGCTTCAGCTTTTTCCAGCGCCTGGCGGAGAGCGGTTTCCAGCCCGGCCGTGGTTTCACACAGACCGACGAGGTCGTGCGCCTTGGTTTTCACCGTGACTTCGGCGCTCTGCCGGTTCTTTTCCGTCGTGACGACCACATGCGCGCTTGCCCCGCGCCCTACCATTTTCTCCACGCGATCCAGAAAAGGCGTTGCCATCGCGCGCATTTCAGCCGATACGACCGCGTCGTGTCTCCCTGTGTACTCGACGTCCATTGTTGCTCCCTTCAAAGAAGGCGGCTGGCGCTCAGGTGCGAACGCGCCGCTGATGCGTAGATGGGATGCGCATATCCTCTCGATACTTTGCCACCGTGCGGCGGGTGACGTCGATGCCGTCTTTTTGGAGCAGCTCCGTGATGCGGTCATCGGTGAGCGGCTTACCTGGATCCTCCTCCTCGATCAGCTTTTTAACCTTGCGCTTGAGCAGCATGAGCGGGGTTCCTGCGCCTTCCGGCCCGTTGACGCCCTCTGAAAAAAAGAAGCGCAACTCGAAGACACCCTGGGGCGTGTGCGCGTATTTGTTTGAGACGGCACGGGAAACCGTGGAAGGATGGACGCCGATCTCCTCGGCGACGTCCTTGATCATCATCGGTTTGAGGCACTCGACGCCATGCTCGAGGAAGTCATATTGGCGGCGGACGATGGCCTCGCAGGTACGGAGGATGGTGTTTTTGCGCTGCTCGATATTGCGCATAAGCTGGAGCGCGGAGCGGTAGCGCTCCTTGACATAGTCCTTGACGTCCTTGCCGGAATCACCCTTGCCGAGCAGCTTGCGGTAATCGCGGTTCAAACGGAGCGTCGGCAGGCTTTCGTCGTCCATCACGGCGAGCCATTGGTCGTCACGCTTGAGGAACTGGACGTCCGGCTCAATCAAACGGGTATTCGAAGGCTGGAACCGCTGCCCGGGGCGTGGATCGAGGGTGCGAATGAAGTCGAGCGCCTGCGCAACCTCGTCAGGGGTAGTCTGGGTGGCTTTGGCGAGCTCACGCAGGTCGCGTTTGTGGAGCATCGGCAAACAGCTATCTACGATCCGGTGAGCCGTGGCGAGCAGCGCTACCCGAGCCTGCGGAGCCTTGGCGGCGAGCTCGCGGCGGAGCGCTTCAATCTGCAACAGGAGACACTCCCGGAGGTCCGCGGCGGCAATGCCGGCGGGGTCGAGCGAACGGACTATGGAAAGGGCTTCGGCAAGGAGAGCTTCAGCGTCGGGCGGGGATGAAGCAGCGGGGAAGCGAGCGAGTTCGCGAAGCCAGCCCGCGTGGAGCTCGCCACCGCTGGTGGTGCAATACCCGTCCTCATCGAGGTTGCCCAGGACGTAGTCGACAGCGCAGCGCAGGAGTGCGCTGAGGGGCAGCGCGCCGATCTGCCATTCCAGATGGTCGACAAGCGAACCGGGCTGCGACAGGAAGTTCTCAATGGAGGGCTTCTCGTTCAGCTCAAAGCTTTGCGGGGAACGGAAGCCGGGGTCGAGATAGTCCTGGAAGTAGGAGCCGAAATCGATCTCCTCGAAAGGGTCGGTGCGCTCCTTGGGGACATCTGTGGGCAGCTCGCGGTCGGCCTCGCGGCCGGCGACATAATCGAGCATGGGAACGGCTTCGTCGAGCTCTTCGAGCACCGGATTTTCAGTAATCTCGGTCTGGATCATGTCCTTGAGCTCAATCTTGTTGAGCGCAAGCACGCTGACCATCTGCATCAGCCCCGGCGTGAGGATTTGTCGCTGGGCGATCCGCAGACTCAGTTTTGGCTGGAGTGAAACCATGGTCTATGCGGCACCGGTTGCCGTGGCTTGAGTCTACTCAAATCCGGTGCGGGTGGAACAGAGGCGGGGACCCTTCCGTAACGTGACATGCGAGCAGTAACAGGCTTTTGCGAGGGATGAGCGATGGCGTTGAACTTGGTGAAGACGGGGAAAGATGTAGGCGGCTTGCGCGAGGTGCTCGGGAGGTGCTCCACGACATGATCGCTCCCATGATCGCTCCCAGGCTGGGTTCGATCAAAGCGACCCTGATGGCGCTGCACGAAGGACAGGATCACCAAGTCTCTCCGCAATCATGTCGTCACACCGCTTTACCCGCGGCGCCAGTCAGGTACTAGTTGAAGACAAAATCTTCGCCTAAGTACACACGGCGAACCTCCGCGTTCTCAGCAAGGGCGCGGGGAGTACCGTCGGCCAGGATGCGGCCTTCGTTGATGATATAGGCGCGGTCGGTAACAGAGAGTGTTTCGGGAACGTTGTGGTCGGTGATGAGGACGCCGATGCCGGACGCCTTCAGCCCGGTGATGATGTCCTGGAGATCGTCAACGGCAAGTGGGTCAATGCCCGAGAATGGCTCGTCAAGCAAAATAAAAGAAGGCTGGATCGACAAACAGCGGGCAATCTCGACTCTGCGGCGCTCTCCGCCCGAGAGAGCATACCCCTGGGTGCGGCGAATATGGCCGAGGTTGAGCTCGTCAATGAGGCGTTCCGTGCGTGAGCGGCGCTCAGCCGGGGTGATGCGCTGCGCTTCGAGCACGGCGAGGATATTATCTTCCACGGAAAGTTTTCGAAACACCGACGGTTCCTGCGGAAGGTAGGAAACGCCATACGTGCGCGCGCGGAGGTACATGGGAACGCGGGTGATGTCGGCATCATCAGCCAGGATGCGTCCGGCATCAGGCTGGACAAGTCCAACCATCATGTAAAAGCTGGTCGTTTTACCGGCGCCGTTCGGCCCCAGCAGGCCGACAATTTCGCCTTGGGCGAGGTGGACGGAGACACCCCGGACGACCTGCCGCCCCTTGTAGGTTTTTGTGATCGCCTCGGTGCGAAGCCGGCGCATCAGTTGGGCGTCCGCGTATCGGTGACAGTGCGGTGAACCGCCCCGACAGCATCCTGGCCGAGGACCTGCACCGAGTTTTCGCCGGATTTGAAGAGGAATTCAGCCCCTAAAATCGAGCCGTGCTCCGCATCGCTGGCGCGGGCAGGGCCGCCGGTTAACACGTAAGAACTGTCTGAAGCGGTATAAACAAGCTTCTCCCCTGAGCCGCGGCGTCCCGGCTGGGCGAGTGTGACGTGACCGCTGGCAAGAAGGCGATCAAGCCGGGAAGGCTGGCTCGCGGCGGCCTCCGTGAGGAAAAGCTGCGCCATGTCGGCGCGGACGGTCCCACCCGGCTGCTGGGCGAGCACCTGCCCCTTGAAGGTGCCGATGCGGCTGGCGTCAGCATAGGAAAACGAGTCTGCGGTGACGCGGGTAACACCGCCTCCCTGCTCGCCGGGCGCGAAGAAAACAGCGTGCACGGCTCCATGCGCATCGGCGGGGGCGCGCGCGTCCAGCGTACCGTTCTGCCTGCCGAGCTCGATCGTGGGCGCGGTGACAGCGTTCGTGCCTTGCCACAAACGCGCGGGTACCTGCGGGTTGCCAAGAAAGGTGGCTATGCTCGTAACCCGAGAAAACGTGGCGGATGCGCCGGCAGCATGGACCGCGCCCGTACCGCCGAGGCTGGGCGCCCCAGGCTGCTGCTTGTTTGCGGGCTGTTGCAGATACGTGCCGCGGACATCGCCTTGAGCTGTGGCGACACCCGAGTTGCGCTCCATGCCGACCTCGTTGGCTGTGAGAGATAAGCCAGCATTGTGGACGCGCGGAGGGTGGGCCGGGTCGCCTGTAAGCCGGAGTGTGGCATCGCCGGCGTGATATACGGCGTTCTCAGCTTCGGCATAAAAGGGCTGCTGCGGGACGCCGGTGCTGGTCTTCGCATCCCGCGCAGGCTGCGCAACCAGGGTGATGCGGCCGGACTGCTCGGCCGTATCGACAACGGCGCTTTGTGTTTTGGGGGTCGCACCCTTGCTGGAAGTTGTGCGCTCGTTCGCCTTGGATTCGGGTAGGAAGTTGATGCGAAGCGTGTCACCGCTGCTTGTATCCGTAGATCCGTCCGGGGCATAGTCGACGACTTTGGTGCCGCCGGAACCTTTGAGCTGCTGGAGCTCATGTCCGTCCATGAGATTCGCAGTTAGCTGCTCGGCATAGATAGCCGTGTGACGCTGCGGCTCGCCGAAAGGCAGATCGTGAAGGTCGATCTTGGCCATACCCTGGGCGGAAGCGGTTTCGGCGAGGCTGCGACCGTTGGCGCCGGGAATGAAGTCCACGTCGATTTTGCTGGCGGTAATCTCGCGCGTAGCCAGGCCGCGAGGGTCGCCGGCGAGTGAGTTTTGCTGCAGCACGAAGGAAACGGCATTGCGGAACTGAGCGTGGCGCAGCTGCTGCTTGCCCTCGGGTCCGGGAGCAAAGCTCATCGTGCTTTCCACCGCGTTGCCGTGCATCTCGAGCTCCTGCGAGCCGGAGTGATAATTGACGCCGCCGCCGGCGTATGCGGTAAGCGGCTCGGAGTGTGCGTTCAGGTCTACCGATGCATTTGTGGCGTGGAGATGCGAGCCTTCCCCAGTCAGAATATTGACGTGGTTTTCAGCGTCGAGGTGCTGGAGTGTACCGTCCGGGCGGAAGTGGAGGATGGCTTGGTCCGCAGCCATCTCGGTACCGTTAAAGGTGCTGTGGACGTTCAGGAGGTAGGCTGCGTGGGAATCGCGGGAGACTTCAGCATGGGTAGCAAAAGTGGCGGCGGAAACCCCGTTTTCCATGGCATGCAGCTCGATCGCGTTTTCAAGCACCAGCACTCCGGTTCTCGAATCGTAGGCGCCGCCCACGGCTTTGCCGTTCGCACGGGGCACCGAGAATGCGAGCGGCTCCGCGGTGAAAGCGCGACCGGTTTTCTGGTTGTAGCGCAGCCCGCTGGTCTCGACGTGAATCGTGTCGGGTGCGCCGTCAGCGCTCGGTCCGAGGGCGGCCATATCGATCACCACCTTGCCTTGCGCGCTGATTTCACCGGTCGTCTTGTTGTAAAGAAAGTCGGCGCCCGAGATGTGATCCTTGCGATGAGAGCCTTCCGGGCCGTAAAGGGTGATGGAAACCTCGTGGAGGTCGGCTTCGTCCCCCTTGAACTGCGTGATGCGCGAGGCGTGGATCGTGAAAACAGTGTGGCCGCGCTCGGACTGCGAATAGGTGAAGCCGTTGGCGGTTTGCGAAATGTTCGCTCCCAGTTTGCCTGGAAGGTCAAGAGCGAGGCCGCTGGACTTGAGCTTGTGGATACCGAGCGCGCCGAGCAGGGCGACGGCTACAGCCGCAAAAGCCGCGAGGAGGATCGTGCGAATCGTTTGCGTGCGTGTACCGTCGATGACGATTTTCGCCACAGGTTTACTGTACCTGCTGGAGGCGGGCGATCAGCTTTTCGGCCAGGCTTTCGCCGGATTCGGACCAGAGAAAGCGGGAAGAAATGCCGCAGTTTTTCTCAATGGAGTGGACCAGGGCAACCAGTTGCGTGATGTTCTCGCGAATGCGGGCCGCGGCTTGCGCATCGAGTTCGAATTCATCCTGGAGAAACGGCGTGTCCAGGCCGAAGCCGACGCGGATATGACCATTCGTCTCATAAGCCTCCTCGTCGAACGCCGGGCCAAAACCGGTGACGCGAATAGGGGAAAGCTGCTTGCGCCAGAGCGGGTCGAGACCGCCGTCCGACTCGGGCTGCCAAAGCTCCCAGGCAGTTTCAAACTCGTAGGCGAAGTCGTCGTGGAGCTGCTCGAGGGCTGCGGGAACCGCAAGTGCGGGCTGGGCGGCCTCGTCCTCATCGGCTTCATAGATACGGTTGTACACAGGGGTCTCAGACCAGGAGATGGGGTAAACGGACACGGCACGGACAACGGCCGAGTCGCCCGGAGCGGCGCCGATCAGTGCAAATTGCCGGAGAACGCCTAGAATAGCCGGGCCGAGCGCCCCAGTGCGGAAATTCGGGTACCAGAGGCTTAAAAACAGTTGGTCAGCCATGGGGTTAGTAGATGCGCGGGAAGGAGGATTTGGCTCGGGCACCGAATCGACCCGGAGATGCCGGGGAATTTTGCATGGGGATGGAACGATTGTTTAAACAGAAATGTTGTACGGCGAACCATTTCTAAGATACCCTTAATCAAGCTCGTTACTGAGTGGGTTCGTTCTGCACGGTTTTACCTAAAGTTGCCACGCATTGCGCCTTGCTCCGCTATCAGCGAAATTCGATTTACGAGGAATACCAGCACCATGGAACAAGGCACAGTAAAGTGGTTCAACGACGCCAAGGGCTTCGGTTTTATTACCCGTGAGAGCAACAACGAAGATGTTTTTGTACACTTCACGGCGATCAATGCGAACGGCTTCCGTTCGCTGCAAGAAGGTCAGCGCGTGCAGTTCAACGTTGTTCGCGGGCCCAAGGGCTTCCAGGCTGAGAACGTTCAGGCTGTTTAGTTAGTAGGTATATCCATAAACGGCAGCCCCCCGGGGCTGCCGTTTATGCGTTGGTTAATGCTTTCACCTGAACCCCATCCCACGCATTTTCCCGACTATTGAGTGTCCTCGGCCCCACCCTCCTCGCGGGCTTGGCTCAGGCTTGCTTGCTGCTCGGCGCGGAGGCGCTGCTCCACCCCGCTCAGGTTTGTTTTCGCACCGCTGCCATTTTCCCCGTTCTTGCCATTTCGCGGAGGAGTGCTCGAAGGAGTGCTGCGCGCCTGGACAAACGAAGTAGGACGTGAGGCTGCGCCGCCGGGAATCGTAGGACGGCGGAGTAGCCGTTCGGGCTGGGAAGCAGCCTGGGCGGGATTCGAATCCTGCATCAGGGCAGGGCGAGGCTGTGGAGCTGGCCCGCGCGCGCCGGCAGGAATGGAACCCTCAGATCCGTCGATCTCAGGGCCCTTCCCGCGAGGCTTGGTGGGCAGGGCAATAGGCTCGCCATCGGTCCCCACAATCTGCATGAGGTAAAGATAGCGGACAGTATCTTCCTGGAACCGCAGCATCATGCCTTCGAACATGGTGAACGACTCGCGCTTGTAGGCCACCAAAGGATCCTGCTGGCCATAGCCGCGCAAGCCGATACCCTCTTTGAGGTGGTCCATGTTGAGCAGGTGGTCCTTCCACAGCCCGTCGAGGACACTGAGCATGATCACGCGCTCGTGATAGCGCATACCCTGGGCGCCGATGACCTCCTCCTTGGCGGCGTACCGGTCGCGGAGGTTCTCGAAAATCCGGTCGCCGAGCTGCGAGCGGCTCAGGTCGTCGGGGTTGATGCCTTCCTGGTCGAGGTCGAGCCCGAACTGGTCTTTGACCTTGGCGCGCAGGGCTGCGGTGTTCCACTGATCGGGATGCACCTTCTCCGGAGCTGTTTCGTCGAGGATGGAGGAGAGCAGGTTGGCAACGTAGTCTTCGGTGACGAGTTCGCGCTGGTCCATACCTTCAAGCAGACTGTGACGGAGACCATAGACGGCTTCCCGCTGCTTGTTCATTACGTCGTCGTACTCGAGCAAGTGCTTGCGAGATTCGAAGTTCTGCGCTTCAACTGCCTTTTGCGCGGCCTCGATGCGGCGGGAGATCATGCCGCTCTCAATCGGTACGCCTTCTTCCATGCCCATGCGCTGCAGCAGGGTCGAAACCCACTCACGGGCAAAAATGCGCATGAGGTCGTCCTCAAGCGAGAGATAAAAGCGCGATGCGCCGGGGTCGCCCTGACGACCGGCGCGCCCGCGAAGCTGGTTATCGATGCGACGCGACTCATGACGCTCGGTGCCGAGGATGCATAACCCGCCGGCCTCGATGACGGCGGCATGCTCCTGCTTGACCTCTTCCGCGTGGCGGGCGAGGGCCTTCTGCCAGTCGGCCTCCGTGCACTCGTACTCCTGGCCTTGGTAATACCAGCGCTCCATGCCGGGGGCGGCGATAGCCTGGATTTCACCTTCGGCGGCCGCGACCGGCTTGGCTTTCTTCGCTTTCGCGAGCTCCTGTTTGGCGATAAACTCCGCATTGCCGCCAAGCAGAATATCGGTGCCGCGGCCTGCCATGTTGGTCGCAATCGTAACCATGCCGAACCGTCCAGCCTGGGCCACGATTTCGGCTTCGCGCTCATGGTATTTCGCGTTGAGCACGACATGCCGGACGCCTTTGTGCTGAAGAATCTGCGACAAAAGTTCCGATTTCTCGATCGAAGTGGTTCCAACGAGCACGGGCTGCTTCTTCTTGTTCAGCTCCGTGATCTCGTCCGCGACCGCGTTATATTTCTCCTTCGCGGTCCGGTACACAACGTCCGGGTACTCCTTACGCTGCATGCTCCGGTTGGTGGGGATCACAACGATTTCGAGCTTGTATATCTTGTCGAACTCGACGGCCTCGGTTTCCGCGGTGCCGGTCATGCCGGAAAGCTTTTTATAGAGCCGGAAGTAGTTCTGGAAGGTAATGGTCGCGAGCGTTTGATCCTCGCGGCGGATCGTCACCCCTTCGTGCGCCTCGACCGCCTGGTGGAGACCATCCGACCAGCGCCGTCCGGGCATCAGCCGCCCGGTAAACTCGTCGACGATGATCACCTCGCCGTCCTTGACCACGTAGGCGACATCGCGCCGGTATAGCGAGTGTGCCTTGATCGCAACCTCGACGTGGTGCTTGAGCTCCCAGTTGTCCACATCGGCGATGTTGCCGATGCCGAGCAAGCCCTCGATCTTCTCCCAGCCTTCGTCGGTGACGGTGATGGACTTGTGCTTTTCGTCGACTACGTAATCACCGGTAAGGATTTTGTCCTCGCCCTTGGTGATCTCCTCGCCGCGCACAAGCTGCGGGATGATGCGGTTGACGCGGACGTACTTGTCTGTGGTCTGGTCGGTAGGTCCGGAGATGATCAGCGGTGTCCGGGCCTCGTCGATGAGGATGGAGTCAACCTCGTCGACGATCGAGAAGTAGTGGCCGCGCTGGACGCAGTCCTTCACCTCGAATTTCATGTTGTCGCGCAGGTAGTCGAAGCCGAACTCGTTGTTGGTGCCATAGGTAATGTCGGCGGCGTAGGCGGCCCGCCGTTGAGCGTCGTCGAGGTCGTGGACGATGACCCCAACGGTGAGGCCGAGGAACTCGTAAATCTTGCCCATCCACTCGGCATCGCGCTTGGCCAGGTAGTCGTTGACGGTGACGACGTGGACGCCATGGCCGGCGAGTGCGTTGAGGTAGCAAGGGGCGGTGGCCACGAGCGTTTTCCCTTCGCCGGTCCGCATTTCAGCGATCTTGCCTTGGTGCAGGACCATGCCGCCGATCATTTGCACGTCGAAGTGGCGCATCGCCACGGCACGGCGGCCGGCCTCGCGCACTACGGCGAAAGCTTCAGGGAGGAGAGCATCTAAAGCCTGCTTCTCGGCCGCCGCAATGGCTCCTTCGCCGTCGTTGACGACGGGCTGGACGGCCTCGGCGATGCGGGCTTTGAAAGCGGCGGTTTTGGCGCGGAGCTCCTCATCGGAGAGGGCCTGAAGAGCAGGCTCGAATGCGGCTATTTCGCTAACGACGGGCGTAAGGCGCTTGACAACGCGCTCGTTGCTGGTGCCGAAAATCTTTGTGAGTGTGCCACCGATCACTGCGTTCATTCCTCGTTGCTATCAAGTGTAAATGGTCGTTATTTGCTTGTCTGGGGTGGGGTTAGCCGATGGGCTTAGTCTATCTGGAGGCGCAGCGTGAAGACGGTAAATATGCACGAGGCGAAGACACACCTGTCTAAGCTGGCATCCTGATCGCACAAGCTGTCGTGGAGGGCATGACCCTGATCACCTCGGACCGCGCGATGCTCGAGTACCCCGGCGTGCTGATGCTGGCCTTGTCATTCATCGCCCCAATTGCTCGACGAAGAAGCGCGCCATGATGGCGTAGGCTTCGCGGGATTCGGGGAGGGCGACGTCGTTCCAGAAGGCGTGGGCGAGGCCGTCGAAGAGGGTCATTTCCGTGGGGACGCCGTCGCGGCGGAAAGCGCGTTCCATGGTGGCCGTCGGGCTGAGGAGAAGGTCGCGGCTGCTGGTAATGAACAAAGTCGGCGGCAGGCCGTGGAGGTCGCCGAGGTTGGGGGAGAGAATGGGGTCGTCGAGCGGGTGGTCGGTGGTGTAGAG
>CAXTWG010000036.1:0-14560 GCA_964247895.1 uncultured Acidobacteriaceae bacterium
GGTTTACGCCGCAAGGCTTGCAAGCCATCCTGCATGACGGCGACATTCTCCAGGTGCAGTCCACCGTGCCACTGTATGCCAAGACTGTGACTTTGCGAGGCAACACCGCCAACCCAGGCCGCTACGGTTACCACCCGGGCATGCGCTTGAGCGAGCTGTTTCCGGAGCGGGCTGTGTTGTTGACGCGCAATTACTGGTGGCAGCGGACGCGCGTGGGGCTCCCGGCGCCCGAGTTCGAACGTGAGCCTGCGCTTGAGCGTTACCGGCAGCCGAACGAGCCGCAGACCCTGCCGATTACGCCGGAGGAGCAGGAAAGAATCCGGCAGAACCGGCAGCAGTACCTGCAACAACAGCAGCTTTACGACCAGCAGCGGCGGCAGCAACAACAGCAAGGGCAAAATGGGAGCCCGAGTATGGCCGGGTTTCCCAACTATGATCCTTCGCTGAACGGCGCTTATGGCGCGGATGCATACGGCTATGACGGAAGTCTCACCGGTGCTGCCGACTCTTCACGCGCGTACGACCTGTACGGGCAGCCGCGGCTTACACCGTTTGGGCAACAGGCCAATGAGTCCGCGGCCTCAGCCCGGCGCGATGTGGTAACGCAGAATACGGCCAACGCACAGGGCCTGACGGACGTGACGCTCGCGGCTCCGGAGATCGACTGGAAATACGCAGTCATCGAGCGGCTGGATCCGGATACGCTGCAAACCTCGCTGGTGCCGTTCGACCTGGGGCGCCTGGTGATGGACCACGATGGCTCGCAGGATCTCGAATTACAGGCGGGCGACGTAGTTACGGTATTTTCGCAGGCGGACATCCATGTTCCGATCGCGCAGCAGACCCGCTTTGTGCGGCTGGAAGGCGAGTTCCTGCACGCGGGCGTATACAGCGCGAAGCCGGGCGAGACTTTGGAGCAGATCGTCGAACGAGCAGGCGGATTTTCTCCGGGAGCGTACCTTTTCGGCTCGGAGTTCACGCGCGCCTCGGTGCGGGCGGTGCAGCAGCGCCGGCTCGACGAGTACATCCAGAACCTCCAGTTGCAGATCGAGCGCGGCGTGCTCGCGACTTCCTCGGCCACGGGATCCTCGGCGGCGGACCTGGCGAGCGCCAACGTCGCGGGCGCAGAAGCGCGGGAGCTGGTGGCGCGGCTGAAACAGGTGCGCGCGACGGGGCGGATTGTGCTCAATCTGAGAGCGTTCGACCAGGGCGCGCAAAGCCTGCCGCCGCTCGACCTGGAGGACGGAGACACATATTATGTTCCGTCGGTGCCGTCAAGCGTGAGCGTGATCGGGGCGGTATACGACCAGAACTCGTTTCTCTTCGCCAGGGGCAACCATGTTCGCGATTACGTGCACTTGGCGGGTGGAGCCAACCGCAACGCCGACAAGGCGCACCCTTTCGTGATTCGCGCGGACGGCTCGGTGATCAGCCAGGACCAGGTGGGCGAGAAAAATTTCGCCAAAATCGTCATCCAGCCCGGCGATACCATTGTGGTGTCGGAAAAGACCTTTGGACCGTCCAAGCTGAGGAACGCGCTCAACTTCACGCAGCTGTTCTCCTCGCTTGCGGTTGGCGGGGCTGTGCTGGGGAATGTACTGTAAGGGCAGCGATGGCGACCATTCTTGAACCCGGAGTGACCGCGGACCGGCCGGCAATCGCGGGTGCGTATATGCCCATGGGGGACCCGGCCACGGTCGAGGTATCCATACTCGACATTCTGCTGGTGCTTGCCCGGCATCGGCGCTTGATTGCGTGGACGGTGTTTGCATTTACGGCCATCGGGGCCGCACTCGCTTTTACGCGCACGCCGGTGTTCACAGCAAAAACCGTAATTCTGCCGCCCCAGCAGAGTGGCTCCGGCGCGGGCATCGCGGCGGAGCTGAGCAGCCTGGGCGCGCTGGGCGGCCTGGCGGGCGGAAGCCTGGGGTTGAAAAACCCAGCCGACCAATATGTCGCTCTTTTTAAAAGCCAGACGGTGGAAGACGCGATGATCCGCAAGTTCGACCTGCAGCGCCAGTACAAGGAAAAGCTGCTTTCCATTACGCGCCGGGACTTTGAAGCGGATGCAAAGGTAGCCGCGGATACGAAAAGCGGCCTGATCACCATCTCCTATACCGATCCAGACCCGAAGCGCGCGGCCACGATCGCGAACGCGTATGTGGAGCAATACCGGCACTTATCGGAAAATCTTGCGATTTCCGAGGCAGCGCAGCGCCGGCTGTTCTTCCAGCAGCAGCTGATCGAGGCGAAGAACAATCTCGCCGGGGCGGAAGAAGCGCTGCTGAAGACGCAAAAAACCAATGGGCTGGTCGAGATCAACAGCCAGGCACGCTCGCTCATCGAGGCCGCAGCGCAGCTGCGTGCGCAGATCGCGGCCAAGCAGGTACAGATTCAGGGCATGCAGACCTTTGCCGCCCAGGACAATGCCGCGCTTGTCCAAGCGCAGCAGGAGCTTGCCGGGCTGCGCGCGCAGCTGAGCAAGCTGGGCGGCAGTGGAGACATCAGCGGCGACGAGCTGATTGTGCCCGGGGGCAAGGTGCCTACCGCGACGCTTGAATATGCGCGCAAGGTGCGCGATGTGAAGTACAACGAAACGATTTTCAATATCCTGGCGCGGCAGTTTGAAGTCGCCAAGCTCGACGAGGCACGGGAAGGCGCCCTAGTGCAGGTGGTGGACCCGGCGACGCCGCCGGACTGGAAGAGCGCCCCGAAGCGACTGACGTGGATAGCGGTTTCGTTCGTTCTGGGGTTGGTGCTGAGTTGCATCTGGGTGCTGATGGGGGCGGCGATGCGACTGCTGCACCGCGACCCGGAAACAGACAGCAAGTTGAATGCGCTGGGCAGCCTGCTGCTGCCGAGGAAGCGTGCGCGGGAGTCTCGCGCGTGATCCTGGTGACGGGCGGCGCCGGATTTATCGGTTCAAACTTCGTGCTCGACTGGCTGGTGGAGGCAGGCGAGCCGGTCGTCAATCTCGACCTGCTGACCTATGCGGGCAATCCGGCGAATCTTACGTCGCTTGAGGGAAACGAGCGCCATCGGCTGGTTGTGGGGGACATTGGAGAGGGCAGTCTGGTCGGCACCCTTTTGCGTGAGCACAGGCCGCGCGCGATCGTCCATTTCGCGGCGGAAAGCCATGTGGACCGCTCCATCATCGACCCAGGCGCGTTTCTGCGGACCAACATTGAAGGGACGTACCGGCTGCTCGAAGCGGCACGCGGGTACTGGGCCGGGCTTACGGGCGAGGCTCGGACAGGGTTCCGGTTTTTGCATGTTTCGACCGACGAGGTGTATGGCTCGCTCGGACCGAAGGACCCGGCTTTCACCGAACAGACCGCGTATGCGCCGAACAGCCCTTACGCCGCGTCCAAAGCGGCTTCCGATCACCTGGTCCGCGCCTACCACCACACCTATGGGCTGCCGGTGCTCACGACCAACTGCTCAAACAACTACGGCCCGTTTCAATTTCCGGAGAAGCTGATCCCGCTGATGATCCTGAACGCGCTCGAAGGCAAGCCGCTGCCGGTGTATGGCGACGGGCAGAATGTGCGGGACTGGTTGTTTGTAGGCGACCACTGCCGGGCGATCCGGACTGTGCTTGCAAACGGGGCCCCAGGCGAGGTGTACAACATCGGTGGAGGGAGCGAGCGCACAAACATGCAGGTAGTGCATGCGATCTGCGACATCCTCGATGCACTGCGGCCTACTGCGAAACCCCGTCGCGAACTGATCCGCTTCGTCACTGACCGGCCCGGGCACGACCGGCGCTATGCGATCGACGCCCGCAAGATCGAGCATGAGCTTGGCTGGACGCCGCAGGTCGGCTTCGAGCAAGGCATGCGCGAAACGGTGGGCTGGTACCTTGACCACCTCCCCTGGGTCGAGGACGTGCGGACCGGCGCTTACCTGGACTGGCTGAAAACCAACTACGCGGAGCGCTCAATTCTTGCAGACCGGAGCCTTCGATGAAGGGAATTATCCTCGCCGGGGGCTCCGGCACCCGGCTATACCCGGTCACGCATGTGGTTTCCAAGCAACTGCTGCCGGTTTACGATAAGCCGATGATCTATTACCCGCTGAGCGCGCTGCTGCTCGCGGGCATCCGGGACATTCTTGTCATCTCGACGCCGCAGGACTGTTCGCGGTTTGAAGCGTTGCTTGGCGACGGCGCGCGCTGGGGCATTTCGATCCGGTACGCGGTCCAGCCCAGTCCCGACGGACTGGCGCAGGCTTTCCTGATCGGCAAGGAGTTTATCGGCGGAAGCCCGAACGCGCTCGTGCTCGGTGACAACATCTTTTACGGGGAAGCGCTCTCGAGCCTTTTGCGGCAGGCGGCGGCCAAGGAGCGCGGGGCGACGGTGTTTGCCTACCGGGTCAAAGATCCGGAGCGTTATGGTGTGGTCGAGTTCGACGCGCAGGGCCGCGCGGTGAGCCTGGAAGAAAAGCCCACGCATCCGAAGTCTTCCTACGCTGTTACGGGGCTCTACTTCTACGACAGCACGGTAGTCGATATCGCTGCGAGCCTCAAGCCCTCGCCGCGCGGCGAGCTCGAGATCACCGACGTCAACAAGGCGTATCTCGCGCAGGGTTTGCTCGATGTCAAAGTGATGGGCCGGGGCATGGCCTGGCTGGACACCGGCACGCATGACTCGCTATGCGAGGCCGGGACGTACATCCAGACCATCGAGCGGCGGCAGGGCACCAAGATCGCCTGCCCGGAGGAGATTGCCTATCGTAACGGCTATATCAACGCCGAACAGCTGTGCGCGCTGGCCGAGCCGATCCGCAAAAGCGGCTATGGGCAGTACCTGCTCGACATCCTGGAAGAGCACACCTCGTTCCAGGTCGAAACTTAAGAAAACAGGTCGAAGTCGAAACGCATGAAGGTAATGGAAACGGCCCTGCAAGGGGTTTTGCTGCTCACCCCCAGGCAGTTCAGCGATGGGCGCGGCATGTTTATGGAGACCTACAACCACCGCGCGATGGAGGAGCTGGGCCTGCCTACTTTTTGGCCGCAGGACAATTTTTCGCTTTCGCGGCGCAATGTAGTGCGCGGCCTCCACTACCAGGTCACGCAGCCGCAGGGCAAGCTGATCCGCGTGCAGCACGGGGTTGCGCTCGATATTGCGGTCGACTTGCGGCGCTCCTCGCCCACCTTCGGCAAGTCGCTTGCGATGGAGCTGCATTCGGAGGATGGGGCGATGCTGTGGATTCCGCCCGGCTTTGCCCATGGTTTTGCTGCGCTGACGGATACGCTCGCTTTCGCTTACAAGGTCACGGATTACTACTCCGCCGCAGGTGAGCGGACGATCCTTTGGAACGACCCGGAGCTCGCGATCGCGTGGCCCGTCGGCGAGGCGGAGGCGATCCTTTCGCCCAAGGATGCGGCAGGAACGCGGTTCGCGGAGGCGGAGGTGTTCGCGTAATGGCGCGGGTGCTCCTGCTGGGCGCAAACGGGCAGGTGGGCGCGGAGCTGGCGAGCCGCTTCGCTGATGCTGAGTTGCACGCGCCGGACCGTGCGCGCGCCGACCTGAGCGAGCCTGAGAGCCTGCGGGCGGCGGTGCGCGACCTCCGTCCGGAGATTATCTTGAATGCTGCCGCCTACACGGCCGTGGACCGTGCGGAAAGCGAGCCGGCGCTGGCGGACCGTGTCAACCACCTTGCCCCCGGTGTGCTGGCGGAGGAGGCTGAGCGCGTGGGCGCGTTGCTGATCCATTACTCGACCGACTACGTGTTCGACGGCACGAAGACCGCGCCATGGGTCGAGACCGACGAGCCTGCGCCGCTGAGCGTGTATGGGGCGACCAAGCTCGCGGGGGAGCGCTTCATCGTTCGCAACTGCTCGCGGCATGTCATTCTGCGTACAAGCTGGGTATACGGGCGGCGCGGGCATAACTTCCTCCTCACGATGCTCCGGCTGGGGCGGGAGCGCGAGGTTTTGCGGGTGGTGGAGGACCAGAGGGGCGCCCCGACCACGGCTGCCGCGCTGGCCGAGGCGACCCGGGCTATTGTCGAGCAGGTTGGCTCGGGCCATGCGGGCGGGCCGAAGCAGTGGGCGGGTATTTATCACGCGACCTGCGGCGGGGAAACAACCTGGGCCGGGTTTGCCCGCGCTATCTTTGCCGAAGCTGCGCAACGCGAACCGCGCGCCTGGCCTCGGGTCGAGGGCATTGTGAGCGCGGAGTATCCCACGCCGGCACGGCGCCCTCGCAACTCTGTGCTTGGGAACGAAAAGTTATTGAAAACATTTGCGGTTCGGCTGCCCGGGTGGGAGTTGGCCTTGAAGGCGACTATGGAGCAGGTTGCCGGGTGAGCGCCAAGTCACGGGTGAGCGCCAAGTCACGGGTGAGCGCCAAGTCATAAGAAGATGCAATCTACTTGCGTGCCTGAAGGCGTTGCTGGTGGCCGGCAGGTCACGCGGAAGTAGCGGCCTCTTGTGACGCCCGGCGATAGCCCACCCAGTAATGAAGATGCAGCACGCGGACGAGGAAACGGTTCGGACACCGGTATTGGGTCAGCAGACTCGCGACTTTTCTCAGCATGGGCAAGCCCCAAAGTTCGTTTGCAACGAAAGCGCTGAGCCGGTTTTTCGGAATTGTCTGTCGGTGCTCGGGCCAAAGCTGGCCGAAGCGAAAGGAAGCCGCGCCGGAGGCGAGCATTCTTCTGCAGGTCTGGGACACGTCGGTTGGATGCAGGTGTTCCGTGACGGCGTCCGGGAGGAAGGCGAGTTGCAGAGCAACTTCGACGTGCAGGCGATAGCCGAGTTCGATGTCCTCCATCCCGTATTTTCGAAATGTTTCGTTGAACGGGTGCGCGCGCAGGGCGCGGGTTTTCATGGACAGGTTGCTGGTATAGAAGTGCTTCCAGCTTGGACTGATGCCACGGCGTAGCTCGCCATAGGCAAACTGCAAGCCTTCCTCATTGAGCCAGCGCATGAAGGGGGTGACGAGCTGTCCTTGCTCGGTCCAATGGGTATAGCCGAGGGCGGCAACGTTTTCCTCGGGACGGCGGCGATGCAAGTCGAGGTGTTGCCGCACGAGGTTGGGGGAAGCGAAGATGTCATCGCCGATCATCAGGCACACTGGGGAGCGCAGCAGGGTGGCTGCCCGATTGCGCGCTTTTGCCTGGCCGCTATTCTCCTGGCGCACATACCGCAGCCGCATCGGGGTTGCACGCGCGTACCGCTCCACGCGCTCCCGCGTGTCGTCTGTCGAGCCATCATCGACGATTACGACCTCGAAGTCCTTCCAGGTTTGTTGCTCGAGGTGCTGGAGGCAGCGGACCAGAACCTCAGCGCGGTTATAGGTGGGGATGATGACGCCGATGGGGAGCCTCTCTTCGGCGGAGGAGCAAAGGCGCTCACTTACGGAGCAGACAGTGTCGATGGAAGAGGTCGCAGACATGGTTTAGGCTTGGGAAGGCGCTGCTCAAAGTTTACGTGAGAGCGGGCGAGCCGGAGGGGAAACAGGCGTTGAGCAGGCCGCACATCTTGGCCGTGGTGGTCCGGTATAAGACCCCTCTGGAGCAGTCGCAAACGGTGCAGGGGTTGTGCGCGGCATTGGGAGACGATCCGGAGCTCGCCTCGGCTGTCCGGGTGCTCATTTGGGATAACACCCCGGAGCCGCTCATTGCACCCGAGTTGCCGATTCCCTTCAAATACCGGCACACGGGAGAAAACCTGGGCGTGTCCGGCGCGTATAACCGCGCCATGGACCTTGCCGAGGCCGAAAGCTGCCCGTGGATGCTGACGCTCGACCAGGACACGACGCTCACGGCGGCCTACCTGAGCCGGATGCTTGCCCTGAGCCGGGAGGTGCAGGACGAGCCTCGTGTTTGCAGCGTTGTTCCCTTCGTCCGCTCTCACGGAGAGCTGGTTTCCCCGCGTCGCCTGGGCCGGTTCAACCGTGTGTTTCAGATTCCTCGCGACTTTGCAGGAGTGCTCAACGCGAATGCGTACGCGATCAACAGCGCCTCGCTTATGCGCGTGGCTGCATTGCGCGAGATCGGCGGCTACAGCGAGGAGTTTTGGCTCGACCTTTCGGATGTGTATGTTTTCCAGCGCATGCATGAGCGCGGCAAACGGATTTACGTCGCTGGGGATCTCGAACTGAATCATTCCATTGCCGGCATGAACTTTGAGCAGGACATGGTTCCGGAGCGTTACCGGACGTTTCTTGCTGCGGAGAATGTCTACCTGCACCTTTACCGATCCTGGTTTGAGAACGCTTTCCAAACCTTTCGACTGCTGCCCCGGTCCATACGCCAGTATCTCGACTACCGGGACAAGCAGTACGCGGCGATTACCTGGCAGTGCTTTTTGGCGCGGTTGCTGTCCCCGCGCGCGGCTCAATTGCGGGAATGGCGCGCGTACCTGCGAAACAAGCGGGCGATTCCATCCGCCAACAAGCCGGCAATTGTGGAACCGGTTGGGGCGTGAGCATGGACATTCTTGCCGTGGTCATTCGCTACAAGACGCCGCTCGACGATTCGGAAACGATCCAGAGCCTCGCCCGGGCCTTTGCTGCGCGGCCGGCGTTGCTCGGCTCCGTGCAAGTTCTGGTTTGGGATAACAGCCCCGAGCCCCTCGGAGCGTTAACGCTGCCGTTTCCTGCGATCTATCGGCATAGCGCTGGGAACGCCGGGATCTCCGGCGCGTGCAATGGCGCGGCTGCACACGCGGGCGAACGCGGGGTCCCGTGGCTGCTTCCCCTCGACCAGGACACGACGCTGCCCCAGAGCTTTCTCCCGGAGATGCTCAGGAATGCAAAAACGCTCGAAGAGCGCAAGGAGATTGCCGCGATTGTGCCGACCGTGTTTGTCGGCAAGCACCAAATGTCGCCCTGGCGTGTGCTGTTCAACCGGCATGAGCCCTACCCCGAGGGCGAGACCGGTCTCGCGGACGGCGAGCCGGCGGCGATCAACAGCGGTTCCCTGCTGCGGGTGGAAGCCCTCCGCGAGATCGGCGGTTACAGTGAGGCTTTCTGGCTCGATTACTCAGACTGGTACATTTACCACCAGTTCTTTCTGCGGGGAAAGCAGGTTTGGCGCGCCGCCGAAATTCGCATCGAGCACTCCATGACCGTGATGGACTACGACAATCTTATGTCGGAGTGGCGCTATACAAACTTCATCCACGCCGAGGGCGCGTTCAACGACCTGTACAAGAGCCGCCGCGAGAACGCGATGCAAACACTGCGTCTGCTGGTGCGCGGTTTTCGGCAGCGCCAGCGGTTCAAGAATCCGGTGTTCTCGCGGATCACATGGAGGTACTGGGTAACGCGGATGGTGACAAGCCGCGGCATGCGCCTGCGCAGGTGGGAAAAGTTAGCGAAGAATGGGTTTATGGCGATTGGGCCTAGTTCCTCGACGGAATCAATCGCTTGACGATCAGTTTTAAGATGCAAGGCGTGCGTAGCTTTCCGGCATCCTTTTGGCTCCGGTTAACGCTTCTTCTTTTGTTTCTGGTCCTTTGTGTTTTTATGTTTTATTTCGTTGAACAACCAATACGCACCGGGGATAGCAGTCTCAGACTTGGAGCAGATACGCATACATATTGGAGATTGGTGGAGCTTATAGGTGAAGGGCAAGGAACGGATATTCAGTTCCTTGCCTTGGGTGGAAATCTGATCGGACCCTTGGTGTTCGGACTTTTGCTCAAGAATCCATTCTGGGTCATGCTGTGCAATGTCGCATTCTTCATCGTTTCCATACAAGCCTGTGCGGCCGTCAAGGGTCTTAACCGTACCTGGCTAGCATTGCTGCTAGCGGCAAACGCTACAACCCTGGTTAGCCTTATAACCTTGAACAAAGAAATATTTGCCCTGATCGCTACTTTGTTATTATGTCGTTATATCTACACGGAGAGCCATTCAAAACTCCTACTCGCTCTCATCTTGATTATCGGTTTGCTGGCGCGCTGGGAACAACCGGCTATCACGCTGCTTTTTCTATATCTACGTAGAGAAAACTCTTTTTTTCGTCGACACCCGCTCGTAGCAGTACTCATGCTTTTAGTGGGGATCAGTATTGCTTATCCTGTCGCGCTTAGGTCATCAGCTGTCGATCTTTCCTGGGCGACAGATCAAGCAAAAGAGGGTGGTGCGATTTTAATTTTTAACAGCGTCCAAGCCTCATTCGGATACGCGCTTGTAGTAATTCCTAAAGCCCTTCTTTCTCTCTACAACCGGTGGATCACCCCGACTTACTTTCTGACCGATTACTGGCAACAAGATTTCAGCGATTTTGCCAATCAATTCGTCATTCACTTGCACTGCTTGTCCTTGCTGGTTATTTCCGTAGTGGCTTTTCTAAGGGGCAGGATAAGCCTGCGCAGGCCGCTCCCGTTTTTTATCGCACTATATCTTGTAATCACCTCAGCAAACACCTTTATTCAGCCGCGCTACCAATATCCGGTGTACGTTTTGCTTTGTTTTGATCTAGCGCGTAGAGAGTTACTGCCCCGCCCGATTCCATTCCGTTTTCAACCGAAACGCATAATTCCGGCAATTCTATCTCGTCGACGTAAGTGCGTTGGAGATTTGATCGGCGCTCAAACCATCATTGCTAAAGTTTGACAATAGGTAAAGTAAGTACGTTCTGCCGTAAGGGCGGCTGAGAAAGAACCAGCTCGCGTGATTGCAGCCCCGCTGTAGATTTTGCGCTTTGCTTCGTCGCCCAGCAAAGCAGAAATCGCCCCGCCCAGAGCCGTTTCGTCCGCCGGGGGTACGGTCAGCCCGGTTACTCCGTGGAGCGAAACTTCGGGCACGGACGAGAGCAGGTCCGTGTTGATGACGGGCAGGCCGGCGGCCATGGCTTCCAGCTGCACCAGGCCGAAGGATTCTGCGCGGGAGATGGAGGAGAGCGCGAAGAGGCGGGCGGCGTGGTAGTAGGGGGTTGGGTCGTCGACGTAGCCGAGGAAGTGGGTGCGCCCGGCGACCCCGGCCTCGCGCGCGACCCCGCGTAGCTCGTCGAGCAGCGGGCCCTTGCCGATGAGCAGAAGCGTCGCGTCGGTGTGGCGCAGGGCGCGGATTAGGTAGGCGAAACCCTTGTAGGGCACGAGCCTGCCGATGGCGAGCACCAGGCGGTCGCCATGCTGGGCGCGGATGGCGGCAACCTCGGCTGGGTCGACTGGTTTTTCCTGCGCCAGGTCGATGCCGAGCGGGATGTTTCGGCACTTGCCGCGGAAGTCGCGCAGCTCGTCGGAAGAGTCGAGATAGCGTTGCGAGGAAACGATAATGGCGCTGGCCCGTTCCATGGCCCGGCGCACGAAAGGGTCGCTCACGCGGCGTAGTCCCCGGCGGCCCAGCGTGTCGCCGTGGTGCGTCAGGATAAGCTTGCCCGGGTGCCCGCTGGCCAGGTACGCGGCTGCGGCGGCGGGGTTGGGCATGTGGAGGTGCACGATGTCGTCTGTGCGACCGCGCAGGTGGAACAGAAGCGACGGGGTGATCGGCATGGACGCGATGCCGCCGAAGGTCGCGAGCCGGGTGATGCGTGCACCGTCGAGCGACTCAGTGACTGTGCGGGGGCCGCTGTTCGAGACCAGCACCTCGACGCGGGCCTGCCGGCTTTGGTAGCGCACCAGGCCGCGCAGGTGCGTTTCCATGCCGCCGGGGTGGGGTGGGTAGAACTTGCCGACATGGAGGATGGAGGTTGGCTGCTGCATGCTGCTGCGGGGCCCGCGGGGCACTTCTTATGATACCGTTCCGGCCGGAGCAGGCGTGCCGGCGGCTCGGACGGGCTTCCCGGAGTTTAAACGACTCCGGAAGGCTTGGGGCAGGATTCACGCGGGACAAGGCAGGTGCGGAGTCTTGCAACCGCGCTGAGCGCTTGGGGAAGCTTCGAGTTCGGCGGCATGCGAGGCGCGCGTCGATTGACTGGGGAGAGGACGCCCTAGAAGTGCGGCAGCCTTTTGGGGTACCACTTCAGCGAGCCGGCAACGGTTGTATCTGTGTTGAGGCCGGGGCGGTACACGGGGGCGCGCCACTGCTCATATTGCACCCACAGGTGTGCCTCCACGTCGCGCTCCGGGCCAAGCCGCTTGACCAGGTCAGCCCGCCAGTCGTTCTGGGTGGTGCCGAACGGGACGAAGTCCTTGGCCTGCTTGACGCCGCGCCAGGAAACCTGGACCTGCTCCTGGGGCGACAGATGCCAGGTAAGCCAGGCGTTGCCGCCCTTGCTTTCGCGCTCGTTCGGGTCGCCGAAAAGAAAGCCCTTGTTGGTGGGGCCTTGCTGTTGCACGCCCTCGAAGGCCAGGAACTGGCCGCCATTTGAGTCCGTGATGGGCGGGTCCGAGTCTGAGCCTTCGACGCGCAGGTCCAGCTTGCGCGCGCCGGGAAAGTGGGAGAGGTAGAGCCCAGGACGGTAGGCGGCGTGGCGCGGCGCGCTGATGGTGCTGACGTCGTCGTGCACAAGGGAGTCGGTGTAGAGGGTGACCCAGTCGCGAAGAAAGGGCAGCTGCCAGGAAAAGTCGAAGGTGCCGAAGCGCGCGCCGGGGTCGGTGCGTGAGAACTTTTGCGCGGGGGTGACGTTTTGGAAGCTGAAGAAGGACCGCAGAAAGCTGTTGACGGTGATGGGCACGTGGCCGCGCCCGCCCCAGATCACGGTGCGCTCAAAGCCGACCTCAACGTAGCGCGTGGGCTTGAAGGAAATTTTCTCGACGTGGACCCAGGGTCTGTTCGGCGCGGTATGGCCCTGGAGGCTGCCGACGAAGAAGTCGTAGCGGATGGGCCCGATCAGGTCCGAGAGTAGCGGGACGTGCAGGGGATCGGAGCGGTCGATCTGGAAGGCGTAGATGTTTTCCGCGTTGTTGCTCCAAGCGAACGCGCCGCCCGCGGCTGGGCCTAGCCAGTGGTCGCTTTTGCCGAAGGAGAATTCATGGCCGCCGAGCCGGGCGGACGCGTTTGCCTCGAGGATGCGGAACGGGTTCGCCGACGCGATAGGCCCAAGCGGGATGGTGCTTTGGCGCGGGTTGGTCGCGATCGGAATCAGGTCGATGTCCTGGCTCAACTGCGTGAACAGGGCGGGCGAGTAGCCGAGCGCGGAGGGGGCGTGCTGGTACTCGCTGCGAACGTACAAGGCGAAGCGGCCCCACTCGGCGCGGCCGCTTGCCCCGGCATACTCATTGAAGCCCGCCTGATACGGGCGTCCGTAGTCGTTCACGAATGTCTGGCCCAGGTGGTAGCTGTCGCGCAAGGGCGTGTTTGTAACGCCACGGGAGGCCGAATACACCTCGCCCGGCTCGGCATGGAGGCCGCACTGGTTCAGGTCGGGCTCGAACTCCCGTCCGAGCGAGGCGAGCAGCCCGCGGGCTTCCGCGCCGCCGCCGCCGCCCCGCGCCGCGCCGGGCTCCTGGAGCAGCAGGAGATAGTCGCGCTCCTCTTCTGCCATCTTTTCCTGCCCGGTCGCGACCATGCGTGCGACCGATAGACGGGTCCAGGGGCGCAGGCCCAGGAAGGCCGAGTCGAGATAGCCGAGCGCTTTGAGCCGCAGGAGCGCCGGGTAGATCCAGCTGTCCACGGGAATGTAGGTGGAACTGCGGGTCCAGGAGGCGTCTGCCAGTTCGTCATTGGCGGCGGAGGAAGGAAAGCAGGGTGTTTCAGCCCTGAGCAGGGGTGCGAGCGCAAGGGCGGCGTACAAGCAAAGGCGAAGCGGGAAAGCAGGGAAGCGGGGCAGGAACGGCACAGCCCCATACTATCGCCTGCGTCTCGTCCGCGCTCCGATGGTGGGCTGCTACTGCAAACGTAATACCATTACCGGATGCCGTTGCTGCTGCTCGCCGTTCCGATTGTGTCGACATTGCTGGGCGGTTTGCTCGCGGTACGGCTTCGACGCTTTGCCGTTTTTCTTTACGCGGCAGGGGCGGGGCTGCTGCTGGGCGCGGCGTTTCTCGACTTGTTGCCGCAGGCTCTCAGCATCGGGCACACGGCGGGCCTGGACGACTACCGGGTGCTCGAGTGCGCGCTGCTCGTGCTGCTGCTTTTTTTTGCGATCGACCATGCACTGCATCGCTCCGGGCGGGCGCGGCTCCATGGACGGTTCGGCGCCTTCATGCTGATCTCGCACAGCTTTCGCGATGGTCTGGCGATCGGGGCGGCCTACACCAGCTCCCACTCGGCGGGTTTCGCGGTCGCGCTTGGCATTGCCGCGCACGACCTGGGCGACGGCATGAACACCGTGCTGCTTACCACGGGCGGTGAGCAGCCTGTGCTCGCAGACTACGGGTTCTTGCTCGCCGATGCGCTGGCACCGTTTTTCGGCGGGCTGTTCGCGCTGTGGCTCGCGCCCTCGCCCCGCTTCACCGTGGCTTTGCTGGTACTGGCGGCTGCTTTCTTTTTCCAGATGGCTTTGAGCGACTTTCTTCCGGCGATTCGGCGCGGGCAGGGCCGGCATAGAGCTTGGCTGATGCCGACGGTGTTCGCGGGCGCGGCGCTTATCTATGTCGCCAACCGGGTGCTCGGCCGCTAGAAGCGGTCTCATAAACCCGCAAGATCGGGTGACGACCCGGATGACCCCCCGCGCCCCAGCCGGGGGCGGACGGGTGGGCCCGCGCCCCGAGGGACAG
>CAXTWG010000036.1:14570-24730 GCA_964247895.1 uncultured Acidobacteriaceae bacterium
GCCGCGAATCTACTTATGAGATCGCTTCTAGGAGCTCAGCAGCACTCCGGGCACATGCCGTAGAAGAAAAACTCGTGCCCGGTAATCCGGAAGCCGCGCGGCAGCTTGGGTTTCGGCCCTACGTCGCAGCCCAGGAACTCAAACACCTTGCCGCACACCTTGCACTGGAAGTGGTGGTGGTGTTGCTTACCCGCCACCTCGTACCGGGTTGAGTCGCCGGGCAGCGCCACCGGCACCAGCGAGCCTTCCTCCACCATCGCGGTGATATTGCGGTACACCGTTGCGATACTCAACCCCGGCGCCGCTTCCTCGGCGAACCGGAGCGCCTCGGCCGGGGAAAGCGGCCGGTCGGCCTCTGTAAAGGCGGTGCGGATCGCCTGCTTCTGCCGTGTGTCTCGAACCTGTACAGCCACTGAGCGGGCCCTCCCGTTTCACATTTTGCCATGCCGCGCGCGGCCGGTGGCGCTTTTCAGGGCACTCTGTGCGATATTGATATTGCACACACGCTCGCAATAGCAAGGCAACACAGCAGGCACCCTTGACTCTCCGTCTTCAGCCCGGCCGCTTTCTTGTTCTCCTGCTCTGCGGGCTGCTCGCGCTGTTCCTGTGCGTTGAAACGGCGCATGGCCATATGGAGACCGGCGAACACTGCCAGCTCTGCCTGCTGACCCATGCGGTTGCAATCCTGCCCGCGCTGCTTACCCTGCCACTTGTGCTTTGCCGGCTTGGGTGCCTCGTGCGCGTCGAGCCGCGGCGCGGCTCCCCCTGCCGTGTCCGCGCTTTTCGCATCCGCCCTCCTCCGTTCGCGGCCTAAAGACCCCGGCTCCTTCGCAGTCCAGGAACTCACGAGCTTTGGCCACATCTTTTGGAGGTCCCCATGCGCGCATCCACGCGTCCCTTTTTACTTTCTCTCGTTTTCGCAGCCCCCGCCGCGCTTCCCGCGCCGCTCTTTGCGCAGGCTACCGGCAACTCCGGCACGCTTCGCGCCACGGTCACCGATCCGACCGGCGCGGTCGTTCCCGGCGCGACCGTTACGGTCTCGAATGCGCGCAGCGGACTGTCCCGCACCGCTATCACCGGAGTTCAGGGACAAGCGCAGATCCCCAACCTACCGGTCGATTCGTACACCCTTTCGATCTCGATGAGCGGTTTTGCCACGACGAGCCAGACTGTGGTTTTGCGCTCCGTCGTGCCGGTCGATATCCCCGTCAAGCTGGCCATCGGCGAGATCGGCAACAGTGTCACGGTTGAGGCCAGCGGCGACCTCGTCGAGAACTCCTCCGAGTACCACACCGACCTGGACCGCAAGTTCTTCAACAAGATTCCGCTTGAAAGCGATTCGTCTCCGCTGAGTTCACTCGTCACCCTTGGCGCGCCGGGGGTGGCCGCCGACTCCAATGGCCTGCTCCACGGGCTTGGCGATCACGCCTCCAACAACTTTTCCATTGACGGCCAGTCCATCAGTGACCAGCAGAGCAAGGTCTTCTCCAACCAGGTGCCCCTTGCCGCCATTCAAAATGTTCAGATTATTGAGGGCGCGCCACCGGCCGAGTACGGCGATAAAACCAGCCTCATCGTCGATGTCACCACACGTTCCGGGCTTGGCCTTACGCACCCAACCGGCAGTGTGACTGCCTCCTACGGCACCTTCGGCTCCGACTTCGGCGAAATAGACGTGGGCAACGGCGGCACGAAATTCGGCAACTTCTTTGTCATCAACGGCCTGCGCACCAGCCGCTTTCTCGACGCGCCCGAGTTCAACACGCTCCACGACAAAGGCAATGAGGAGAACGTCTGGGACCGGATCGACTATAAGTTCAGCGACCAGGACTCGGTCCATGTCAACTTCAACTACACACGTTCCTGGTTCCAAAATCCGAACACCTACGACCAGCTCAACCTCGGCGCGACCAATCCCCTGACCGGCAACCCGCTTTCCCAGGCCGACCAGCGTACGCAGATCGGCACCTTCATTATTTCGCCGACCTACACGCGCGTCATCGGCAGTAGCGCCGTTTTCAACCTGAACCCCTATGTGCGTAAAGACTATTTCTACTATTACGCGAGCGCCAGCCCTTTTTCCGACCTTGGGCCCATTCAGTCCGAGTCAATCAACCAAGAGCGCACGCTGCTCAATGACGGCGTGCGGGCCGACCTTTCCTTTGTCAAGGGTATTCACGCTTTCAAATTCGGCGCTACCTACCAGCAAACACCCTTGCGCGAGAGCACCGCGTTCGGCATTGTGAACCCGATTCAAAACGCGCCTTGCCTCGATGCGCATGGTGCGCCGGTTGCCGGCTTCAATGACCCTTCGCAGTGCGCGGCGGCCGGTCTCCAGTCCAATACCGCCGATAACCCGGCTGCCGCGACGCCTTTCTTTCCAGCCCTGGGCTGTTTTGACCTGACCCGGTCCACGCCTTCAGCTAACGACGGCTGCGCGCTTGCCTCCGCGTCCGAGTACCGTTTCATCGGCAAGACGGATGTCAAGGAGACAGCGCTCTATGTCGAAGACAAGATCACGGCAGGCAACTGGCTTTTTTCGCTCGGTATTCGCGGCGACCTGTATAACGGGCTCTCGGTCAATCGGCAGGCGGAGCCCCGGGTCGGCGTTTCCTACAAGGTGAACCAGTCCAACACAGTGCTGCGGCTCTCCTATGCGCGCACCATGGAGACCCCGTTCAACGAAAATCTCGTACTTTCGAGCCTTGGTTGCAACATCCCCGTGCTCAACCCGCTGCTGGGCTGCACGCCCGGTGTGAACAACATCCTGACTCCTGGCCATCGCAACGAGTTCCACGCCGGGTTTGAGCAGTCTTTCGGGCGCTATCTAGTGGTTGGCGGCGAGTATATCTGGAAGTACACGCACCGGGGCCTGGACTTCTCGGATTTCAGCAACACGCCGATCTTCTTTCCGATCCAGTGGACCAGCTCGAAAATTCCCGGCTTCGCGCTGAATGCCCGGGTGCCCGACTACCACGGCATCACTGTTTCCTGGGTGGCGTCGAGCGTGTCTGCCCGGTTCTTCCCGCCGCAGACCGGAGGCGCGGGGGCCACGGTCGGGCAGAACGGCCAGCCTTTCCGCATCGATCACGATGAGCGCTTCAACCAGAACACGAACCTGCAGTACCAGTTCCATAATGGCCCGTTTTACAGCCTCAACTGGCATTACGACAGCGGCCTGGTGGCGGGCCGGACGCCCTTCGCCACGGACATCACCACGCCGGTGGACCTGACCGGCTACACGGCCGACCAGCAGTTCGAGGCAGGTCTGTTCTGCGGGCCCAATCGCGCTTCGCTCACCAACCAGATCCAGAACTGCTCACCGCAGCTGCTCGGCTCCACCCTGCTCCAGATACCCGCGCCGGGCACGGAGGACCCCGACAAAAACCCGCCGCGCGTGGCGCCGCGGAACTTGTTCGACATGGCCCTGGGCGACGATAACCTGTTCCACGGCGACCGGAAGACCTGGAGCGCGCGCGTTACCGTGGTTAATGTAACCAACAAGTACGCGCTGTATAATTTCCTGTCCACCTTTAGCGGCACGCACTATGTGACGCCGAGGGCAATCACCGGGCAGGTGGGATTCCATTTCTAAGCGGGTGTCCTCAATAGGCAGGTACGAAGGTCCTCTACTTAGAGGAGAAAGCCGCGCATTGAGGGTTTAGGACGCAGTAACGTCTAAGCAGGCCAAAGGCCCAGCTTGCGCAGCACCTTGCGCGCAAGTCCCGTCAAGGGTAGCTCGGGAAGCTCAGCTGGGGCGCACCAGCGTACTGTGCCCTTGAAGGGCGTGTTTTCGCGCACGCGCACCACGCTGGCCGCGTAGTTGGTCACCGTGATGCTGTGGCGCACCCGCAGCACTGTTTCTGCATTTGGAGGAGCTTCCGCCAGCTCCGGCAGCTCCCACATGCCCGCCATCAGCGAAAGGTCTGTGTTTCGTTGTCGCAGCAGTACGCTGCCATCCTCCCGCCGGGCTAGCGCGTACAGCACAGTCCTGGCCAGCAAGGGTTTGCGCGCCGGGACCGGGTGCTCGCCCCGCGTGCGGCACCACGGCTGCAGGGGGCAGTGGAGGCACAGCGGCGCTTTGGGCAGGCACACTGTCGCTCCCAGCTCCATGACGGCCTGGTTGCTGTCGCCCGCGCGCTCGGGCGCGAGCAGGGCTGCGGCGCCGGCGCGGACTTCGCTCGTTGCCGGCGGCGTGAGGCCCAGCAAGCGCGCCATCACCCGCTCCACGTTGCCATCCACCACGGCCACCGGCTCGCCGAATGCTATGCTCGCCACTGCCGCTGCCGTGTATAGGCCTACCCCGGGGAGTGCTCGCAGGGCTGCCGCGGTCCGCGGCAGCGCGCCGCCATGCTCCGCGACGACCACGCGCGCGGCCCGGTGCAGCAGCCGCGCACGCCGGTAATAGCCCAGGCCGCTCCACAGTGCGAGCACTTCCGGCTCCTCGGCGCGGGCGAGCGCGGCAACCGTGGGGAGGCGGTCCATCCAGCGCGCGTAGTGTTCCAGCACCGCCGCGACGCGCGTCTGCTGGAGCATGACCTCCGAAACCCAGATCCCATAGGGGTCGCGTATGCGCCGCCACGGGAGGTCGCGCTTGTGCGTATCAAACCAGCCGAGGAGTGCTGCGGTGCGTGTTCGGCTTTCGCTCTCCAGTTCTGTGCTCGGGGGCATGGCTCCATTTTAGGAGCTCCGGTTAGGAGTTCCGCCCGGCTCACCTTGCCACGAATGCTCAGGCATGTGCGGAGACGAGCCTGCACGAAGCACGCTGCGGATCACAAACAGCGGCCGGCCCTTGACTTCTGTGTACACGCGGCCCAGGTACTCGCCCAGGATGCCGAGCGAGATCAGTTGGACGCCGCTCAAGAACAGCACACCGACGAACAGGGTCGCCCAACCCGCAACCCAGTGGCGGGTCAGGATGCGTATGCACAGGGCATACACGATACCGATGAACGACAGCGCGGCCGTGCCGAAGCCGACAAACGTCAGGAAGCGTAAGGGAACTGTGGAAAAGGAAAAAACACCGTCGAGGGCGAGGTTGATCATCTTCGACAGCGGGTATTTCGTCGTGCCCGCGAACCGTGCATGGCGCTTGTAGGGCAGCCCTGTCTGGCGGAAGCCGATCCAGGAGCACATGGCGCGCAGCAGCCGGTGGCGCTCCGGCATGCGCAGCATCACATCGACCACATGGCGGTCCATCAGCCGGAAGTCGCCGGTATCGAGCGGGATTTCGACATCGGCGAACCGGTTGATCAGGCGGTAAAACATTTTCGCCGTCCAGAGTTTAAAGCCCGTCTCGCCGGCCCGCTCTTCCCGCACGCCGTAAACCACATGGAACCCCTCCTGCCAGAGCCGGTACATCTCGCGAATTACCTCCGGCGGGTCCTGGAGGTCGGCGTCCATGATCGCGACCGCGTCGCCCGCGGCGATTTCGAGTCCGGCGGAGACAGCCTGCTGGTGGCCGAAGTTGCGGGACAGGCGCACCACCGTGACATGCGGGTCGGCTCCGGAGAGTGCCGTGAGCAGGGCGTAGGTTGCGTCCCGCGAGCCGTCATCGACGTAGACGATTTCATAAGGACCGCGGAAGGTCTGAAGGACGCCGGAAAGCCGAGTGTGGCACTCGGCCAACACTTCCTGCTCGTTGTAGCAAGGCACGACGACGCTGAGCAATGGGCTTCTCCTTTCGGCGTTCTCCAGAACCATACAACGCGCGCTAGCGCGCCATTCACAGCTCGCGTACCAATGTGCTGCTTAGGGCTACAAAACTGGCATAACGTGGATAAATCTGTACCCTTCGTTATATTTAAATATAATTGGTGATACTTTCTATCGGAGGGACACATGCAAACAACAACCCTAAGGAAAGTCGGCGGGTCCGTTATGATGACGGTGCCTCCAAACCTGCTGGAACAACTCCATTTGCAGGCAGGTTCCACAGTCGGTGTGGAGATGGACGGCAACTGCCTTATCGTCAAGCCGACTCGCCCCCGCTACACGGTGGAGGAGCTTCTTGCGGATTACGACGCCAGTTTTCCTCTTACGGCTGAGGAGCGCGAGTGGCTTGATGCGCCCGCTGTTGGCCGAGAACTCCTTTGAAACGAGGAGATATCTACCTCGTGTCTCTCGATCCAGCCGTAGGCAATGAGCAGCAAGGGGCTCGCCCCGTCCTGATTGTCTCTCCAGACATCTTCAACAGTGTCACCGGAACAGTGATTATTACTCCGGTTACATCCGGAGGCGCTTTCGCAAGAAGAACAAGCTATGCCATTTCTCTAATGGCTGCCGGAACAAGAACAAGTGGAGTCATCCGCTGCGACCAGCCAAGGACGATCGACATGGTCGCACGACAAGGGCGGCGTCTCGAATCAGTACCAGCCGAGATACTGGAAGAGGTGCTGGCGAAAGTAGCGACTCTCTTTCAGTAGTGAACTATGAATTAATTTCTGATAAAGACAGAAACGAAAAGGGCCGCCTTTAGCTGGGTGGCCCTTTCTGACTGCGGGAACCTATCGCTTGGATTTTTAGTCCCCGGCGACGGTCTCCTCTTCGCGAACCTCAACCGGCATAGACGCAGGCTTCGGCGCGGGGGCGATGGAGCCGATCGAGATCAAACCCGGCTCGGCGGGCTTTTCACCGAGGACCTGCTCGCGGTATAGCTTGGCCATGCGGGCGTTTTCGGCGTCGGCCTTCATCTTCGCATCGCGGGCGCGGATTTTCTCCTCGCGGGAGTTCTTCGCGATGCCCGACTTCTCGAAGGTGTCGTTGGCCGCCGAGTCCACGTGCGCCTGGTTGAGCGCAAGGGTGTGCTGGGCGTCACCCATGCCGACCTTCTTGCCGCCGGCGAAGATTTCGTGCCGCCCATGCTCCTCGTACCACTTGGTCAGGGTGGAAGTCATGTGCATTTTCTCGATGATGTTCCGCCAGCCCACGCCTGTGTTATAGGCGCAGAAGCTGATCTCCCCCTCCTGGGTCGCATAGGGGATGATGCACTGCTCGGTGCGGCGGAAGTCGTAGTTGAACAAATCCTGGAACCACATACCGGCGATGAACAGGAAATTCCAGCGGTCGTTGCGGCGCTTCTCGATGTCGGCCATGGTACGGTCTGCGGTGACCTTGCCGTAGTTGCGGCCGGTCGCGCCGAAGCACTTATCGAACTTAGCCAGCAGATCGAGAATCTTGAAATGCGTCGGCGACTTGGTCGGGTCGTAGTTCCGCAAGAGAGCCAGCGTCACGCCGACGATCGACAACCACTTACCCCGGGCCGCGTCGTTGATCTTGGCGACATCCTTGGCCAGGCGGTCGGCGTTGAGGAAGGCGGTGACCGGCACGGCTTCCTTGGTTTCCTTGTCGATCATCAACGCCATGCCGATGCCGCAGTTCGGGTGGCAGCCGCAGGAGAGCTGGCCCCAGTCGCGGTCGGGCCCATGCACCAGGTCGGCCCAGTCGGAGAAGGTCGACATGAAGGAGATGGGGAACCAGTCGCGGGTCGGCTCGCCGAGCCCGGTCTGGTTCTTTACGTCATGCGCCATGTGCGAAAGGGTGTAGCGCTGAGCTTCGCGACGCTCGTCGGAAACGGCCTCATCGCGGCCTGTGAACGAGACTGGCTGGAACGAGATGAAGTTGATCCGCTTTGGATTGTCGAGCGCGAACTCGATGATGCGGCCGACCTGCTCGTTGTTGATGCCGTTGATGATCGTCGTCACGGGCACGATGTCCACGCCTGCCTCGTGCAGGTTGTGGATGGCCTGGAGCTTGACGTCGAACAGGTTGCCGACCTTGCGGTGCGAGTTGGCGGCATTGCCGATGCCGTCGAACTGGAGATAGGCGTAGCGAAGCCCGGCCTCGCCGGCGGCGCGGCACAGCTCCTTGGACTTGGCGAATTCGATGCCGTTCGTCGCGGCCTGGACGGAGGTGTAGCCGACCTTGCGGGCGTAGGCGACCGCGTCGAGGAAGTAGGGCGAGAGCGTCGGCTCGCCGCCCGAGAACTGGACCGACATCTGACGGCGCGGCTTGATGGTGATCGCGTTGTCGAGCATGGTCTTGATCTCGTCCCACGTCAGCTCATGGACGAAGCCGACCTGGTTGGCGTCCATGAAGCAGGGGTCGCACATCATGTTGCAGCGGTTGGTCAGATCGATGGTCAGCACCGACCCGCGCCCATGGGTTACGGTCGAAGTGCCGTGGTTGTGCAGGCCCTCGTCGTTGTGGGCCTTGATGTCGCGGCCCGGGAACACTTCCTCGAGGTGGCGGAAGAAGTCGGTGTCGATCGCCATCACGTCTTCAAAGTGGCCGTGCTTGGGGCAGTCCTTCACCATCAGGATTTTGCCGTCGCGCTCGACGATCTGCGCCTTGATCTCGCCGACCTTCTCGTTGAGCAGGATCTCGTGCGGCAGCTTGCCGTCGATGATTTGCTGGCGAATCTCCGGCACGCACTTGGGGCAAAGCGAGTCGGTCGTCCGCGGCCAGCCGAGGGGCGGCTTTTCCTTCTGGTAGCTCTTCAAGAGAGGCTTGTCGGACCACTTGGGGGTGAACGAGGCGTTCGGCTTGATGCTGTTGAGCTTCTCGAAGACGGTCCAGGCACCCTGGGCTGCCAGGGTGAGGGTGCGCTCGGCGTACTTGACGGCTTTAGGCATAAGTGGCGGTTGCTCCTGAAGGTGTGACCTGAGTGATGCGGTCCGGGTGTGACTGGGCGCGGGAGCTGGGATCGCTCCGCCTGACCCTTATGGAGGCAGGGCGGCAGTCACCACTCACAAAAGATACCTGCCGGTGGCCTAAAAGTTGTACCGGCCAGCGCCGAGCGGAGGTTAAGCGAAGCTGAACGGCAACGAAGGCGGGCTGAAAGGAGAGCTTATACCGCGACCCTTTACTGCGATTTATGGAACAGCCTGCGCTTCACGTCCGGCCAAAACTCGTTGTAAAGCTCGATTCCTGCCAACTGCGAGACCGAAATGCCCCAGCTCTTGAAAACCACATTGGGGGCGATGCTGCTGTCGGGGTAGTAGGTTTGCGTCAAGGCCGCCGAAATGCCGCGGCCGAGAATTTTGGAGTAATTGAAGCCTTCGCTGCCATTGTCGTGCTTGCCGACGACAATGCGGCTGATGGCATAGGTGCCGCGCGAGGAATAGCTGCCGAAAGCCTTGCGGTAGTAGCGTGGGTCCTCATGGAGGAGGATCGGGAGAAGGCCGTCGCCGAAAACGCGCGTGCTTTCCTGGCGCAATGCCGCCGCCCCTACACGCTCGCCGAAGCCCGCCGCATTGATGCCGAAATGGGGATCGTTGTCGCGCAGAATGCCGTACCAGCCGGAGTAAAGAAGGGTGACCGGCGTGGTCCAGCGAAGGGTTTCATGGAAGGGGAGCAGCAACTTGTCATGGGTGTTAAGGCGGGGGGCGGTTTCGCCCGGCTCGACAATGCCGGACCACTTCCTGTGTGCGATCGAAGCCGGGTCGTTGGGGCGCGTCGCGGGAACGGGGATGTAGTGGGGTTCGGGTGCGGCGGGGAGCTCCTCAGCGGGGCTCGCGACACAGGTGAGCGCGGCGAAGAGAATAGCTTGGCCGGCGAGTTCCAAGGGCTGGCTCAGAAACATGGGGAGAGAACCTCGTCTTTTCTCTTTTGTACCGGGGTGAGAGGGGCAGGGCAAATACGTTTTTAGATTTTTAAGCGCAGCCATCCAGACTGGGATTCGAGTTTGCGCGTGTACCGATCTGCCGCTCGTTTGTTTGTGCAATTGCAACCCGTTGCCGCGCCGCCGATACTGAGATGAGAAAGAGGACAGGCGGATGCGCGATTTCATCTGGGAAAAGAAGATGCAGAGCATGGCTGCGCGCGGCGGCCGGGAACTTCGAGGGGCGATCGGGTATGTGAACGACCGAATTGTACCTGCCGTAAGGGCGGAAGGCTTCCGTGCCAGGCAGGAAGGTGCGCGCCTGCTGCGAGTGTTCGCCGACCGAGTGGACGCGCAAGCCGGGCAGCCCGGCAGGCGCGGATGAAACTATGCCGGGCAGCCGTTGGAGTCTTATTGCTGGCCGCTGTAGGCTGCGCGCATAAGCGACAGACGACGCGGGTGCTTGCGCCGCCGCCTCCCGTACCGGCCCCTTCCGGGCTGGAGCCGGCCTACAAGACATTCCCGCCTTCCGCGCCCGCCGCTTCGGGTGTAGCGGCGG
>CAXTWG010000037.1:0-24631 GCA_964247895.1 uncultured Acidobacteriaceae bacterium
ATCCAGTTCTTGCCGGTAGCGGGAGTCAAGGGCGCAGCCGTGTGGACATGAAAATACAGCATGGCCGGGTCCCGCGCCACCTGCGCCCGCACCATGTGATTGCGCGCGGTGTCGTCACGGTAGTTCGGTTCGGTCAGCGGCTGGTTCCCAGTACCGAACGAGTTACCCCCCGCTCCATTCTGGCCGGCCCCGCCTTGCACACTTCCACCCTGCACATTGGTACTGCCTATGTTGCCGCCCTGCACTGCCCCATACTGACCCACCCCATTCCCGCTACCCTGCGGCACACAGGTTGCAGAAAGCGGATCGAGGCAGTTCGGATCGTTTCCGCTGTTGCTTAGCGGATCCCCTTCAGTCTGCGCCCGGGCCGAAAAGAGTCCGAAGCATAGCAAAAATGTAAAAAAGAAATACCGCATCGCCCTGGAGCGGCATGCTCGGTATTCGGGGCAAAACCGCCTCTGCAAAGCAAACCTCGCCGGCCACCTCCTACTGCTTGAAGTGCACCTGGTATGTACTTTTTTCAGACACGGCTCCGTAAAGAAACCGCGCCGGACATTTAGCTACGGTAGCATAGCCGACGGCCTTCCCTGCGCGCCTCTCCCTGCGGAGATCGCGGCAAATCCTTCTTCACACCGGTCCTCATGCAATCGCTCGGCAAACCGATAAAAGAAGAAAAGGAGCTTGGGAGAGTCACCAAAGGAATACAGAAGGGTTGACCGGCGTCGCACCGCCCTCTATCGTGCTTAGAGGAAAGTCACCCGTACGAGGCTTCCGCGTTCCTTTCAATAAATTCGCGCACTTTCAGGTTTGAGATGCAGATGCCGGCGCCAAACCCCCAACAGGCCGAAATGCAAAACGGGAGCAGAATCGTTCGTACACACCGCACAACGAGCCTGGATGGGCCCCGCCGCCCACTCCACTCCTTGCACGCGGTAGCTCTCGCCGCTGCCCACGCAAGCCCGTGGAGCGGCTCGCGCCGCAAGCGCTGGTTTGACTGCGCGACTGCCGGCCTGGTGCTTGTTCTCCTGTTTCCCTTCCTGCTCTTGATCGTGCTGGTGGTACGCCTCACTTCGCCCGGACCGGCGGTTTTTCGCCAAAAACGCGTGGGCCGGCGCGGCGAAGAGTTCACGATCCTGAAATTTCGCACCATGCACTGCGCCGCTGCCGGCTCCCTGCGGTCCGCGCACAAGGACCGGCGGCTGACTCCTCCCGGCCGCTGGCTGCGCAAGTACAAGCTCGATGAACTGCCGCAGCTCATCAATGTAGTGCGCGGCGATATGAGCCTGGTCGGCCCCCGTCCCAAACTCCATGCCCACCATACCGTCAACACCCCTTTCCGCCCCGGCATCACCGGCGCAGCCACGCTGGCCTTCGCGGCGGAAGAGCACCTGCTCCGCAACGTGCACCACGACGACCTGGAAAACACCCACGCCCGGCTCATCAGCCCTCGCAAAACAGAGCTTGACCTCCGCTACATGGCGCGGGCAACGTTCCGGTCCGACTTCCAGCTCATCCTCAAAACGCTTTTGCGCGCCGACCGGTATACAGAAATGGAGCAGCTCACCGGGAAGCCGCCGCACGCACGCCCACAGGCTGTGCATTCCGCGGGCAGCGCTCCCGTCTACCCCGAGCTTCTCCATGGCCCGTCCCAGAGCCACAGCCTCGAGTCGATCTCCCTGTAGCCTCGCGTCCTTTCGCCGGAATTCTTGATACTCTCCTCCTAGCCGCTCCCCTCGAGGAAGCGGCTAGCCTGCATCGAGGAGCCCGCATTGCCCTCAGCCGTCCCGACCGTTGCTTCCCTCTTTTTCTCCCTCCTGAGCGCCGCCGCCTTCGCCCAGCAATCCGGCATGCCGGCCGTTCCGCAGGTTCCGGGCGTACCGCCGGGCGCTACAACCGCCGCCTCGCTCGTCAACCCTGAAAACATTCGCGCCCACGTCCGCTTTCTCGCAAGCGACCTGCTTGAAGGCCGCGGCCCCGGCAAGCGCGGTGCCGAGCTCGCCTCCGCGTACATCACGACCCAGTTCGCCCTCAACGGCCTCCAGCCCGCCGGCGAAAACGGCAGCTACTTCCAAAAAGTCGACCTGTACGCCGTCCACACGGACGAGGCCGCGACCCGGTTCACCTTCGCGCCCCAAAAAGGCGCGCCCATCCCGCTCGCCTACAACACCGACTTCGTCGTGAAAGACGAACGCGGCGACCCCTCCGCCGACATCGACGCCCCCATCGTTTTCGTCGGCTACGGCATCGACGCGCCGGAATACGGCTGGAACGACTACAAAGGCGTCGACGTGAAAGGCAAAGTCCTGCTGGTCATCGTCAACGAGCCTCCCTCGGAAGACGAAAAGTTCTTCAAGGCCAAAGCCCTCACCTACTACGGCCGCTGGACCTACAAGTATGAGCAGGCTGCCCGCCTCGGCGCCGTCGGCGTCCTCATCATCCATCGCACCGACCTCGCGAGCTACCCGTGGGCGGTCGTCCAGAACTCGCAGGCGATCGAGAAAAGCTACCTGAAAGGCGACCCGCTCGCCACCCTTAAGGCCGCAAGCTGGCTTCAGCTCGAGACCGCGCGCAAGCTCATGGCCGCCTCGGGCCTCGATCTCGACAAGGAGATCGACGCTGCCGGCAAGCCCGGTTTTCACGCGGTAGACCTGCCCGTCAAACTCCAGGCTCACATCGCCAGCGTCGTCCGCCCCTACACCTCGACCAACGTCACCGCCAAGGTCCCCGGCGCGGACGCCTCCGGAAAGGACGCCGTCCTCTACACCGCCCACTACGACCACCTCGGCATCGACCCCAACGCCAAGGGTGACGGCATCTACAACGGCGCCGCCGACAACGCGACCGGCTGCGGCATCGTCCTCGAGCTCGGCCGCGCCTTCGCGCAGTCCAAAACGCCCCCGCCGCACACGGTTTACTTCTCCGCCGTCACTGCTGAAGAGCAAGGCCTGCTCGGCTCGGCGTACCTCGGCATGCACCCCCCCGTGCCGGCCGCCACCCTCGCACTCGACCTCAACTACGACGACCTCCAGCCCATCGGCATCCCCACCTCGACCGAGGTGAGCGGCTCCGACCGCACGCAGTTCTATCCAACAGTCCAGAAGACCGCGCAGGCCTTCGGCCTCGCCATCCAGCCCGATCAGTTCCCGCTCGCCGGCTCCTACTACCGGTCTGACCATTTCTCGCTCGCGCGCGTCGGTGTTCCGGCCTTCTCCATCGGCGAGGGCACGCTGTTCGAGGGCCACGACGCAGCCTGGGGCAAGCAGCAGCAGGAAGACTACACCGCCCACCGCTACCACCAGCCGTCGGACGAGTACCGCCCGGAGATGGACTTCCGCGGCGATGCGCGCATGGCCCAATTCGGCCTTATCCTGGGCTGGCAGGCCAGCGCGGGCGCACCCACAGCATGGAAGGCCGGCGATGAATTTGAAGCAGCGCGGAAGAAGACAGAAGGGCAGTAGCGCGCTGGTCGTGCTGGCAGTCGCGGCGCTCGCTCCTGCCCTGGCGCAAGACAGCCAACCCGCCCTGCACACACGCCCGGCCCAACCGGCCGATGCCACGCAAGCGCCGGTAAACGCAACCGGTCACACAAATCTCCCGCCCGAGGCTGAAGGCGAATATCCCTGGAATAAAATCGGCGGCATTCTCACGCTCTTCTTCGAGGACGGTACCCTGCGCGGCTACATGACCGATCCCATCGACCCCAACCCGAATGCCGCTCCGGTCACGCTTCCCTTCGTGAAAACCCACGCCGACGGCCACGCCCTCACCTTCACCACCCGCCAAGTGCACGGCCACAGCTACGCCTTCACCGGCCACCTCGACCATGGCCTCGCAGCCTCGCCCACCCTGCCCGGTTATTACCTGCTTACCGGTACCCTCACCCAGCAGGGCGGACAAGCCGATGGAGTCGCACTCACTCTAAGCCTCAAGCGCCGGCCTGCTACTCCCTAGAGCGGTTTCCCTGATGCTCTCGAGAGACCGGCGACACTCAGCGGGGCTTTTCCGTCAAGAAAAGGCCCAGGCAACCACATCCGGGTCAACACATCGACAGGGAAACTGCTCTGAACGCATCTGAACGGAAAAGGAGATATCCATGGACCGGAAAGCATCAGCGGAGTGGCAAGGCGGACTCAAGGACGGTAAGGGCACCCTCACCACCGACAGCGACATCCTCAAGGACACGCAATACTCGTTTGCAACCCGCTTTGAAAATGGCATAGGCACCAACCCCGAAGAGTTGATCGCAGCCGCACACGCCGGCTGCTTCACCATGGCGCTAAGCGCCCAGCTCGGCGAGGCGAACCTCCGTCCCGACTCACTCAAAACAGAAGCCAAAGTGACGCTGAACAAGGTCGAGGGCGGCTTCGGCATCACCGCCATCCATCTCACGACGGAAGCACACATCCCCGGCGCGGATGAAGCTGCTTTCAACAAAGCAGCCGATGCAGCGAAAAAAGGCTGCCCCATCTCCAAGCTCTTCGCCAACAACACAGAAATCACCTTGGACGCGAAACTGGTTCAGTAAAAGCAAATGCCGGGCGTCAGCGGCGAGAACATACGCGTATGACGGATCTGGATCCCCCTCCAGTCCGAATCTGAACCCGAATCCAGACATACCTCGGGCTAGGACATTTCTCCCTGAAGGCGCACAGGATCTAGCGATTATGCGGGTGGCTTTTCCGTAGAAGCCCACCCGGAGCTATCCTCCGCGCTGCCCAACATCAGGGACAATGCTTGAACGCCGCTTCATCGGCCCGCTGCATTCTCAACCAGGTAGCGTCGCAACCCCACGCTGATCTCTGTCGCCTGCTTTACCCCTGTATCCATCATCGTCAGCCACTGTAATGTTTGGTCGTCGAGCTTGCCCAGCTTCAGCAGGTAATGCGTCTGCACAATAATTTCCAGCGCATTGCTTAGGTCATGCACCATGCGCCGGATCTCCGCCGCGTGATTGCCGGGAATACTCCCTTTTTCCATATGCTGCCCTTCCATCCTCGCCTCCGCAGGAGCCCTTTCCCCTCGTAGGATGCATTTGACAAGGGGGTTCCCATCCCGGATACTTGGGCTTGTGTCCAGGTCCCCTTTGTGGGCTGGACTGGTGTGCCGTAGTGGCGGAATTGGCAGACGCGCATGGTTCAGGTCCATGTACTCGCAAGGGTGTGGAGGTTCGAGTCCTCTCTTCGGCACCATTAAAAATTCTTAAACGGAAGCAGGCGGCCAAACGGCCGCCTTTTGACGTTTAAAGGACTCGCTCGTACGCCGCGTATACGCCCCCGAACACCGCTTCCCAGCTCGCCGTTTCCGCATACATACGCGCCTTCCTGCTCATGGCGCCCCGCAAATCCCTGTCCCCCAGCAAACTCGCGATCGCATCCGTGAACCCCCCGTCCGGCGCGATCAGCCCGCCGCCTTGGGACGACCGCACAATATGCGCCGGCCCGCCATCGGGCGTCACCACCGCCGGCACCCCCGAGGCCAGCGCTTCCAGCACCACATTGCCGAACGTATCGGTGTGCGACGGAAACACAAAGCAATCCATATTCGCGTATGCTTCGGCGAGCGCCTCCCCGCGCAGCACCCCGGCAAACGTGCCGTTCGGCAGCGCGAGCCGCAACGCGCCCTCCTCGACGCCCTGCCCCGCCAGCAGAAAGCGCACATTGCCGAACCCACGCCCCCGTAGCTCCCGCGCAATCCGCGGCAGCAGCGCGACATTCTTTTCAACCGAGAACCGCCCCACATACCCCAGCGTGTACGTCCGGCTTTCTTCGGGCGGCGGCGCTGTCCGCCACGCGGGCGTAAACATTTCCGCGTCGATGCCCCGCGCCATCGGTAGGCAAGGCCTCCCGGTAGCCTCCGCCAGTAACGCGCACAGCACCGGGTTGGGTGCGAACAGCAGCCGCGCCGTCCGGTACAACCGCACCGCTGCGTTCCACGCCGTTTTTTCAATCCGGGCAGCCGCCCTCGGCCGTATCGCCGGTGGCAGCGCGCGGAGCATCCATCGTGCCCGCGTCGCCGCGTACTCGTGTACGTTGGTGTGCCAGGAGGCCACCAGCGGCACACCCAGCCGGTGCGCCAGCAACGCACCCAGCACCCCTACCTCGCTCGGACCCGTGATGTGCACCACGTCCGGCCGAAACTCCCGCAACTCCTTCAACGCTATCGGTGCATGCCTGGCCCAAAGCGGGTCGTACCGCAAATCCTTGTCCAGCGCGAACGAGGCAAACCCGCGCGGCAGCTCCAGCATCCGCACACTGCCACCCTCACTCCAGCGCACCCGCTGTCCTCCCCCATGCACACACAAAAACGGCTTGTCTGCACGCCCGGCCCATGCCGCATACTGCCGCGCCGTGTGCGCCACGCCGTTTACCTCGCTAAACGAGTCAGGGAAGAAGGCCACACGAGGCGTCGGCTCCATGCCTTGAGTGTAGAAGCGGTCTCATGAATATTTGAGCGGCTTCGGCAATCTTCATCAGACCCGCTTCATCGGCGGGTCTCATCCGGGCGTCACATCCGGGCGTCACGAGACTATGACTCTGCTTGATAAACCCTGCTCACTCGCCCAGCGCGTACCGCGGCTCCCCCGGCTCCGACCACGCCCGCCGCAGGCCGAGCGAAACCGCCCGCGACCCGAGCGAACGCACGCTCCACAGCAGCATCCGAATATAAAGCGGCGCTGTCTGCCCAGGCCACAACTCCGCCACCGGCACCATGACACCTTCCCGGTTCGGGTGGTACACGCGCTCATCCCAACGCCGCGAGCCCTGAGGAAACTCCGGGTAGTCCTGCACCACGTCCAGCGTCGAGCGCAGCACCCGGTGCTTGAACGGCTCCGCGTACTGCGGCATAAACAGCACGTGGCTCCGGCCCTCCCGGCGCACCTCATGCACAAACTCGGTAAAGCTGCCGGCGTTTGTCAGGTTGATATTCGCGTTCGGCTCCATCCCGTGCCGGTCCCCGCCGGAGATCAGCAGCTTGCCGTACTCCAGCGCCAGGGCGCGCACCGCTCGGTTTTCCCGCCAGTCACGCAGCCCGTTCAGCTCCAGCGCGTGCATGTACCGCCCGTTCTCTGCCATAAAACGACGCAGCAGCTCGGCGTGCCGCGCCGCACCCACCAGGTACAGGTCCCACATCGGGTGGTTGAACACCATCAGCACGTTAGGCAATGCATGGAGCGCCGCTAGGATCTCCGTCAGCCGCGCGCCAAGATCTGCCCTATGATCGGCCATCGTCGCCGCCTCTGCTGTAAACCCGGCAAACGTCTCCATCCAGCCCTGCCCCGTCTCGCTCGGCAGATTGTGAATGCCGATGTGGAAACTCTGGTCGCCTCCGTACGGCACACTCCACTCCACCGAGACCGGGATGTGCCGCGACGAAGCCACCGTCCGCAGCAGCATGGGCGCTTGGATAGTATCATGGTCGGTGAGCGAAACCAGCGGCCGCAGCCCGACCCGCGCGATCTGCTCGCTTTCAAGATCGAACGCCAGCTTCGGCGTCAAAGGCGGCGTCCAGTAGCTTTCCGCATAGTTCACCGCAACCCGGTGATTCGCCTGTGCGCGCCGCTCTACCCGCTTCACCACCGGATCGATCCACCGGATGCGCTCCCCGAGCGCCGCGATAAAGTCCAGCGTTTCCTTGGATTGGTTGGTATGGCTGTGTAACGAAACTCCCGCGATATAACTCTCGACCACTCCCTCGTCCTGCCATAGGTACGAGACTTGCCTGAGCTTGCTCATGCGCCTGCCTCCCGCTCAAACCCATCCTCCACCTGCACTATGAATGAGGCATGACGAGGAAGCGAAAATTTCGCGGGGCGGGTACTTCCGTACCCTGCGAGGGAAATCAGCGCCGCGTGTGTGCGATCTCCGGGATTGACCCCTCCGGCGGCCTTCCTTCTTCTTCACGCAATTGGTCCATCAGGCTCGCCCGGAGCCGCGCAAACGCCTCCTCCGGCGAGTCGGCATAGCTGAACAGCCTGCGGTCGCGCGGCGACACCGCGCCTGCTTCTACCAGCGCATCCACGTTCAGCACCCGCTCCCAGTACGCGCGCCCATACAGGATCACCGGCGTATTTTTCGCGAGCTTGCCGGTCTGCGCCAGCGTGAGAATCTCAAACAGCTCATCCATCGTCCCAAAGCCGCCTGGAAACACGACAAGCGCCTTCGCCAGATACGCAAACCAGTACTTGCGCATGAAGAAATAATGGAAGTCGAGTGAAAGCTCCGGCGTGATGTACGGGTTCGCCATCTGCTCGAAAGGCAAGCGGATGTTAAGCCCGATACTCTTGCCGCCCGCCTCCGACGCGCCCCGGTTGGCTGCCTCCATGATCCCCGGCCCACCGCCCGAGCAAACCACAAAACGATGAAAGCCGCCCTCCGCACGGGCTGAAAGCGTCTGCGCCCAGCGCGTGTGCATCGCGGCCAGCTCACGCGCCGCCTCGTAGTACTGCGCCATCGCCAGCGCCGCCTCCGCGCTCGCCTGTCGCTCCGTTTCCGGCGCCGCCGAGCCCTGGTTCGCGAGCAGTTCCACAGACTCGGCACGCATCTGCTCGGCCACTACCCGCGAGTGGAACCGTGCCGAGCCGAAAAACACCACAGTATCGCGCACCCGCTCGCGCCGAAACCGTTCGAGCGGCTCCAAATACTCGGCCAGAATGCGAATCACGCGCGCGTCTGCGCTCGCGAGGAACTCCGGATTTTCATAAGCAAGCAGTGAGCGGGCAAACGGTTTGTGGATATCCATGCCCGGCCAGAATCGCCGGGATATGCCCAGGGCGTCAAGCCATGCAGCGCGATTTTAACCACGCTTTTCCCAATGAAGAACTGGTCTCCCTGCGCAATCCCGAAACGGGAATGCTCGCCCGGCTTTCGGCTCGCGCATAGGTGGGCGCCCACCGTTTCCGCCGATAAACAAACCAGACCGGCAATCTAATTCTGCTGAACCTTTGCCGCAACAAGGAGGCAACACCATGGTTCTGGGTACTGAGCAGCGCAGGCATCGACGGCATCGCTGTTCCGGTTCCGCCGAGGTATTCCTGACTGCCGAATCCGCCGCGTGTGCTGGGAGCGTAGTCAACCTCAGTGTCACCGGCTGCTTGCTCATCCTTAAGGAGCCGCAACGACTCGTCCGCGATGCCCGCGTGGAACTCACCTTCACCGTCAACCATCTACCCTTCCGCGTGCTCGGTGAGGTCAAAGCCATCCGCTCCGACAAAGAATTCGGCCTCTACTTCCCCGCCCTCAGCCAACGCATCCGCAACCGCCTTGAAGACCTCATGAAAGAGCTTGCCGAAAGCAAATCGACAAACGGGATTGAGCTGAAAACCATTTTGGAAGAATCCCAAACCCTTCGCAGTTGAATCGCTTTCAGCCTCTTGTAGATGCGAGTCCGCCGCCGGGTCGATAGAACGGCATACAACCGCCTAACGACTTTAAAACAGCTCCCGCGCGCTCCGCGCATCCTCAATCGCCATCCAGAGATTCAGCAAACCCATCCCGGAGATGACCCCGCGCACAAACCCATTCCCCGCCAACACTGAAAGTATCGGGCTGTAAGTCCACAGATTGTTCTGCGCCCAAACCGCAAGCCACGGCAGCGCCGTTACCAGCAGACCCAGGTACAAGCGCACGATCACGCGTACAAGAGCCTCGATGCGTACCAACATGCTCACCGGGCCGCGGCGCAGTGCAGTCCTCCGGGCCTCGTCCTGCCGGGGATCGCCGCTCGGGTTGGGTGGAAACAAATTCGACTGCTGCGCCATAGTCGGGTAAGTTCAAAAAACCGGCGCAGCCGCGAGGGCCGCGCCGTAAAACTAGGCGACCGGCACTGCATTCCGGCGCGGACGCCGGTTGGCCTGCAAAATCTTCTTGCGCAGCCGCAGCGACTTGGGCGTGACCTCGACGAGCTCGTCCTCGGCGATAAACTCGATCGCCTGCTCCAGGTTCATGGTCCGGTAAGGCACCAGACGCACTGCTTCATCGGCAGAGGAAGCCCGCATATTCGTCAGCTTCTTCTCGCGCACCACGTTCACGTCCAGGTCGTTGTCGCGCGAGTGCTCGCCGATCACCATCCCCTCGTACACCTCGGTCCCGGAGGGCACAAACAGCACGCCGCGGTCCTGCAAGCCGTTCAGCGCATAGGTGGTCGTCGGGCCGGAGCGGTCCGAGATCAGAGCGCCCGACGGCCGCTGCGGAATCTCCCCCTGGTACAGCATGTAGCCCTCGAAGATCGAATTCATGATGATGGTGCCGCGTGTTTCCGTCAACATCTCCGAGCGCAGCCCGATTAGCCCGCGCGAGGGTACCCTGAACTCCATTCGCGTACGCCCATAGCCGTGGCTCGCCATCTTCACCATCTCGCCCTTTCGCGGGCCCAGCCGTTCAATCACGGTCCCTACGAAGTTGTCCGGGATGTCGATCGTCAGGTGCTCGACCGGCTCCATCAGCTTGCCGTCCACGCGCTTGGTCACGATCTCCGGCCGCCCCACCATCATCTCGAAGCCTTCGCGCCGCATCATCTCAAGCAGAATCGACAGCTGCAGCTCGCCGCGGCCCAGCACCTTGAAGGTTTCCGGCGACCCCGTGTCCTCGACCCGGATGGACACATTCGTCAGCAGCTCCTTTTCCAGGCGCTCTTTGATATTGCGCGAGGTCACGAACTGCCCTTCCCGGCCTGCCATCGGCGAGTTATTCACTGACATCTGCATCGCGATCGTAGGCTCGTCGATGACGATCAGCGGCAGCGGGTGGGGGTCCTCGACGCTCACAAACGACTCGCCGATCGTGATGCCAGGAATGCCGGCGATCGCGATGATGTCGCCGAGCTCGGTCTGGTTTGTATCGACCCGCTTCAAACCCTCATAGGTGAACAGCTTGGTAACCTTTACTTTCTCGAGCGACAGATCGCGCTTGGAAACCAGCACTTCGTCGCCGGCCTTGAGCGTGCCGTTGAAGACGCGCGCGACCGCCAAGCGGCCCAGGTAGTCGGAGTAGTCGAGATTCGTAACCAGGATCTGTAGGGTTCCGTCCTTCTCGCCGGGGGCAGGTAGGGCGGTTTTGAGGATCGCCTCAAAGAGCGGCTGCAGGTTTTCACCCGGCTTTTCAGCCGAATCGGACGCGAGGCCGAGCTTGCCGTTGGTGTAGAGCACAGGAAAGTCCAGCTGGTCTTCGGCTGCGTCGAGGTCGATGAATAGATCGTAGATCTCGTTCAAAACCTCCTGCGGGCGCGCATCGGGTCTATCAATCTTGTTGATGATCACGATCGGTGGCAGCTTGGCTTCAAGCGCCTTCGACAGCACGTACCGGGTCTGCGGCAGGGGGCCTTCAGACGCATCGACGAGCAGCACAACCGCGTCCACCATCTTGAGCGCGCGCTCCACCTCGCCGCCGAAGTCGGCGTGGCCCGGCGTGTCGACGATGTTGATCTTCGAATCCTTGTAAAAAATCGACGTGGCCTTGGCGAGAATGGTGATGCCGCGCTCGCGCTCCAGGTCGTTGGAGTCCATGACGCGGTCGGTCAGCGCCTCGTTGTCGCGGAAGGTGCCGGATTGGCGCAACATGGCATCGACCAGGGTGGTCTTGCCGTGGTCAACGTGAGCAATGATAGCGACGTTGCGGATGTCGGAGTGGGGCACGCTTGCAGTTCCTATCTTGAAAGGGCGGTCATTCCAAGTCTAACAGGCAGCTATTCGTATTTGAGCGACTCAACCGGGTCCAGTTGCGCCGCGCGGTTGGCCGGCAGCGTGCCGAAGATCACCCCTACTGCCGTCGAGGTCACCAGCGCAATCACCACCGACCACGGCGAGATCGGGATCGCGTAAGAGGTAAACACCCGCAGCGAGACCGGCAGCGCCAGTCCAAGCACAGTCCCGATCAGCCCGCCGGAAAGCGAGATAAACACCGCCTCGACCAGAAACTGCAGCTTGATCTCCCGCGAAGTCGCGCCCAGTGCTTTGCGGATGCCGATCTCGCGAATGCGCGAGCGCACCGTCGCCAGCATGATGTTCATGATGCCCACGCCGCCCACCGCCAGCGTCACCGTCGAGATCAACAGCAGCACCACCGTGAGAGCATTCGTGATCAGCGCCGCGGTCGTCAGCAGCTCGGTCAATGTCGAGAAGGTGTACACCGAGTTCGGCAGGTGCCGCTTGTGGACGACATTGACAATCTCGCGCGCCGCCTCATCCACGTTCGTCCGGTCGCGGATCGTCATATAAATCTGCTTCAGCTGGTCGGTGCCCGAAAAATAGCGCCCCACCGAGTACGGGATCAGGATCGTCTGATCCGCGATCTCGGACTCCCCAAAGGTGTCCACACTTTCTTTAAACACCCCCACAATCGTGAACGGGATTCCCGTGAGCGAGAAGGTCTGGTTGATCGCTCCGTCATAGCTGCCGAACATCTGGTCCGCGAACCCCTTCGTGACCACGGCGGCGTGGCTGTGGGAGGTTTCATCCTCCTCATCGAAAAAGCGTCCCGCGAGCACCTTCAGGTTGCGGATGGACTGGTATTCCGGCACTACCCCAAGAATCAGCAGCTGCTTTTCCGTGCCGTGGATCGAGATACGGTCGTGCATCTCCAGCAGCGGCGACGCGTACTGCACTGCGGGCACCTGCGCCTTGATCGCGTCCACGTCTTCGCGCGTCAGGTAGTCGCTCTGGTAGCTGTTGGAACCCCCGCTGGACCCGCCGGAGTAGTCCACGGAAACCATGTTGGTCCCAATGCTTTCAAGCAGTCCCAGGATGTACTGCTTGCCTGTCAGCCCGATGGTGACGACAAAGATCAGCGAAGCCGCGCCAATGACCATGCCGAGCGCCGTGAGCGCGAACCGCACCTTGCTCGCCTGGAAACTGTCGATCGCCAGCCGCACAATCTCCGACAACACCATCGTCCGCTTCGCGCTGTCGAGCGTCGCGTCGAACGACCGCCGGGCTGAGGCCTTGACTGGCGTTTCGGAGAACGTCGGCATCGCCTTTTATGATACGTCCACCTCCCGAGTGTTGTGCGGGTAGCAACCTATACGCGATCCGGCGTATGCTGTGCCCTGCGACCAGAGGCCTTCACGCAGATAGGCCCCGGGAGCGAGCTCGACGCCTTTCCATTGCCGGCGAGGGCTGTATTCAGGAGGCACTACCCATGCACAGTCATCGCTTCACCAGATCCGCGCAAGCGGTCTCGCTTACCCTGGCGCTTTGCTCCGCGAACCCCGGCGTCCAGGCGCAAGGCGTTTACGGCTCCATCCTCGGTACCGTGACCGACTCGACCGGCGCCGTCGTCCCCGGCGCGACCGTCGTCATCACCGACACCGACAAAGGCACCTCCCGCACCGTCCAGACCAACGCCAGCGGCGAGTACTCCGCCAGCCGCCTCATCCCTGACACCTACAGCGTCAAGGCCACCTCCGGCTCCTTCGAGCCGGCTGAAAACTCGAACGTGGTCGTTGCAGTGAACTCAGCCCCCCAAGTCAACCTCACGCTCGCCGCGGCCGGCGGGGGCACCACCAACATCACCGTCACCACCGCCGCGCCCATCCTCAAGGTCGACCAGGCCGACGTCTCCCAGACCCTCGACAACCAACAGCTCCAGAGCGTGCCCAGCATCAACCGCAACTTTACCCAGTTCACCCTGCTCACCCCCGGAGCCCAGCGCTCCTCCTTCTCCATCAGCCCGTCGGAGAACCCCCAGGGCACTGTCTCCACCTCCCTCAACGGCTCCAACTACGGTACCGAGGGCTACCTCGTCGACGGCACCGACGACCGCGAGCCCGTGCTCGGCATCGTCGTCATCAACCCCACCCTCGACTCCACCCAGGACCTCCAGGTACTTTCCGGCAACTACCCGGCCGAGTACGGCGGCGCGGTCGGCGGCTTCGTCATCGGCTCCACCAAGTCCGGCGCCAATGCCTTCCACGGCGACGGCTTCGAGTTCCGCCGCAGCGATGCCCAGCAGGCCCGCGATCCCTTTACCCAGTACCAGCCCGACCCGGTCACCGGCCGGCTCATCCCTTCCTCGCTCTACAACCAGTTCGGCGGCTCGCTTAGCGGCCCCATCATCAAGGACCACTCGTTCTTCTTCCTCGACTACCAGGGTCAGCGCCAGCGTGTGGGCACCAGCCTGCGGCAAAACGTGCCTACGCAGCAGGTCCGCAATACCTGCCTCTCCGGCGCGGGCTTGTGCGACCTGAGCCAGTACGGCGTCGCCACCGTCACATCCGCCGCTAACGTCACAGCCGCCGGTGTTGCTATCCCCATCGCGTCGAACGCCATCCCCGCCGCCCTCATCACCCCCCAGGGCCGCGCCCTGCTCGCCGCCCTGCCCGCGCCCAATACCACTGGCACCAGCAACGGGACAGTGAACAATTACGCCGGCTCCGGCTCCGGCCAGGATAACGGCGACCAGGCTGACATCCGGCTCGACCAGCAGGTTTCCGGCAGCACTCACATCTTCGGCCGCTACGACTACGCCAACTTCCGCCTCAACGGCAACCCGGTCTTCGGCGCCGCCGGCGGCACCGGCTTCGGCATCGGCAACTCCACCGGCACTGACAATGTGCAGAACCAGAACGCTTCCGTCGGCCTCGACCGCGCCTTCAGCGCCAAGCTGCTCACCGATGTCCGCTTCGGCTTCCTCGCCTACCACGTCGCGGAAAACAAGTTCGACGCCGGCACCGCGCCTGCTGCCGCCATCGGCTTGCCGAACCTCAACACCGGCGCATCCGACACCTCGGGCTCCCCGTCCTTCAACATCGAGGACGGCTCGATCTCGAACTTCGGCGTGCAAAACAGCAACTCGCCCTTGCGTGAAAGCGAGCAGGTCTTCCAGCTTGCGAACAACTGGACCCGCATCGCCGGCAACCACTCCATCCGGTTCGGCGGCGATATCCGCTACGCGCTCAACCTCCGCAACGCCAGCGACAATAACCGCACCGGCCTCCTGAGCTTCGGCCAAGGCAGCACCGGGCTCGGTCTCGCCTCCGTGCTCTTCGGCGAGGTCGACCGCTTCCAGCGCTTCGACGTCTACAACCAGAACGCCTCCAGCCGTCAGAAACGCGGCGGCTTTTATGTCCAGGACGACTGGCGCGTCACCCCCAAGCTCACCGTCAACTACGGCGTCCGCTGGGATATCATCTTCCCTGAAACCGTGAACACCCCCACCGCAGGCGGCTTTACCGACCTCAACGCCGGCGTGATCCGCATCGCCGGCACCGGCCCCTACGGCACCAACGGCGGCGCTACCGTTGATCTGAAAGACCTCGGCGGCCGCTTCGGCTTCGCCTACCAGGCGATGCCCAACACCGTCATCCGCGGCGCTTTCGGCCAGGTGTATGACAATGTCGGCTTCTTCGGCACCATCTTCGGCTCCGTGCTCTCGCACAACCTGCCGGTGGTCTTCAACGAGGACGTGAACGCCGGCAACTCCGCCGGGCGCTTCTCCTACCTCTACAACACCTTGCCCGCGCGGCCCGCGCCGATCGCCATCCCGGCCTCGGGCACGATCCCCATCCCCAACGGCCTCGGCGTGCAGGTCCGCCCCAACACGCTCATCCTGCCGGAGGTCTACCAGTACAACCTGAGCCTTCAGCAGCAGGTCGGCCGCAATACCACCGCCACTGTAGCCTACGTCGGCAACCTCGCCGACCGCATCTACCCCGGCGAAACCGAAGGCTACAATGCCAACGTCCCCGTGCTGCCGTCGATCACCCCAGCCACGCCCACACAAGCGTTGGCCCTTGCCGGGCGCGACCAGCGCCGGCCCTACTACGGACGCTTCCCCACCCCCGGCGCCCTTACCCCCTGTTGCTCGCAGGACATCAACAACACCGCCCCTTCCGCCCGCGCCAACTACAACTCGCTCCAGGCCACGCTCAACCAGCGCTTCGCCAACGGCTTCCAGTTCCTGGCCAACTACACCTGGTCGCGCGCGCTTAACTACGGCACGCCGTATTTCGCGCAAAACGCCCGCATCGACTACGGCCCCAGCGATACCAACCGCAACAACGTCTTCGTGTTGAGCGGCTTGTATGAGCTGCCCTTCGGCAAAAACCGCCGGTTCTTCAACACGGACAAGCGCCTCGTCAACTACGCCATCGGCGGCTGGGAGGTCACCGGCACCACCACCTACGAGAGCGGCCTGCCGTTCACGCCGACATACGGGGAGTGCGGCTCCGACCAGGATATCGATACCAACTTCGGCTCGCCCGGCACCTCCAGCGACTGCCGCCCCAACCTCACCGGCGGCTCCAACGCCTTCCGCCGCCAGGCGAGCGGCTTTGACCCGGCTACCCATTCGCGCCGGTATTTCACGCCCGTCGCCCCGCTCGCCGCTCAGGGCGCGCGCTCCGGCCCCTTCATCCGCCCCCAATTCGGCACCATCGGCAATATCGGCCGCAACTCCTTCCGGGGTCCCTCGGACTACTTCGCCGACGCTTCCCTGTTTAAGAACTTCCCCATCACCGAGCGCTTCACGGGCCAGTTCCAGTTCCAGGCCTTCAACGTCTTCAACCACACCCCGCTCGGCTTGCCTTCGTCCGCCAGCGCCCGCTGCGTGGACTGCACCACCGGCAGCCCGGGCCTGATCACGAGCGCAGACTCGGCCGTGGTCGGCACCGGCACCCCCTACCAGCGTCAGCTCCAGTTCGGCGCGCGCCTGCAGTTCTAACCCCCCCCGCTCCCTGCTTAAAGGGCTGCCCTCCAAGGCGGCCCTTTTTTCGCTCCAAACCGCGTTGTAGACTGAATCCACATACGCCACGCGGAGGGATGTGTGAGCGGTTGAAACAGGCGGTCTTGAAAACCGCTTTACCCTAGCGGGTAACGGGGGTTCGAATCCCTCTCCCTCCGCCAAGAACTCGTTTCAGGAAGTCTCAGGAAGGTTCATCGAACTCTCAAAAGGCCCGCAAACAGCGGCTTTTCTCATGTCCTCTGTGCAGCATCGTCCATCGCGGTACAGTGGAAGCCATGATCTTTTGCCGGTATATTTGCCGGTATCCGGGATGCAAAATGCCGGTATTTTGGTTTGGGGGTTCCGATGGCGCTTACGGAGCTGGAAGTCAAGCGGGTAAAGGCTGGTGAGAAGGCACATCGCGTACCGGACGGCTTCGGCCTGTACCTGTGGGTCATGCCCACCGGTGGCAAGCTGTGGCGATGGGACTACCGCTTTGGCGGTGCGAAGAAAACCATGGCGCTGGGCAGCTACCCGGTTGTGTCTCTGGCACAGGCCCGAGCGAAGCACGGGGAAGGCCGTAAGCTCCTCGCGATGGGCATTGACCCTATGGCGAGGCGCAAAAGCGACAAGGCCGCCGCCCGTTCGGCGGACGCCGATTCTTTCGCGAGCGTCGCCCGTCTTTGGTGGGACCACTGGCGGGCAGGCAAGAGCGAGCGTCATGCGGTCACCACATGGGAGCGGCTGAAAGCGAACGTGCTGCCCAAGCTCGGGCCGCGCCCCATCCGGGAGATTGAAGCCCCCGAGCTGGTAGCCATGGTCAAGGGAATCGAACAGCGCGGCGCGGCCGATATCGCGAAACGGGCTTTGCAGACGGTAGGCCAGGTGTTCCGCTATGCCATCGCTCATGGCCACGCCCAGCGCAACCCGGCGGGCGACTTCAAGCCTTCGGACGTGCTACGGCCAACGCGCAAGATCAACTACGCCCGTATCGACGCCCGCGAGCTGCCGGGCCTGCTCAGGCAGGTGGAGGTCTATCCCGGCAAACACGTAACCCGGCTCGCCATCAAGCTCATGGCTCTTACCTTCGTGCGGACTGGCGAGCTTATCAGGGCTCGCTGGGAAGAGTTCGATTTAGAGGCCGCGAGATGGGACATCCCCGCCGAACGCATGAAAATGCGGACCCCGCACATCGTCCCGCTTTCCCGGCAAGCACTGGAAGTGCTGGCAAGCCTTCGCGACCTGAGCGAGGGTACGGAATATGTCTTCCCCGGCGAGCGGCGCGGCAAGCCCATATCGAATATGACCATCCTGAAAGGCTTGGAGCGGATGGGCTACAAGGGCAGGATGACGGGCCACGGCTTTCGTGGCTTGGCTTCCACCCTCCTCCACGAACAGGGCTATGCCCATGAACACATCGAATTGCAGCTAGCCCATGCGCCCCGGAACGCTGTGAGCGCGGCCTATAACCATGCTCTCTACCTCGCACCCCGCACCCGCATGATGCAAGAGTGGGCTGACCACCTAGACCGCGCCCGGCAGAATGTCGTTACGATGGTCCCGCGCGAGCGCATGGCTTAAGCACGGCCCCATGCCCACATGGAGAGCCGAAGCATATCACAATTTCCGCTACGCGGACCAAACGATTACGCCGCCGAAAGCGGCACCATAATCGTTTGACCGGGCTTTCCGGTGCGCGAGGTGTGAAGTCTTTACATAACGTTTGACCGATGCCAATCTACTCCTGCCCATGTTCACCATGAGCTAATCAACTAAGGGAGTAGTCACTATGGCTCAGAGAATTGTTAGGCTGCCCGAAGTTCTGAAGCGCGTACCGCTTTGCCGCACTTCTATTTGGAACAAGGTCAAGAGCGGCCTGTTCCCCCAGCCTGTTCATATCGCGGCGGTAAGGCTATCGGATGGATCGAAGCTGAGTTGGATGCTTGGATCGAAGCTCACGCGGTAGCTCACCGCAAGACTGTAGGTGCGGAATGATGAACAATCGTCTTAGAGCTTATCATATTAGTGACTCTGAAGAGCCTAGAGCCAAGCGGATGCAGCGCCGCATGAACGAAGAAAAGTTAGCTGATATGAGAAAATCGATAGACCGTCTAATGTCTATCGTTTGTAAACAGGAGGCGAGCAATGAAGATGTGATCGAAGCATTCAAATTAGTCTCACAGTTAAAGAATGCGTTCGCGATTCTGCGTGACCTGCTCGACATCCCCGTAGATGCGGCCCAGAGAGTCGCTAAGTGTTTAAAGGCTCGGCAAGTATACGAGCATGAGGGCCTTTGGGTTGCAGAATGCCCAAGCTGTCACGGTCCCGTCGAAACACTCCGCATTTCAGAGACCATTTCAGGCCGCATAGCAATTGGCTGTGTTATCGGCTGCCCATTAGTTTTAATACTAGCTGCTTTAGAAGGTGTGTTCTGGGATGACTTTCCCGATAACGCGTTTACACCGTTCCCAAGTAACCCAAAGATTCATCACAGTTTGCTCACGCTCGAATTAGCAGCGCAAAAAATCTACAACCCGAGATAAAAGCCCTGCTCTAACAGGGCTTTTATATAAGGAGAATTAAATGCCATCGCTTAATGAGAACTATAGCACCATTCCTTCCGAAGTCGAATGGCTGGCCGAGCAAGGCTGCCGAGTCTTCCCGCTCAGGCCGAAGATGAAGACGCCTGTCTTTGAAGGCTGGAGAGAGAGCCACCAATGACTTAGAACAATTAAAGGCATGGGCCGAACAGTACCCCGGCTGTAACTGGGCTATGGCGACCGGCGAGCCATTCGGTGTGGTGGTGGTCGATGCGGATGGGGAGCTGGGCCGGGTAAATTACGACGCGCTCAGTCTGCCTCCCACCCTTACGGCCATCACGGGCAGGCCAGATGGCGGGCGGCACCACTATTCCATGCTCCCCAAGGGGATAAGCGTTGGAAACTCGACAGGCAAGCTGGGCGAAGGTATCGACGTTCGAGGTACCGGCGGCTACGTGGTCCTGCCCGGCAGCGTTCACCCGAGCGGAGCGGTTTATAAGCTTGATGAGAGCGGGTCCACTAACCCGGCCAAAGCCCCGCCCGAGTTGCTGGCTTTGCTCACCCGGCCTGACCGCAAGCTTCAGCCCGCGAGCTTCACCGCTACGCCCCCCACGGTAGGGCCACGGGAGCTTGCTTGTGGGAAGAAGGTGCTCCGGGAGGAGTGCGCGAAGTTCACCGCGCTAGTTCCTGGCCAAGGACTTAGAAATACCGGGCTAAACCTTCTGGCCTTGCGCGTGGCCGAATGTGTTGCCGCCGGTTGGCTTGACGAAGCTCCGGCATGGGAAGCGGTCGGAGAGGCGGCTGCCAACTACCTGCGAGAAAAACCTCCGCCAAAGGCACGATGCGCTCGGGCTGGGAAGCGGGTCTTCGGAAGCCCAGAATGCCTTTAGGTAAGCGCGATTACTTCGGCGTGACCAATCGACCTGCATGAGGACACCGCTGCGGCTCCTAGGGCGACTGTGAGCGAATCCGACCCATGGCCCGAACCCGAACCGCTCGGCCGCACCTTGCCCCGTGTGGATAAGCTGACGCCCGATATGCTGCCCATTTCGCTCAGGCCCATGGTGGAGGACATCGCGGCGCGTATGCAGGTGCCGCTCGACTTCCCCGCCGTGGTAGCGGTGCAGACGCTTGCCGGTGTGGTGGGCAGGCGGGCCTTTATTCAGCCGAAACGGCATGACACTACCTTTCGCGTCATTCCGAACCTCTGGGGCGGCATCGTCGCATCTCCCAGTTCGATGAAGTCTCCGACCATCAAGGCGGTCACCGGGGCGGTGCAGGAATTAGAGAGTGAATGGATGCAGGAGCACACGGCTGCCAAGGAAGCCTTCGACCTGCAAAGCGGCTTGGACGAAATGGCGAAGGACGCATGGAAGGCAGGGGTAAAACGGGCCATGCGGGACGGCGACGCGCCGCCATCGGCACCAGCCACTGCCGGGGCGGCACCGTTGCAAAAGCGGCTCATCACCTCCGACGCGACCTTTGAGGCTTTGCACGCGATGATGGCCGCGAACCCGGCTGGCATCTTCCTATTGAAAGATGAACTCACGGGTTGGTTCGCGGGCCTCGAAAGACAGGGCCGAGAGCAGGAGCGCGGCTTTGCTTTAGAGGCTTGGAACGGGGACGGCTCCTATACGGTTGACAGGGTGGGGCGTGGCAGCATCCACGTCCCGCACACCTGCCTTTCCATCTTCGGCGGTATCCAGCCCTCGCGGCTGCGGGCCTACCTCGCCGATGCCCTGCGCGGCGGCCCATCGAACGACGGCCTCATGCAGCGGTTCCAGTTGCTCGTTTGGCCCGACGCGCCGGAAGGGGAATGGGTTCAGGTAGACCGCGCCCCGGATAGAGAGGCTTTGGAGAAGGCCGGTGTGATCTACCGGCGGCTCGCCCTTATGGGCAGCGATGTTCCTCTCGGCTTCCGATTCGACGCGCAAGCTCAGGAGCTTTACACGGAATGGATTACGGTTCTAGAGAACAGGCTTTGCAAACCCGGCTTGGGTGAGGTCATGCAGGCCCATCTCGGCAAGTACCGTTCCCTCATGCCCTCGCTCGGGCTGCTCTTCGCCTTGGCAGATGGGGAACGCGAGCGGGTGACCTTGCACCATGCGAAGCTCGCTGCCCAGTGGTGCGAATACCTCGAATCCCACGCCCGGCGGGTCTACTCGGCTCAGGCGTCACCGGAGAGGGCTGCGGTCATCACCTTGGGCCAGCATATCGCCGCCGGGGACTTGGGCAAGCGGTTCACCTTGCGTGATCTCTACCGGAAGCACTGGCATGGGCTTGCGAGCAAGGACGAGGCTTTGCCCGCGCTCAGGGAGTTGGAAGAGATGGGATGGATACGGCGCATCGCAGGGGATGCAGGTAGGCAGGGACGGGTGGCGTCGGAAACGGTTATCGTGAATCCAGAATTGGAGGCTCATCATGGCAGAAGTTAGGCGTAGGTGGTTGGATTGGAAACCGCGCGTTTCGGCCCCGGACCCAAGTGCCAGAAGTGCCACAAGTGCCAGAATTAGCGAAGAGAAAGCGACAGCTGCGAGTTCTGGCACTTGTGGCACCTTTGGCACTTCACTCAGGGATGAAAAAAGCACCTCCCCGGGCTGGCCGGACCTCTTCGCCCGGTTCGCTCTGAGCCGCTGCCGATTTACCAACACTTGCGAGGTGACGGCCTTGTATCGAGCTTTCGGCGACTGGTGCGCGAAGCGCGGGGGTGAGGTCTGCGACCTGCCCGCGTTCGCGGCCTTGCTCAGCGAAGCCGGGCTACCCATCAGCCGGGGGCGGGTGGTGGGCTTGCACATCGCCGACCCCTTGCCACTTTTAAGCCAAGTTAGCTAAGTTAGAAAAAGCGAAACTAAGGCGAATTGAATGGCTGGATACGCAAAGCTCGGGGATAGGCAGGAGAAAGTCATAGCGGCCTTGCTCGCTTTTCCGACGGTGAGGCAGGCCGCCGAAAGCGTAGGGGTAGGCGAATCGACCGTCACGCGATGGATGACTGAACCCGAGTTCAAAGCCCGCTATGAGGCCGCCCGGCGCGAGCTGCTCGATTCGGCAAAGACCGCGCTCAGGGCCGCGAGCTTGGGTGCGGTGAGCACCTTGGCGGCCATCTCGGGCGACGTGAACGCGAAAGACTCTGCCCGTGTCTCGGCCGCCAAGTCGATTCTCGATCTGGTGCTCCGCATCCATGAAACAGAGGACGTGCTGGCCCGTATCGAGAAGCTGGAGGCTGCTACCCATGCTGAATGAGGTAAAGCGCCGCCTAGCCCTGCTGGAAGCTCAGAATGGTTCTATGGTCACACTGCATCAGGCGGGGAGCGGAATGGCTCGCATCCCATCGAAGCGCCTGTACGGGGTCTGTTTGGAAGCCTTCGATGGGATGCAGACAGCCGATGCCCGAGCGGTCCTTACAGCCATGGCTTCGGATGAGCCGGGCGGCATGGTCGGGCTACTACAGGCCGTTTGTGGTGGACCAATGTGCAACCGCTAGAGCCCTAGTGAGCGCATTTTGCCGGTATATTTGTCCGTATCTCTCAGCAAGCGAAAATGCAAGTTGTTTATTCTAAATGAGTTGTACGACCAGTACGAATCCCTCTCCCGCCACAAACGCCTATCCAACTTCAGCGCAGGCCCACGATCTCCCCTTGCGCATCTACATCGATGTCTGCGGCGCGCGAGCTTTTCGGCAGGCCGGGCATCAGCATCATGTTGCCGGCGATCACAACGACAAAGCCCGCACCGGCCGACAGAGCGGCATTGGTTACGCGCAAACGCCAGCCGGTAGGGGCGCCGGCGAGCTTTGGGTCTTCGGACAGCGAGTACTGCGTTTTTGCGATGCAAACCGGTACGCCGCTGAAGCCCCAGCCGGCGAACCGGGCCAGCGCTGCGCGGGCCGCGTCTGCGTAGTCGACGCCGGCGGCGCCGTAGACCTTTGTCGCGACAGCCTCGATTTTGGCTTCGAGCGAGCTTTCGAGCTCGTAGGCGGGCGTGATCTTCGGCGCCGGTCCGTCGGTGACGGCGAGCACGGCGCGTGCCAGATCAGCCGCGCCTTCCGCGCCGCGGGTGAAGGCTTCGGTGAAGGCATTGGGTAAGCTGTTCGCATCGCACCAGGCCTTGAGGCGCGCGAGCTCCTCGTCCGTGTCCTTAGGGAAGTGATTGATCCCGACCACCACAGGCAGCCCAAACCCGCGCAGGATCGCAACATGCTTGGCCAGGTTGCTGAAGCCTTTCTCTAGAGCGTCGCCCTCACCCTCGACCGCCTGGCCCTGGTTCTTGAGGCTTTGGGCGGTGGTCACCAGCACCGCGGCCGCAGGCTCGATGCCGGCCTCGCGGGTGACGATGTCCATGTACTTTTCTAATCCAAGGTCGGAGGCGAAACCGCACTCGTTGACCGCGTAGTCGGCCAGCCGCAGACCCATTTCCTGCGAGACCACGCTTGAGGTGCCATGGGCGATGTTGGCAAATGGGCCGGCATGGACGAAGGCGGGCGTGCCTTCGGTTGTCTGGACCAGGTTCGGCTCGATCGCCTCCGCCAGCAGGGCCATCATGGGGCCGACCGCTTCCAAGTCGCGCGCGCGCACCGGCGCGCCGGCTTTGTTTTGGGCAACGATGATGCGGCCCAGGCGCTCGCGCAGGTCGTCGCGGTCGCGCGCGAGGGCCAGGATGGCCATGACTTCTGACGCAGCGGTGATGACAAAGCCGGAGGGCTGGTTGGAGCCTTCGCGGAGCGCGGACCCATCCTTTTTCGGTCCGGCGACGTTGGTGGCGATGCGGCGGAGGCCGCGGTCGTTCATGTCGAGCGCGCGCGGCCAGGTCACGGTCGCAGGATCGATGCCGAGGTCATTGCCATGGAAGATATGGGCGTCGAGCAGAGCGGCAAGGAGGTTGTGGGCGGAGGTGATGGCGTGGAAGTCGCCATGGAAGTGGAGGTTGATCTTCTCACTCGGCTCGACCTGCGAGCGCCCGCCGCCGGCCGCGCCGCCCTTCATGCCGAACACAGGTCCGAGCGAAGGCTCGCGCGAGGTGAGCACGACGCGCTTGCCGGTGCCTTTCAACACCAGCTCCAACCCTTGTGTAAGGCCGATGGAGGTGACGGTCTTGCCTTCGCCGGAAACGGTGGGCGTGGTCGCGGTAACGAGGATCAATTTGCCCTTGCGCGGAAAGGCCGGGTCTTTGAGCAAGTCAAGTTTGATTTTTGCGCCATAACGGCCCAGAGGCTCGAAATACCTATCAGGGATGCCGAGTTTGGCGGCGATTTCAGTAATGGGGAGCAGGTCGGACTTCATGCGAGGGTCTCTTTCCTGAGCTGGGTGAGGGTGATGTCGAGGCTAGCGGCATCCTCGACATTGAGGGCGCTCTGGGCTCTGTCGATCTGGCGAAGAAGGCCGCTAAGGACCTTGCCTGGACCGACCTCGATCCACACCGTGGGGGCGAACCCGTCGCGAAGGC